>NZ_JADIKJ010000016.1:0-83760 GCF_044904675.1 Dyella jejuensis | reverse complement strand
CCAGAACAGCGCCGAACGCCAGGCTGCTTTGCAACCGTGGATGCATCGTTACAATCACCATCGACCTCATTCCGCCCTTGGCTACCAACCGCCTATCAGCCGGCTAGCGCGGAACAACGTATCGAACTTCAACACCTAGGTGCCGGTCGATGCCATATTCGCAACGCACGATGCGTTGATCGATGCTCGCCTGCAGCAAACGGTTGTTCGGCAAACTGGGATCGTCGACGTTTTCCTGCGAGCGCGAAAAGTGCTCCAGGTGCATGGCCAATGCCGCCCATTTCAATGCGCGCCGGTGTAACCCGGCGTTTTCCAGGCGCACGACCAGTTCGCGGTCTTCCGCACCGTAGCCTTCCATGCGCTCATCGAAGCCGTTGATACGCAGCAGATCCTCGCGCCAGAAACTCATGTTGCAGCTCATTACGCGACCGCCGTTGCGCGAGCGCGCTTTCCAGCGCGCCAGCATCGGCTGACGAAAAGCATAGAGCCGGCGCGTGCCATCGAATTCGTGGAAATTCGCCTTCACCCAGGGGGCATAGATCGGCCTGCCTCCGGCCAGCAGCCGCTCGCTTTCCTGGCGATCCGCCTTCAGCCGGCCGCCTTGCAGGAAGTAACCCGGCTCGGCCAGCATCAGGTGGTCGGCGACAAAACGGGGATGCACCAGCATGTCGCCATCGAGCAGCAAGATGTAATCGCCACGGCTCGCTGCAATGCCCCGGTTGCGACAGCGCGCCGCTCTAAAGCCCAGGTCTTCCTGCCAGATGTGTCGCAACGGTACGGGAAAATGTTCGCCGGCGCGGGCGATCACGGCGGCTGTTTCCGGACCGGAGCCATCGTCGGCAATCAATACCTCGTCGGGCAGGCGCGTTTGCGCCGCCACGCTTTCCAGCACCCGTTGCAGTGCCGTGGGCCAATTGTAGGTAATGATGATGAGCGAGACTTTCATGCATCGTTCGCGGGCTTGACGGCAACCGGCCGGCCGAGCGTAGTACTCAGCGCCAGCGGCAGCCAGGTGATCAACCAGCCGGGACGCGGACTGTCGAGCAGGTGCGGCAGGTCGAACTGCACGGCAATCGTGCCGAATACCCATAGGCCCAGCACCACTAATCCCACCGTTTCATGCCGGTGCCGCCAGGCACGCCAGCCCAGTGCGAGCCACAGGCACATCCAAAGCAGCAAGGCAGGCAGGCCGAGTTCGATCGCCAGTTGCGCGAACATGTTGTGCGCATGGTCCAGTATTTCTTTGCCCGCCTTGATCTGGAAAGGGCTGCCCTGCCCCAGTCCGCGCCACGGATGCTGCATGAACAGCTTGACCGACTGCGCGAAGATCTGTGGCCGCAACGACCAGCCGCGCTGCAGCAGCAGGTGCAGGCCCGCCGCGACACCGATTGCCCCCAGGGCACAGAGCAAACCCGCGTACAGCCATGCACGGCGGCTGCCGCGGCACAGCACCACCACGATCAACGAAACGAATAGCGCCGCCCAGGCACTGCGCGTAAAGGTGAGCAGCACGAACAACGCAAGTGCACTGATCGCCAGCCACTTCACGCCATTCCCGCGCCAGCCATCGAAGCGCCAAGGCCACAGCCACAGCAAGCCCGCTCCCATGCCTGCCGCGGCAAGATTGGCGTTGGCCATGACGCCGATGCCGGTCAAGCGCCCGTCGGCGGCCGGATGCAGCGCACCATGGATCATGTCGAACACGGCCACGACCGCCAACACCAGGCTGCAACCGATCAGCAGCCACTTGGTACGGCGTTGGTCACCGTTGAATACCCACTGGCAGGCCACCAGGAACAGCAGGATGCTGAGATTGCGGGCGGCTTCGTCCGCCGGGCGCGCCGCATGCGTCCAGGACAGGGAAATCCAGCCCCACGCCAGCAGTACGATCACCCACGGCATCAACGGCAACGTGCAGAACGCAAGCAGGCGCTGCGGCCGCATCGCCGACAAAATGATCACCGGCAGCCACATCGTCAACGCCAGCACATCCTGATAGGCCTTGCCGGGATTGTAGGAAACACCAGCCGGCATCACGGCCATGCCAATGACCAGCCATGCCATGCCCACGATCAACAGGCGGCGCAGCCATCCGGTGACGGACGTATCGCCCGGTTCGGTCCAACCGCGGGATTGGGGATGGCTATGCAAGGAGGTAGTCACGGGCGCTGCCCTGCCTGAGCGCGTAGATCGATCGGTGGCTGGGCGAAGTCGGCCAAGTGCTCGTCCAGGCCGAATTCGGCACGTACCAGATGTTGGTCCCTGGCCGCGTACAGGAGTTTGTTGTTGGGCAGTTCGGGATCGGCAGGATCCAGGGACGACACGCTGCGATGCTCCAGGTGCAAGGCGAGCGCGGCAAACTTGATCTGGCTGCGGCGCAGGCCCGCATTTCGCAACCGGATATCGATTTCCAGGTCCTCGCTGCCGTAGCCATGCATGCGTTCGTCGTAGCCATTGACGCGCAGCAGGTCTTCGCGCCAGAAACTTACGTTGCACCCCATCGGATGCCCGGTGGAACGGGACTTGATCCGCGCCAGCCACGGCAACCGCAAGGTGTGGTGGCGGCGGCCGAAGTGATACGTACTGCGGTCTTTGTCGTCACGGAAATAGGCGTCCACGAACCAGCCGAATTGCGGCCTGCCGCCGCCAAGCAGGCGTGCGGTTTCGGCCTCCGTAGTGCGGATGCGCGTGCCTTGCAGGAATCTTCCCGGCCGGGCCAGCGCCATATGGTCTTCCACGAAGTTGGGATGAACCAACATGTCCCCATCGACCTGGACCACGTAGTCGCCACGCGCCGCGGCAATGGCGCGATTGAGGATGCGTGCCTTGCGAAATCCTTCGTCCGGCTGCCACACGTGTCGCAGCGGCACTGGAAAGGTACGGGCGATATCGCGCAGCAGTTCGGCGGTATCGTCGCCTGAGCCGTCATCGGCCACGATCACCTCCTCCGGCAGCCGGCTTTGCCCGGCCAGGCTGCGCAGCGACAGCGCCAATGCCTCTTTCCAGTTGTAGGTGGAGACCATCACGGTAATGCTGGTCGCAGATGATTGAGGCATGACGATCTCAGTTGCTGGTTCGATCTACGTGCGCCGTTGCATCTCTATCGCCATGCGGTCCGGCAAACTTCAAGCTGACGAGGGCGATTCGGTTCGCCCTCAAGCGGCGGCATCTTAACTTACCGCGCCCAGGTGAAAGGCAACGTGCCCGGAACGCGCGAATCCCGCGGCATGCCCCTGGTCCGCGTGGATGCCCGTAGAATGCGCGCATGGCGCCCCCTCTTCCATTCACGCTCGTTGTGATCACCCGCAACGAAGCGCAAAAAATCGCGCGTTGCCTGGACAGCGTGCCGTTCGCCGCCGAAAAGCTGGTGGTGGATAGCGGCAGCACCGACGAAACGGTGGCCATCGCCCGTGCCCACGGCGCCCGCGTGGTACAGCAGGAATGGCTGGGCTTCGGCCCGCAGCGCAATGTCGCCGCGGCCCAGTGCAGCCATCCGTGGATTCTTGCGCTGGACGCCGACGAATACCTCACGCCCGAGCTGGCCGACGAACTGCAACAGCGCCTGCCGGCGTTGATGGCCGGCGATGCGGCGGCGGGAATCCTGCGCCGGCATCTGATCTACATGGGCCGGCCGATGCGCTGGTATCGGCCCGCGGTGGGCGAGAAGATGGCAAGGTTCTATCACCGCGACCGCGCCCGCTGGAACGACGTGCGCGTGCACGAATCGCTGCAATTCCAGGGCGCGCCGGTCACCTTCAAGGCACCGTTCCTGCACGACAACAACCCCAGCCTGGTCGAGAAGCAGCTCAAGGTGCTGCTGTATTCCGAACTGAAATGCCGTGACTGGCTGGACAAGAACAAATCCACGCGGATGTGGCAAACCCCGTTCGTGTTCGCAATGGCCTTCCTCAAGGATTACCTGCTGCGCCTGGGTTTCCTCGACGGCTGGCGCGGCTACGCGATTGCGCAGACGGCAGCCAGCTACGCGGCCTACAAGCGCATGCGCTATTACGAAATGCGCCAGAATCCCGCCTCCCGCGACACCGCAGCCGCCGCGCTCACCCGCAGCGGACTGGATCATTGACCATGTCCACGCCTGCTACGAAGTCCTCCACCGCAAGCAAGCATTACCTGCTGTATGGATCGGAACGCTATGCACTGGCGATCCTGCGCCCGCTGCAAGCAGCCATCCGTGCGCGCGGCGACGAAGCCGCATGGTTCTTCGATGGTCCCGGCGCGGAAGACCTGCTGGAAGACGAACCGTTGCTTACGGTCGCGCAAGTGCGCCAGTGGAATCCGATCGCGGTGATCACGCCCGGCAATCACCTGCCGCACTTCTTCCCCGGCGTAAAAGTGGAAACGTTCCACGGATTCAATGCAGGCAAGCCCCGGCATGTCTACATCCGCGGCTTCTTCGACCTGTATTGCACCACCGGCCCCAGGGACACCGCCCAATTCGGCGCGCTGGCGCAGCAACTGGGCCACTTCAGCGTGACCGAAACCGGCTGGCCCAAGCTCGATCCCTTCATGCAGGAAATCGCCGGCCCGCTGCCGCCGGTGCGCAAGCCGCCGGTGATCCTGTATCACTCCACCTTCTCGCCCTCGTGGAGCGCGGCCGAAACGCTGTACGAGGAAGTCAAGCGCCTGTCGCGTACCGGCCGCTGGCGCTGGATCGTGTCGTTCCATCCCAAGATGGCGCCGGCGACAGTCGCGAAGTTCAAGGCGCTGCAAAACGAGCACCTGAGCTTTGCCGAGAACGACAACATCCTGGAGCTGTTCCCGCAGGTGGACATGATGTGCTCGGATACGTCATCCGCACTGAGCGAGTTCCTGCTTACCGGCAAGCCGGTGGTGACCTTCAAGAACCGCGCACCCGGACCGCAGCTGATCGATATCGACGATCCGGCGCAGTTCGAGCCCGCGATCGAGCGCGCGCTGTCGCGTCCGCCGGCATTGATGCAGGCGATCGAGGCATTCGGCGCGGCGATCCATCCTTATCGCGACGGCCGTTCCAGCGAACGGGTACTGGATGCGATCGATGCGTTCATTGCCGCCGGCGGCCGTAATCGCAAAGCCAAGCCGCTGAATTTCTGGCGCAAGCTGAAACTGCGCCGCCGCATCGGCTATTGGGGGCCGGCCTAAGCAAGAGCCAGTTCAGGCTCCCATCTCGCTAGAATCACGACCACCCAAGACGGATGGCCCAGAACTCGTGTCGACCAACAGTTATCGCCGATCCGAAGTATTGCGCGGCTTGTGGCCATGGCTGCCGTTATGGACCCTGGTTGCGCTGGCCGCGATCTTCTCGCATGGACCCATGCCGCTGTATTCCACCCGCACGCTCGCGGTGGCGTGGGAAATGTGGCACGAGCATCACTGGCTGGTGCCGTACATCAACGGCGAGCCTTACAGCGAAAAGGTGCCGCTGCTGTTCTGGCTGATCCATGCCGGCTGGTTCGCGTTCGGCGTCAACGACGTCTGGCCACGCATCCTGGAAGTGATCTTCGGCGGTACGCAGCTGGTGCTGCTGTCGATGCTTGCGCGGCGCCTGTTTCCCGGCCGGCCGTGGGTGGTGAAGGCAGCACCGTGGATGCTGTTGGCGCTGTCGTATGCCTTCCTGTTCGGCCTGCAGATCATGTACGAAGTACTGCTGGCCGACTGCGTGCTGGGTGCCCTGCTATGCCTGGCCCCGAAACCGCATCGCGCCGAACCGCGCTGGCTGCTGTTTGGCCTGTTGATCGGCGCGGGCCTGCTCACCAAGGGACCGGTGATGCTTTTGCACATCGCATTCCCGTGGCTGCTCGGCCCCTTGTGGAACGACTGGGCGCGCGAGCATCGCGGCCGCTGGTATGGGCGTGGCGTGCTGGCGATCGCGCTGGGCCTGGCGCTATTGCTGGCGTGGGCGATCCCGGCCGGTTTCAGTGGCGGCGAAGCCTACCGGCATCGGCTGTTCTTCACGCAGACCGCCGGTCGGGTGGTGAACGGGATCCAGCATGATCAGCCGTTGCAAAGCCATCCGCACTGGTTCGGCTGGTATCTGATATGGCTACCGATGCTGCTGTTTCCGTTCAGTGCGTGGCCGCGTGCCTGGGCGGCGCTGGGTACGCTGCGCCGGCCGCTGGATAGCGGCGTGCGCTTTGCCTTGTGCTGGCTGCTGCCTTCGTTCGTACTGTTCTCGGTGATCAGCGGCAAGCAGTGGTATTACCTGCTGCCGGAGTTCGGCGGCTGGACATTGCTGCTGGCAGGCGCGATCGCGCTGTTGCGTGAGCGACGGACCGCGCTGGCGGACAACTATTGGCTTGGCAGTTGGCCGCTGGGTATCGGCAGCGTCCTCTTCGCAGGGCTGCTGTTTGCGCTGCCCTATCTCGCCCAGGGGCATCAGTTGCACAGCGCATGGGCCGAGGGCGCCGCACCGTACAGCCGTACCTTCAGTGTGTTGTTCCTGCTGCTGGGAGGCCTGCTGCTGATTCGCGGTCGTGGCGAGATGCGCCGCGTGGCGGTCGCCGGGCTGGTCGGCGCCCTGGCGCTCAATACCTTATTCACGCTCACGCTCTGGCATAAATACGACCTCGCCCCTGCGTCGGCGCTGATTTCGGCGGCACAAGCCGAGCAGCGCGCCGTTGCCGTGGAAGGCAATTACGAGGGGCAGTTCCATTTCGCCGGACGCCTGGGCCAGCCAATCACGGAGCTGCGCTCCCCCGCGGCCTTGCAGGAATTCGCCGGGCAGCATCCCGATGGCCTGATCATCACCCATCCGGAGGAGCTGGCACCTTCCGCCCTGCGCTACGCGCTGCTGGCGCAGCCATTCCGCTCGTCCTGGGTGGTGGTGTGGCCGGCGCCGGCACTGGCTGACCTGCGGGCAGGCCGTACGCCGGCCGAACCCGCGCAACCGCCGCGCGTCTTCCCCACCGCGACCATGACGCAGTACGGCGCCCAGCCATGAATACCGCGCTGATCGCCGGCCTGCGTGCCCAATGCGGAGGTCCCCGTGACGGCGCGCTGCTGCGCTTTTCATTAGGCAAGGCGCTGCTGGATGAAGGCGACCACGCCACCGCGGTCGAAGAACTTCGTCATGCGCTGTCGTTCGATCCCGATTATTCCGCCGCCTGGAAATTACTGGGCAAGGCCTGCCTTGCCGCCCACGACACGCCAGCGGCCGCCGATGCATGGCGGCAAGGCATCGCCGTCGCGCAGCAACGCGGGGACAAGCAGGCGGAAAAGGAAATGACGGTGTTCCTGCGCAGGCTGGAAAAGAGCGAGCCATAGCCATGGCGCGGTGCGCGATCACCACCGCGCATCGATCGCTATCGCTTCAGTAGGGACTTGGCCGGTTATCCGCCGAATATCGTTTGTAATGCCATTGGTATTGGGCAAAGGCGATATTGACGCATTTCTCCACGCCGCGATTGAGCGCAGCGCAGGCACGCGGCAGGCCGGCATCGTCCAGGCCATCCGGCGCCGGCAGGAAATGGATCCGATAACCCGCGCCACGCGGCAGGCGTTCGGCGAACGCAAACAGCACGGTGGCGCCGGTGCGCGCCGCCAGGCGCGGCAGCAACACCATCGTCATGGCCTCGCGTCCGAAAAAGGGCGCGAACTCGCCCTCGCCCGCACGCGGCTTCTGGTCCGGCAGGATGCCCACCGTGCCGCCGGCGGCCAGCCGCTTGTACAACGTGCGCACGCCAGCCCCCTCGGCACGTACCTGCTCCGGCGCGAGCGCACCGCGCACCCTGCGCAGCAGCGCCTCCACCGCGGCGATGCGCGGCGGCCGGTAGAGAATCGCCATGGGCGTCTTGCGGCACAGCCAATAATTGAGCAGCTCCCAGCAGCCCAGGTGCGGCGCGGCAATGATGACGCCCCTGCCGGAGGCCAGCGCAGCATCGAACAACGCTTCGCCACGCACCTCGCGCACCAGGTCGAGCGCGTGTTCCGCGCCCGCGCCCCAGACCTTCACGATCTCGACGATCGACTTGCCACCTTCGGCCATCGCCTCACGCAGCAGCCTGGCGCGCGCGGCATCATCCAGTTCCGGCCGCACGATCGCCAGGTTGACCGCGGTGTAGCGGGCCATCTTGCCACCACGCCGCAACGCCAGCCGCCCGCAGGCCGCGCCGATGCCCTGCAACCAGCGCAGCGGCAACCGCCCGAGCAGGCGCAGCAGCAGGTAGACGAGATAGATATCAGGACGCATGGATGGCAGCGGCGAACGTGAGCGGACGCACAGGGTAGAGGAGCAAGCGCCCGGTAGCGAGGGCAGTCCTCGCCTGCATGCGCGGAACCAGGCGCACCGCTCGATTCATGCTCAAGCCGATTCATGCTCAAGCATCAGGCCGATCTGCCGTTGACAAGCCATGCACCCGCATGAGCCATGGGCGCGGGCGTTCGCGTCCAGGCGACTTGGCTCTCGTCGCTTATCCGTCCATCCTTTACCTTGCAGCGCTACCGCTTTATCCAGGCACCATCCTTCATCGCATGATCGCCCTCATCCAACGAGTACTCTCGGCCCGTGTCGACGTGGCAAGCGAAACCGTCGGCAGCATCGGCCCCGGCTTGCTGGCCCTGGTTGCCGTGCAGCCCGACGATGGCGAAACCCAGGCCCGGCGCATGCTGGAACGGTTGCTCGGCTACCGCGTGTTCTCCGATGAAGCCGGCAAGATGAATCGCTCCTTGTCGGATACCGGCGGCGGCCTGCTGCTGGTAAGCCAGTTCACGCTGGCGGCGGATACCCGCTCCGGCATGCGGCCGAGTTTCACCAGCGCCGCTTCGCCGGAACATGGGCGAACCTGGTTCGAGCGTTTGGTCGAACTGGCGCGCGCGACACATCCAAGGGTGGAAATCGGGCGCTTCGGCGCCCATATGGAAGTGCACCTGGTCAACGACGGCCCGGTAACGTTCTGGCTTGACGTGCGTTAGCCCATGTACGTGCAGACGTCTCTTGCGAATCCTCTCGTCCTTGCCGAAAACCGCGATTTGGCGCGATTTTTGCGTGGAGGTGCGTGCGGATTTTTCACTTGAAAACTGGTCAAAAAAGCAGCACATCGCTATACTGATTGGTTCCTATCCCGCGGCGGTTGGTATGAATAACAAAGCCCACGAGCAACAGTCGGAAATCAAAGCGCTCATCTCCAAGGGTTTGGAGCAGGGCTATCTGACTTACGCCGAGATCAACGATCACCTCCCCGACGACATCGTCGATCCGGAGCAGATCGAAGACATCATGGCAGTGCTCAAGGGCGTGGGTATCGACGTGCACGATGCCGCGCCCGATGCCGACCCGCTCGCCGACAACGCGCCGGGCTCGGCCTCCGACGATGAAACCGCCGCCGAAGAAGCCGTCGCCCTGCTCTCGGCGGTGGATGCGGAAGTAGGCCGCACCACCGATCCGGTGCGCATGTACATGCGCGAGATGGGCACGGTGGAATTGCTTACCCGCGAAGGCGAAATCGCCATCGCCAAGCGCATCGAGGAAGGCCTTACCCAGGTGCAGACCGCACTGGCCAGCTTCCCGCTGACCATCGAGTTGCTGCTGGAAGAATACGACCAGCACCTGGACGGCAAGCGCCGCCTCAGCGAAATCCTGGCCGGTTTCGCCGATCTGGAACAAGCCGCCGACGCCGCGCTGGCCGAAGCCGAAGAACTGGCCGCTGACGCCGACGGCACCGACGACGACGACGACGATGTCGAAGCCGCCGGCGACGACGAGGAAGCCGGTCCCACCGGTCCCGACCCGGAAGAAGTCAAGCGCCGCATGGAACTGCTGCGCGACTACTACGGCAAATTCCAGAAAGCCGCGCCCAAGGCCGCCGATATCACCGACAAGAAGGTGACCAAGCTGCGCGACCAGATGGCCGAGGAATTCCTCAAGCTCAAGCTGCCTTCGGCGCTGATCGACGGTTTCGTGCGCAAGCTGCGCGAAGTGGTGGGCAACATCCGCCATCACGAGCGCGTGCTGATGGATATCTTCGTCAAGCACGTGAAAATGCCCAAGGCCGAATTCCTGAAAGCCTTCCCCAGCAACGAGGGTAACCTCGAGTGGGCGGCCGAACTGGGTCGCAAGCGCCAGAAGTGGTCGCCGAACATCAAGAACTATCGCGAGGCGATCGATGCCGAGCAAGACAAGCTCGCCGCGATCGAGAAGAAGCTGTTCCTGCCACTGACCGACATCAAGGAAATCAACCGCAGCATGTCGGTGGGCGAAGCCAAGGCACGCCGCGCCAAGAAGGAAATGGTGGAGGCCAACCTGCGCCTGGTGATCTCCATCGCCAAGAAATACACCAACCGCGGCCTGCAGTTCCTCGACCTGATCCAGGAAGGCAACATCGGTTTGATGAAGGCGGTGGACAAGTTCGAATACCGTCGCGGCTACAAGTTCTCCACGTATGCCACCTGGTGGATTCGCCAGGCCATCACCCGTTCGATCGCCGACCAGGCACGCACCATCCGCATCCCGGTGCACATGATCGAGACGATCAACAAGCTCAACCGCATCTCGCGCCAGATGCTGCAACAGTTTGGTCGTGAGCCGACGCCGGAAGAGTTGTCCAAGGAAATGGACATGCCCGAAGACAAGATCCGCAAAGTACTGAAGATCGCCAAAGAACCGATCTCGATGGAAACCCCGATCGGCGACGACGAAGATTCGCATCTGGGCGACTTCATCGAAGATACCAACGCCAGCTCGCCGATCGATTCGGCCACCGAAACCGGCCTGGTAGAAACCGTGCGCGACGTACTCGCCGGCCTCACCCCACGGGAAGCCAAGGTGCTGCGCATGCGCTTCGGTATCGACATGAATACCGACCACACGCTGGAAGAAGTCGGCAAGCAGTTCGACGTCACCCGCGAGCGCATCCGCCAGATAGAGGCCAAGGCACTGCGCAAGCTGCGTCACCCGAGCCGTTCGGAGCAACTGCGCTCGTTCCTCGATATCGACTGAGCCAATCCGTCCAGCATTGAAGCAATAGCCCCGCACTCGCGGGGCTATTGCTTTGTGGCGGCCTAGGCCTATTCGTCCGCGCCACCGATGGAACGGGTTCTTCCGTTTCAGCGGACAAGGACACGATGTGCCAACACATCAGTCCAGTCACCCTCGACGCTAGACACCTGTCCCCGCTAACATAAAGAGCTACCATCGGCAGCGCCTTCGCACACGCCACATGGGCCTATAGCTCAACGGTTAGAGCAGGGGACTCATAATCCCTTGGTTCGAGGTTCGAATCCTCGTGGGCCCACCACAAACGCATTCGACGCTGTTCGTGTGCGGGAAACCATAAAGTGGCCACTTTGACCACTTTATGATCTCCTTGAAAGCATAAGGTGGCCATCCTCGGTTGCACAGCCACCGATGCAATGTCGTGGGAAGGTCCAGAACGCCAACCACTCCCTCAACAATCGAGCAACTTCGCTAGCGAAATTGACCGTGGCCGGCAAACTGGCTGCCATTATCATCATGGCGTTGCCTATTCTTGACGTCGAGCCTGTCCACTATCGGGGGACGTCGAGCAGGCAACGCTCGCGAGCAGCGGAGAGCGGCCGGTCGACTTCGGCCATAAGCGGACGGTCGATGCCAGAATTTAGCAGCGCGAAGCCGCGTAGCGGTTGAACGTCCGATGGAATGAATTGTTGGCGCGCTATTGCGAGATGAGCAGAAGAGAAGCTATTCATGCACCAGCCGTAGCACAAGCTGCTCGTGCGCCGCTGGGCTCGGAAGATGTCGGACTCCATCGCCAGGCAAATTGCGCAGGAGCAGCAATCCGACGACGAGCAGAAAGCGCATACGGCTAATCATATGAGGGGCGTATGGCGGCGAGCGTTACAATAGGGAGTGAGCCCAAGGGGTCGACTAGCCAAGCCGGCCATTCGCGCTACTTTTCATCCGGGTTGATTCCGAGGAACCGTCTCAAATGGGTCCCGCCATCAGCTCAGCTCGCCCATGAATACTGCTACTTTTGCATGACGCCTGCGTGCAGATGCTGGCCGAATACGAAAAGGCGCGCGCCCATCTGGTTCGCTTCAAATTCCGAGACGCCGACGAGGCTGACGAGTTCGAACGCCTAGCCAACGAGGTCGGCTCGATCGAAGCGATGAAGCAGCTAGGTCGGCTGGACACAGTGCGACGTGTGGCCATAAACACCATCACGATGGGCATGGTGTCCGACTGCCTTCACCACATCTATGAAGCGCTGCGGTGCATGGAGCGCCGGAAGGTCGTGGTGGCCTTCAATTTGCTGCGCAAGCCGCTCACCGATAGCCTCATTTATCTGGCCTGGATGCTGGGCGACGAAGACGGCTTCTATGAAGCTTTCTCCAAAAAGTCGCCCGCAGGGCTGGCCCCTAAAATCGTTGGCAATCGGCGCCAAGCCATTCTCCAAGCCGCCCTTGAGAAGACCGCCCTTAAGGGCGTGATCCAGAGCGATTGGCTCCATGCGGTCCTATTCAAGGACGACTTTGAACGCGGCCTCTACAAAACCCTGCAACGTGCCGTGCACCTCATCACCGTGAGTCGGGAAGCGGTGAAGACAGAACCGGAGAACTTCAATTTCATTTTCAAGAACTACGCCGACAATGATTCATACGACGGGCTCTACGAGGTGCTGCCACTCGTACTGCTCTTTCTCGCGCATGTGATCGAAGGTTTCTACGACCGCATGAAAGCCATGGACCCAGGAGCAAGAACTGCGTTCAAGGTCCGCACGATCACGAGCATGTTTCTGCTGAGCGACGATCCGAATAGGATCAATGAGACCCGGAAGGTCCTCGTTAAGCTATCGCGAATTTTGGCTTGCCCTAATTGCAACAAACCACTCATTCTGACCCAACACAACATGGCGCGCCTTCTGATGCGGGAGTCCTTCCGGTGCACTGGATGCAGGACCGTAACGCCTTTCCCTTTCTCCTATATTTTTTAACTCCTAAGGCCCCGGCACTTACCGCATAGTTCTTGATCAATCGGTAATCCATCTAAGGTCCGCTTCGGATCGTACTCGGCCCTTCGAAGTACCCTCGGTCGTGGCCGCGGGCGCAACGATTGCCCGCGGCGTGGCATCCACGATCTTACCCTGGCGCAGCAACAAACCCTTTTGGCCAAGATGGGCGTTGACCGCCTCCAGCAGCTTTCCGGCCAGATCATGCCGCTCCAGCAAGCGGCGGAATTTCAGGATCGTGGTTTCGTCGGGCAACGCATCATCACCCAAGTCCAACCGGGCGAAGTGCCGCATCGATTCGATCTCGTACAACGCATCTTCCATTCCAGGGTCGCTCAGCGCATACCACTGCTGCATAAAATGGATGCGCAGCATCGTACCCAACGGCATCGGTGGCCGACCACGACGGCCTGCCTTCGGGTAATGCGGCTCAATGATCGTTTCGAGCATCGACCACGGCATCACTTGATCCATCTCCGACAGAAACACCTCGCGGCGCGTGCGCTTCTTCTTGGCGTCAAAGTCCAACGAGGCGAAGGTGGTTTGCTTCATGGGCGTGACGGGTTCAAGGCGATGGGTCTAGGATGCACCAAGTCGGGAATAAATCAGAGCATCCTTAGATCAGCCAAAAAAAGGAACCCGCCGTGGTGGCAAGCGACGAACAGTTAGATGAAGGTTATGTCCTGAGGCCAGCGTTTTGGCAAAAGGGACAGGCACTCGGCTTTCCGATCCAGTTCGACGTCGTGCTGAAACATCTTCGCCAGGATATGCGCGACGACTGGTACTTCGACTGCCTCCAGTACGACGATCTGTTTAATGCGCCGGACGAAGCCAAGCGCATCATTATTTCGATGCTCCAGGAGTGGAACGGCGTCTACGCCGGTACACGGAGCGTCGTACGAAACATCCCCAAGAAAGGATTTGGCGAACGTTACGGGTTAGAGACTGACTTCTTCGATCGCTTCATCTATCAGGCGATCTGTAGCTTCCTAATCCCGTACTTCGACAAGCTCCTAGGACACAGGGTACTAAGTTACCGCTACAACCCGGATCCTCAGAACAGGAAATATCTTTTTAAAAATAAGATCAGCCGCTGGTTGACCTTCGAGGGAGTGACTCTCACCTTTGTCCGTTCGCGTAAATTTCTGCTGGTTACCGATCTCAGTAATTTCTTTGAAAACATTTCTCGCGAGCAGATCATTGCCGGGCTAGAGAAAGCCATTCCGAAATTGGATGCAACAGGTTCCGAGAAACTACAGATTCGCAACGCGATAAGCACCCTCGACCGACTATTAGGGCAATGGACTTTCAGTGGCAGCCATGGACTTCCGCAGAATCGCGACGCCTCCTCCTTCCTGTCAAATACCCTACTGACCGGCGTCGATCAGTGGATGACGGAGAAGGGGTACGACTACTACCGCTATGTGGATGACATCCGCATCATTGCCGACACCGAACTTCAGGGCCGCCGAGCTTTGCAGGACCTCATCCGGCAACTGAGAACGGTCGGACTAAACATCAACGCCACCAAGACCGCGATATTACCTCCCGAGTCACCTAAGGAAGATTTAGTCAAGTTTTTTCCCTCTCAGGACAGTACAACGACGGCGATTAATCAGATGTGGCAATCGAGAAGTCGCCGCGTTGTGACCCGTTCCTTCACCTATATTTTCGAGATCTTGGCCAATTGCATCAGAACCGGAGACACACAAACGCGACCCTTTCGCTTTGCCGTAAACCGCGTCGCCCAGATAGTCGAATCCGGACTTTTTGACGTAAGCGACGCATTGGCCACCTCCTTACTCGACACCCTTTCTAAATCCTTGTCAGATCATGCGGTGACAACGGACCAATACTGTCGCCTTATCGCGATTCTTGATCGTGAAGGGCGCTGCCTGCCGGTACTCGAGGCATTTTTACTAGCCGACGATAAAGCCATTCATGAATGGCAGAACTACAACATTTGGCTGCTTCTGGCTATGCGAAAATATCGCTCCGAAGACCTAGTTGCACTCGCTGATCGCAAACTACAGCAGGACATGCGATCGGGAGAGGCTGCGGCCATCCTAATCTGGCTTCGTTGCGTCGACGAAAAGAGACTGATCGAAAGAAGTATCGCCGGTTTCGACAACCTACCCTACCAGAATGCCCGCTATCTGCTGATCTCTTCTTCGGTGTTAGACGATGAAAGCCTCCGTCCTCTCTACGGCAAAGTACCCACGGGACTCAAAGCCACCAGGTCCCGCACTGAGCACTACAAAAATGAAGAGGGACTCCCTTTTGCTGTCCGCGAGCAATCCGACATACTGAATCTTGTCGACGAGATCAGCGAATATGACTGACCTCAAATGGAAGCTATTTCTCTTTTTCAAGGACTTCTCCGGCCGCGGGGCTGATTCCTTTTATTGGCTTGAGAACGATCGGCTGGAGGAGGCAAGCGCCGCCGACATCGTGGCATTTTCGGGTGCCGTCGTATGCCACGACTTCTGGTTGATCCGTGATGTCCTTTATGACATGGCAGGTGACCTGCCAGCCACGGTCATAGATGTCGACGAATTCAAGATTTCGATCAGTGGTAATCCCGACGATCGACTCAACAGAGAAAAGCTGGACGTCACCAATGAACTTGAACAATTCGGCGCCCGCCCGGAAATTAGCTCTGCATACAAGCGCATGTTTAATCGAAGAATCGACTTCAACGCGGACGTTGCAAAGGAGGCCGCGGTCGCTATCGCCAAACTTTTCACGACACTATGTGAACGGGCTCGTGCCGATGGCGAAATTGAACGCTTCTTTACGGTTGAGGTGCCCGTATATCGCCTCCTACAAAAGGCCATGTCTGCCGGAATTGCCATCAATGCCAGCGGCCTGTCTGAGAAGCGCCGCGAGGCGGAGCATGATTACTTCTTGTGCTTGAAGAACTATTCCGCAAAGCACGATATGCCTCTCGAGACGCCGTCTAGGTCGGCAATTGAAAACAGGCTTCGCGCTGCTGGGTTCGAATTCGATGGCGTTTCCATGGAATATGTACTGGAGTTCGTGCCCCACAAGGATGACTTCGGTAGCGACACAATCGCGCTTCAGAATTTTGACGGAGCTAAACGAGTGCTGTCGTCGCTGACTCTGTCGAGTGGCTGTACGCGCCCGATCATCGATGTCTTCGGTTCGCGGACTTCGCGGGTACATCTGCGAAGCCCTTCTCTTCAGAACATTCCCAAGAAGTACCGGTCAATCATTACGGCCCACAAGGGAGCCAACCTCTGTTACGTTGACTTCGATCAGTACGAAGTCGGCATCATGGCAGCTCTGTCTCAAGATCCGCAGCTCGCCGCTCTCTATGTGGAAGGCGATATGTACGAAGACTTCGCAACAACTCATCTCGGTCTCACCGCAAACAGGAAGGCAGCCAAACAGCTATTCTTGTCATATGCCTATGGAATGAGCCGCAATTCCCTGATCGACGCTGCGGTGTCGTTAGGCGCGGAACGTGCACGTGCGAAAGAAGCATTCCGGCTCTTTACGAGATACGAGCAGTGGAAAAAGGAAATATGCGCAAACTTTCAACGCGATGGCCGAATCTCCACGGTACTCGGTAACCACTTCAAGCGCGGCGGTAGCGGTGGGCTCACGGGCAAGGAACAACGATCTGCTGTCAGTCAAGTCGTGCAGGGCACCGCCTCCTTAATTTTCAAGAGAGCACTGCTCGAGGTCGATAAGATAGACGACGTAACCATAGTTTTGCCAATGCATGACGCACTACTTTTCGAACACCGGAGAGTAGGGACGCCTGCCAAAGTTGTTGCCGCATTCGTGGCCGTAATGACCGAAGTGCTGGCGCACCAGATCGTTGGCAAGGCCTCGGTCAGCGAGTTCGTGCTGACGTAACGCTCATTTGGAGCTTACCCTCCAAACTTATTCACAGCCTTGCAGCTCGTTTGCTTTAAACGGCCAAACTATGCGAGATGGCTGTGGCCAAACTTTGTGAGATCGCGCATCGTATTTGGCTTAAAGCAAAACTTGGCGGAAATCGCCAATTATGATGGACGGTAAGCATAAACCGTCGTGTATGTTGATAAATTCAATAGTTTGCACTGGGCAAATTATTTTCGGCCGGACATCTATAACCTCGTTTTGTGCTCAACCATAAATTGGTCAAAACGGTAATCAGCCATAACCAGTAGACAGATCTCCGCACACGGATCCGGCTAAGTCATACAAGCAAGCCTAGGTACCGTCGTATAACCTGATCTCAGTGCATTCAACAAATCGTCTCACCATCTGAGACAACGATACGGTACATTAACTGGGTCTAAAAACATTAGGGACAGCTGTGTCCGCAGACAACGAGCATTGCGCCCGGACATGCCTCGCTCGACCCAACGTGACGGGCTGTGATCACAGCCAGGGGCCACCATGACGATCGAATTTCGCCAAGGAGGTCGAAGGATGTCTGCTGACGATTTCTTCGAAGGCATTTTAGATGACGTCTTTGAGCAGCTTGCCGACGACCTGCATGGCAAAGCCGCCTCCGTCGTTGACCCGCAAACGGGCAAGCATGCACCCGTCTTCGTGCGTAGTATTGGGAACGAAAGCTGGACGATCCATACCAGTGGCTCGCCCGCTTTTGCGCGTGCAGTGGAGCAAAGGTTGGGTCTCAACAAAGGAGAAGTTCACGCCATGAACGAACCGGCCAAGCGCGAGCGACTGGTCTATGTAGCACATGCCCACGAAGACAAAAGCATAGTCGAGCCGTTAGCTGAGGGGCTTATGCAGCGCGGCATCAACGTCTGGTACGACACGTGGGAGATCGGATACGGTGACAGCCTTCGCCGAAAGATGGAAGAGGGTCTCGGCAGCTGCACACACTTCATCGTGTTGTTGACCGAAACGTCCATCATGAAATCCTGGGTCAATGAAGAAATTGATGCCGGGCTGATGAGTGCCGTCGAGGGAAGCGCAAAATTCATTGGCCTTCGTCACAATCTTCCGTTGGCGGCAGTCTCGCCGTTTCTAAAAACTAGGCTTACACCCGAGTTCAAGCTCGATGAAGGCGGCTTGAACACATTGGCTGGAGAAATCCAGGGAATTAGCAAGAAGCCTCTGCTGGGTGAAAGTCCGCAATACGTTCAATCGCATTCGCCCGGATCAACTTGGTCCGCCGCAGCACGGGTGATCGCCGAGTATTTCGTACGTAACAGCCCAAACGGACGGCCGATGGAGCCTCAGGCTACCTATACTGAACTCCAGGAGGCAACCGGATTGCCAACGCCTGACGTGCGAATCGGCGTTCTTGATCTCATCGGCGCTGGACTACTGGAGAAGCGGGATTATTTGGGCGGGGACGCTATTATTTGGCCCAAATCGGACCTCTTCGCTACGTTTGACAGTGACTTCATGGGTTGGCAACCGGAAAAGGACGCGCGCGATCTCGCTGTGCACTTGATCAATTTGGATACGGAACAGGTGCAGACCGATAACATGTATCAGGCGCTTGGCTGGGAACCCCGTCGATTCAGCGCTGCAGCGGCCTATCTCGTGTCGGCACGGGTAGTGAAACCTATTGAATGGATGGACGCCGCCGAATGCTGGCCGCATGGTTTCATCATGGGCGATGAACTACTCAGGTTCGTGCGGAGTTTCTAGATCATGCTGAGAATTGATCGTATAGCACTGCCCACGTTGCTGCGCCCTGTATTCGAAATTCAAGCAGAACCTACGCGCGACGGAGATATCCGAGTAGCGGTACTGGCCGGACAACGGTCAGCTCCCAGATAGAGGAGTTTCCACTTGTCGAACAATCGCTACTTGAGCACCATCTTCTGGGATGGCTATATGTTCGTGCGCCCACCCTTAACCGCCCATCGGGCCATCTCCCGGCGTTGAGATGGCCTCACCATTTTTTTGCCGTCGCTTCTTCAACAGATCCGCGCTGAGCTGAGCATCGGCATACATCTTCTTCAGGCGCCTGTTCTCTTCCTGTAGCTCCTTGAGCTGCGATATCAGCGAGGCGAACAGGCCACAGATCGCCGAGACACAGGTAGAAACGTCCGCCAAATCGGCCCAGCGTCAAGCTTGGCGCTGGGCCAGCTTGCACTTATGGTTTTACATTGAGCTTTTTAAGGAGCGCAGTTCCCAACGCACGGATAGATTCGCTTTCCGCCTTTCGCCACGAAAGCACCGTTTCAGCGAGGGGATTGACACCGTACTTTATGACGTCAAACGCAATCGAATGAGCTTCATGTTGATCCTCGTCATCCAATGTCACCTGAGTCAGTTCCACTACAAATGGAATTAGCTGGCTGCTACCAAAGACCTGCAGCTCACTTAAATGCCGCCACAGCTGCTCGTTAAGCGCGACCATTTCAGTACGCCCGTCTAGCTTCCCCTCCCTCATGGCAGCGGCCATTTCAAATTTATATCGATCGGACTCTGAATACATCAGCACAACTGTCATGTACTGACCGCCGCCATGGAGCGGCGTGTTGACCACCTCTCCTCTATATATGCCGATAGCTTCGCTTACGGAGCCATCAAGCAGTTTCACCCCATCCACGCCTTCCAATGGACTGCTCATGCCCACGATGGTATCGATCATGCGACGCACCCATTCGCCGCTGAGCTTTTTGCGATTTTCGAGCTTCTTCCCGCGCGCTCGAAAACGACCGCTAATGTTTTGCTTGTTGGGATCGAAGATAAGATCTACGTGCGTGGCCTCGACTGCAACAGCAGCACCGAGCAGCCGGTGGACAGAGTTTTCCAGGCTTTCAGGATCAAGTGAACCACCGAATACATCCTCGCCGCCGCGGCTTTGCGCGACCAAGGTCTGCCAATTACGCATACCCTCCGTCGCCGCAATGGCCTCCAAAGCCTGCGTATGAGGAATTTTCAATTGATATTTTTCGGCCAGATAGGTCGCAAGCCGACGCGCACGCGCCTTATGCAAGTCACTCATGAGTTGCTCCAAATTAGGCAGCCTTTCGAGGACTCGCGTTGCCTTGGCTGCACGATTGAAGAATCATGAGAACCAACTTTATTCTTACTAGATCACTGGCTTTGCCATACCTTGCGGCGCGAGTCGGCGGGTGCAGCAACCCGTGCGAGAACTATAGAAGCAACTATCCATGGCTATCAAGTGACATTTCGAGTGACCAACAATCGATCCAATAGGTGCGATATTGTTGCCGCCAATTCCCATGGGCGAGCTGGCAATCCCCGGTAATCCCCTCACAAATTAACTGGCATCAGTAGTGGAATTTCCTCGCAATCTTTCCGAGGAGGTTCCACGAAGAAGTCTCGTTTAGCGATAACCTGATCATTGCCATACTTAAGCGGGCCGAGGGTGGCATACTTGTTCCGGAGTTATGCCGAGAACGCGGCCTCAGCTCACCAGCCAAAAGCTTCGCGCATGGAAGTCCGTGCGGAAGCAACCGCGTCGCTGGTGCCAACGGACTATGCATTGAAGGCAGTCCATCCTGCGCACACCGCAGCTTCCAGGTGCGGCGGTGCGCGGCAGCCCGGGCTTCACCGGGTACATACGGATACGAGCTTAAATTGCCTCGTCCGACGCAGGTTGGGGTGTCGATCAGCATGATGCGCCGGTAATCCGAGCTAGCGCCATGGCGGCTGCCGTGGCCGAAGGAGAGTGTCATGCAAATTCTCTCGCGTTGCCGCGCCTTGGTGGCGCTTGTCTGTTTGTTCGCTGCCGCGTTCGCGGCCTATCCGTTGGCCGCTACCGCGCAAGCATCTCCCGGCACGGTTCTTTTTTCGCGAACCATGTCCGGTATGGTCGATGGATTCAATACACCTACTGGTTCGGCGATCTTCATCATCGGCGACGATGGCCTCCAGGAGCGACAGCTGACGCCCTACGCCACGGGCGAGTTCGACATGCCTGGCGTCGCGGGCTACGAAAACCTGTGGCTGACGAATGCCTTCAATCCGAGCGGGACGTGGAGCGTATATCTTCAGGCGCAGTCTGCGCTCCCTCATTACGTCGGTACCACGCCTTACCACGGCAAGTACTTCATCGTGAATGCATATGGACTGCGCACTCCGCCGATGTTTTATAGCCCCGATGATCTGCAATCGCCGAGCGATGGCCCGAGCTATGGCTCGGTCAGCTGGGGACCGGCCGGTAACGACCAGATTGCCTACGCCAATGTCCCGGACACCCTGGACGGCAGACACCCTTCCTGCGTGAGCCTGATGCAATCGGATGGCTCCAACAACCATAAGCTCTGGTGCGCAGCCACCTGGTATTACTGCGGAATCGAGGCGATCCGCTGGTCGGGCGACGGCAGCAGCCTGCTGGCCTATGCGGTGCGCGCCGACCGGTTTCTCAATCCGGAAGCGGATCTCTACTTGATCAATGCCACCACCGGCATGGCGACCTTGGTCGAGGCGAACATCAGGGCACCCTATGCCGGATGGGGCGTCGGTGATATTTCGTATGACGGCCACGAGGTGGTCTACGGCGTGGTCTCCGACACCAATGATCCCGGTCCCTGCAACGCATCGAACAGCCAGTCGCCTGTCGTGTGGTGTGCGAAGAACATGCTGACGGGCCAGACGGTCGCGCTTACCGATCCCAGCAACGTGGTTACGTTCGGGATTACGGGCCAAGTGCTGATCTCGCCGGACGGCAACCAGGCATTCCTGTCTTCCGTCTCGAGTCGGGATACCGAAATCTACGCCGTCAACACCGATGGATCGGGTCTGCGCAAGATAACCTCACCGTGCGTCACCATGGATGCGAACACAACGGTGTTGTGGCGTCCGGTGCGCGTATCGCCGGATGGTACGCGGATGCTCGCCAACTGCCACACTGAACAGTACCCGCCCGCGCCGGGAGTCACCACGGATCAGATCATGGTCGTCAGCCTGGCCGATGGCAGCGCCCGCTTCGTAACCAACGGCGTGGCATACGACTGGCATGCAACAACCCAGTAACTGCAAGATGTTGCCTTCGCGAGTGCGATCGTCCGGGCGAAACCAGTACCAATAACCCGCAAATTGCGCGGCCAGGGAGGCTTTGACTCGGACCGATGCCGATACGGCCATCGAGCGGCAGATCGTTGCGGCCTGCGATCCCGCTCGATGTGCATTCGATTGCATGGGATACGTGCTAATCGCGAATGCGCGCGCGCAGTCGATACGAAGTACGTATCACCGCTATTGGCAGTGAGGTGCACGTCATCCAGCCTGTACCGCGCACCGCTCTCATTCGGTAACCGGGGCGAGCATTGCATCGAGGTTGTAGTGATCGATGTGGCGTCGTACCTTGCGGCCGCCCTCCTCTCGAACCGTCCGGAATATCCGGATAGTTAGTCACGCTGCAATTCGGTTTCCAGATAGCGGGTTTGCAGATGGTTGTAGCAAAGTAACTGGCCGGACTGCCCGCCGAAGGCGCCCGTGGCCACGCGCCTCCAACCTCGGCCGCAGACGCAGCGATCCGGCTAAGCTCCGCAGCGCCGGTTCACATGCGTTGCACGCCTGCGCTGCAACAGTACCTTCCGCTTTGAGCCGCCAGGCTGACGCAACGAAGATCTTGCTGGGGAGCCATGCCTGATCTTGCACTGCCTGGCCGATGCCGTTGCCAATCCGTTGCCATTGAATCCAGTTGTTAGGGGGTCGTTCGCATGCGTCCACGTAGTGGGTTGTTCTGTTATGGGCTTTCGATCTTCTTCACGGTATTTGCGGCGAGCAGCGTCAGCGCGCAATCGACCGATCATCCACAGCCCGTTGCTCCCGTCGATAATCCGTGTTCCCGTCCTGCGGCGGGCAGCGTAGTTGCGCCGGAGTCGGCGCTTTACAGCCACGATGGCGTATTGCGCGTGCGTTTTTCCTATCAGAGCCGGCAGGATGAAACGGGCCGCACGCTCTATTGCTTCATGACGCCGGACGGCAAGCAAAATCCCGTTTTGCATGTCCGTCCGGGCGATAGCCTGCAAATCACCTTGACCAACAATGTACCCCCGGGCACCGAAATCATGGCGCTCAGCGGGCCGCATTGCGGTGCGGCGGTGATGGACAGCTCCTCCGTCAACCTTCATTTCCATGGCGCCAATGTCTCGCCCTCCTGCCATCAGGATGATGTGATCAAGACATTGGTCAATGCAGGCCAGACGTTTCAATACAACGTGAAGTTTCCCAGCAACGAACCGCCTGGACTGTATTGGTATCACCCGCATATCCACGGCATATCGGAGTCGATCGTGCAAGGTGGCGCAGCCGGTGCGATCGTCGTGGACGGCATCGAAGATGTGCAATCGGCTGTGGCGGGAATGCGTCAGCGCGTGCTGGTGGTGCGTGATCAGACGATACCGACGGGCGTTAAGGCTGGCGGAAGCGTTCCTTCCTGGGATGTGACGCTCAATTACGTGCCGATCACGTCGCCCACCAGCGCCACCTCGACCCAATTCGTGCCTGCGGTGTTGCTGATGCAGCGCGGCGAGAAGCAATTCTGGCGCGTCGCCAACGCATCCGCGGATACGATCCTTAATCTGAGTTACCTATGGGACGGAAAAGCGCAAACCATGCAATTGGTGGCGCGCGACGGTGTGGCGATCGGCTCCCAGGATGGCAAGCGGCCGGGCGCCCCGATCGGGCTTGAGCAAATCGTGCTGCCGCCGGCGGGGCGTGCCGAATTTATCGTGGACGCACCGCCGCAGAGCGTGAACCTGGCCCAGTTGGTTACGCAGAAGATCGATACCAACTCTTCCTTCGGTAACGACCCCGCGCGTCCCCTGGCAACGATACAGACGGTAGACGGGCGAATGCCGCAACCTGCGGGCCTAGCTTTGGATCGCTTGCCGGCCTTCACCGGGGAAAGTGTCGGCCATCAACGGTTCGGGGGCTTGGCGCAAGCCAAGGTGGCCCAGCTCAGGACGATTTATTTCGATCAAAAACCGCCCGCCTTTTACATGGCGGTGGAAGGCAAACCCGAGCATATCTTTGACCCCGATATGCCGCCGGATATCGTGGCAACCCAGGGCACGGTGGAGGAATGGGTGATTCAGAACCGCACCACGGAAAACCACGAATTCCATATCCACCAGATTCATTTCCTGGTCGAATCGCAAGACAATTTCGAAACCAATGGCTCGCAACAGGCTCCCGGCGTGACCGGCCAGTACCTGGATACGGTGCAGGTGCCGTACTGGGATGGCAATCCGCAGCATCCTTATCCCAGCGTCAAAGTGCGCATGGATTTTCGCGGACCGGATGTGGGCGATTTCGTATTCCATTGCCATATCCTCGGCCACGAAGACCTGGGCATGATGAATATCATCCGCGTGGTGTCGCGCAGCTCGGCGAGCAATGATCACTAGCCCAACCCTGGCGGCGTGGCGTCAGGGTCCTTGAATAGATTTCCTGTTTCATAGATGCGCTTGGAACTTTGCAGCCCGCGCCGGGGAGCGCGGGCGCAATTGCGGTGCGTTTCCCGGTCGAGCCTGGATGCGTTGCGCGGCGCTATCGCCCGGCCCTCCCCGAAGCAGTCGTCTTTCCGAACGTCGAGACGTTCCGGTCGTACACTGCGCGTCTCGTTTCCCTGGCTATTCCTATGTCCGCTCCCGTCCGGCTCGCTCATCGTGTCTCCGAGCTGTTCGGCCGCTCGCGTGCCGAAGCCGAGCAGTTCATCCGGAACGGCTGGGTGTCGGTGGATGGGCAGGTGATCGAGGCACCGCAACACAAGGTAACCGTCGAGCGGGTCGAACTCGCCCCCGATGCTCGACGGCAAGCGGTAGAGCCGGCCACGATCTTGATGCACAAGCCACCAGGCGTCGACGTAACCGACGGCGACAAGTGCGCCAGGACCCTGGTGACGCCGGCGACACGCTGGGCCGATGATCCCAGTGGCGAACGTCTGCTGCGACGCCATTTCCATCGTTTGACGTCACCGGTATCGCTGGACGCCGAGGCCAGTGGCCTGGTGGTGCTGACCCAGGATGGCCGGATACGGCGCCGCCTGACCGAGGACGCCGGCGTCATCGAGCACGAATACATCGTCGAAACCAGCGGTGAGATCGCGCCGGACGGCCTGCGCCGGCTCAACCACGGCCTGCGTTTCAACGGTCGTGCGTTGCCGCCGTGCAAAGTCAGTTGGCAGAACGAGACGCGCCTGCGCTTCGCGATCAAGGGCGTGCAAGACGGACAGTTGCGCGACATGTGCGGACAGGTCGGGCTGGGCATCGTGTCGATCCGCCGATTGCGCATCGGCAGGATCGCGTTGGGCAAAGGCCCGAACGGCGCGATGCCGCCGGGCATGTGGCGCTATCTGCCGATGGGCGAGAAATTCTGAGTCCGGCATGCGCCGAGGCTGCTGACAGGCCCTAGTCTTCCGCTGCCGCCTCGCGGCCTTGCTGCCGGATTAGCGCCTCTTCGCGTGCATCATTGATGGATTGGCGGATGCTGTCGAGGTCGACCTCGGTTTCGTCTGGCGTGAACTCGCCGGTCAGCTCGGTATCGGGACGCAACTCGCCGGCCTGGAACAGCGCCCAGATTTCCTCGCCGTACCACGTCTCCAGCAGCTCGGGTGCCCAACGTCCAAGGTGTGCAGTGAGGTTGTTGACGTCACGCAGCAGCATCGTGCGCGCCGCATTGTTGCCGCTGGCACTGACCACTTGCGGGAAATCAATGACCACCGGCCCATCCGGACCAACCAGTACGTTGTAGGCGGACAGATCGCCGTGAATCAGCCCGCAGCACAGCATCAGCACCACCTGCCGCACCAGCACGCGGTGGTAGTCACGCGCCTGCTCCGCGCTGAGTTCAACCTCACCCAGGCGTGGCGCGGAGAAACCTTCGGCGTCGGTGACCAGCTCCATCACCAGTACGCCGTGGAAATAGCCATACGGCTCAGGCACGCGCATGCCCGCGGCGCGCAATTGGTAGAGCGCATCAACCTCGGCGTTCTTCCAGGCGACTTCCTGCTGCTTGCGCCCATACTTGCTGGCCTTGCCGATCGCACGCGCTTCCCGACTGCCCCGTATCTTGCGACCTTCCTGATACTGCACGCGCTGCTGGAAGCTGCGCTGTGCCATGTCTTTGTAGACCTTCGCACACCGCACTTCGTTGCCGCTGCGCACGACATAGACCGCGGCTTCTTTGCCGCTCTTAAGTGGCCGCAGCACTTCATCAATAACGCCGTCATCGATCAGCGCCTGCAAGCTTGGAGGGGTCTTCACGGAGTCTCTGGGGGCAGTCGCCGCTGCGAGGGCGGCCATTAATTATAAATTTTCGCATCTTTTTGGCAGGGCTGGCCATCAGGACATGGATTTGCGTGCATGCAGCGCACCTGCTCCGGCAAGGCGTGTCACCGCCCGTATTGCAAGCGGATGGCGGCTACCGACTGGGGAGGCATCTCAATCAGCCATTCACAGCGGTCCCCTTGCCTTCCAATTTCCAGCTTGGTCTCTTCCATGCGCGACGCTTCATGCAGCTCGGCCACCATGCTGGAACTGAGATAGTCGGGCTTGCCCATTTGCTCCCAGCGACGCTTGGCGTTTGCATGCTCGTGATCTATCCGCCGAATGGTAGCCGTCGCGTGTTCGGGAAGCTGATCGATGAGGAAAGAAACCGATTGGCTTTCTATGGGGTGGCGTGGCAGGGCAAAGTTAGTAAGCAATACCGTGGCGAAATCGGCACCGCGAATGAGCCATGCATCGACCGTCTCGTGCTGGCCATGCACGGGAACTGTTTCCGTGCCAAGCCCATGCAGCAGTTCGTAAGCACGAAAGGAAGGTTTGGCCACGCCATGGATCGTCAGTAAGCCGAAGCCTCCCTGGAACGGCTGCGATGGAAAGTAATTTTCCTCAAAGATGTCCGAGAACGCCCAGTAACTGTAGCCCTGGACCAGGCCCTGCGCCTCCATCACGGTCTTGACGATAAACGCCGCGGCATAGGGATCATCATGCATGGCGTCGCGCGGATTGGAGGAGGTACACCATTCCGTGTAATACACCGGCCGCTCTCCTGCCTGGCGGCGGACCTCGCGCGCTTCTTCGCGAAGGACACTGCGCTTGCTGTCCGCAAGTTGCGTGACGGTGTCGTCGTCGGGCTTGCCAAAGGAATCGGTCGGATAGTGATGCGTGCTGATGAAGTCATACGCGACCTGTTGCTGCGCACAGAAGCCCATGAAATCGGCGATCCATGCGTTATCGGCAGTTGCCGGCCCGCCCACCTTCAAAGAAGCGTCCATGGCCTTGATAGCTTCGGCCGTATAGCGATACAGCTCAAAATAGTCGTCTTGCTTGCCGCTGCCGAATACGGTGAGATTGGGTTCATTCCACACCTCGAAATACCACTGCCGGACTTCGGCCAAGCCGTATCGATCGATCCAATGCCTGACCAGCTTGCGGATCAATACCGACCACCGGGCGAGGTCTTTTGGCCCCGTAACATTCGCGCGATAGTGGAAAGCGGTCTTATCTCCCGAGGCGAGCGCGGACGGCATGAAGCTCAGCTCCACGAATGGCTTCATGCCTATCGAAAGCAAAAAATCAAAGATCTGGTCGGCGTTGAAAAAAGAATAGATCGCATGCTCGCCCTCAACGGTGAGGGTGCTCATGTCATCGGAAAGAATGCCGTGAAAGCGAACGTGCCGGATGCCAAGTTCCTCGTGCACGCGCTTGATCTGCGATTGCCAATCCGCGCGTAGCGCTAGCGTCGCATGGCCGCTGCCAACCGTATGTTCCCAGAAATGCGGCAGTGCTGTGGCCTTGGCATTTAGCGTGGCGCTGAATTGGACCGCCATCGAAGGTTCACCTTTATGGTCAGGGCATTCGAATCCGTGGGACGATGCTCGCGCTAATGTGAATGCCATGTCGCAGTCTCTGTTCGAGCCTGCAAAGCGTGCTTTCCTTGCCGGTTTCACATGGTATTGGCAGTGATGGCCTTCGGCTTGCTGCCAAGGCGGCTCGATATCTCTCCGTAGCACGCAGAGCACATGGCGACTCAACCGCTCTCTGGCCGCCCACGTGCTTTCGAATGGTCGTGGCCCTGCTCCTGTTTGGAACGCTAGCCCGCTTGTTCGCGACGCTTCGTTGCTACCGAAATCGCAGGTCGATCAGCCGCGATGCAATCCCGCCAGCGCGCAGAAGCTTCCGGACCTTTTTCTTCGGGCTGGCCCCTCCCGCCCCAAGGACTTAAGGATGCTCGTTATCATGCACCGTCCTCGCCTTACCTTTCAGGAGTTACCCGATGAACGGCAACACCGTGCAAGCTGATTTGCTTCGCCTGTTCGAGCGCCACGGCGTGGAACTGGAATTGGATGAAGACTGGCTGGTGACTGACGGCGACTTTCCCGCCGTGCGGGCGAGCTGGCAGGAAGGCGCCGAAGGCGCGCCGGGCCGGCTGGATGTGGATGTGGTGATCAGCGAGGAACGCCATATCGAGGAAAGCGTTGCCGGCCATGGACGTGGAGACGCCGGCGTGCGCGATGCATTGAACGCATTCGAACGCAACGTCTTGTACGTGCTATTGGCCGCATGCTGGTACGTCACCGATGACCGGCGCATTCGGTTGCAAAGCTGGGAGCTTGGCATGCGCAGCTGGGATGTATTCATTGGCCCATTGGCGTTCAGCCGTGATGACCTGGCTGCGCCCGAAAGTTTGTTGTCGGGCTTGCAAGATGCCCTGCGCAACGAATCGCTGGGCGGTCACTTGCATTGGGTCCGCCTGTTCCTTCGCCGCGCCGATGACGGCTCGATGGTTACCGAGGCGTTACTGGATAACCAGCCGTGGCCGGGCGGCGATCGCCTGCTGGGCCAGCTGGCTTGGCCGTCGACCGGGCAAGCCTATAGCGCGCATTGCTTTATAGCGCTGGATATTCGCGACTACTGAACCCGCGCCCCGGCATGGGTCCTTGGCGGCTGTTCTTCGATTCGATAGAACACATCTGCCTTGATTAAAGGGTGCATCGCTGGCTCAAGGCCCGAATGAAGGACGATGTTAAGTATCCAGCCTGCTCCTTCATGAGCGGGCTGATAGCTGTCGATCCATTCCTGGCCCGCGTTGGCGAGCGCCCGGGCCATTCCGGGCAACGGCTTATCCGGATAAAACACGACCGGCATCCGGACGCGGCCCGGTGCATTGCCATCGGGCAAGCCATCGCCAAAGGCCAGTTCGTAGCAGTAATCAAGCTGGCATGTAACCGGTGCAGTTGCCAGCAGGCTGTCCGACGGAAACAGGGATTGGAACGCGCTTTCCAGTGCCTCGTGCAGATTCGCACCCTCCATGTCCTGCGCATCGTTTCGTTCAATCAAGGGAGCGACGCTGTTGCCTGCCACCTCTTCTGCGGTTCTGAGCAGGAACACGGGATTCGTGCGCGGTGTAGCGTTTTCCGGGCACAACGGATCGTAAAGAAGGCTTTCGTTGCGCACGATGGACATGCGGGAGCGTGCATTCTGGAACGTCGATACGTTAAGGCCGCTCCACGCCAGTTGAAAGGTTTGCCGGGCGAACGCAGGAACCTCCGAACCATTCGCCGGTACGTAAACGGCGGCAAGGCTCGACGGATCCGGCGTCTGCGCCAGAAACGGCACGCGGCGGCCGTCTTCAAGCAGCACTTCTAACTCAGGCCACTCTTTCTCCGCTCCAGCCGTTGGCGGCTCGCGGGTGAGGGATACGCTTTCGATGGCTTGCCTGCTTTTCGAATACGCCACACGCAGGCCGAACGTATGGCTGATCCCGGCAACGAAATCATTTTCAGGCAGGCTTGCGCTCTTGTGCGGCGGACGAATGCGCCACTGTTTGGCAACCGCCGCCACGAGGTCGGCAAAAGTCTGGCTTGCGTTCACATAAAAGGCTCTTTCGCCTGATTTAGGTTCCGGCGGGACACTGAGCAACTTCCGCAGTTTTTCGGCAACTGCCATGTATTGCGCCATGGCGCTGAACAGGTCGGGGCCGGAAGCCGGGATCTGTCGCCGGGACACCCCGCGCTGCAGATTGAATTCGGTGGTCACCCGCAGCGTGTCCTGCGGCGCGAACTCGTGTGCAAGGCCAAGCCTGTAGGTCCACAGGGAGAGCTGTCGCAAGCCATTCGGCGGATCGAAGCTGGCTACTGCCGTTTGTTCGACGACGCTAGGCAATGCTGGATAGGTGCGCAATGGCGCAGGTATCTGCATGCAAACCTCGCTCTCACCGGGCCGCGCTGTGCTGGCGACATCGTGCTGGACGATCACCGGAAGGTCGTAGCCCTTGCTCAGGCCAAGTTGCAGCTGCTGCACGAGCGTAGCGCGCGCCGCTTGCAAGGCTTGCTGGTAATCCGGATCGGTTTCACAGGCCGAACAGTCAAACACACTTTGCAGCTGGCCAACGATGCCCGACACGATGGCCTGCTTGCTGTCGATGGCACGGGCAAGCATGGCGCGCTCCGACTGACCCTCACGTTCGGCCGGGTTCAAAGCGGCCAGGAAATGATCCAGGTCGCCAAGGAATTGTCGTGCCCAAAGTTCGACATCAACCGCCGCGAAAAAGGCCGGCAGCGTGGCGTCGCCAAGCGTGCCGTCATCATTCAAGAATTTGATCTCGACGTGGCGCGTAACGAGGTGATCGTATAGCGGAGCCAGCGCAAAGCATCGTGGCGGGGGCAGCGACTTGGACAAGTAGGCGCCAGGCGCCAGATGCGCCTTGGCGGCAACAGCACCAACAATACGTTTGGACACGCCATTCCCCTGATTGAATGATGGAGTTGATGAACCGCCACCCGCATGGCGCATCACTCCGTGCTGCACGTTTGCGTTAGACGGCCTGCTCGACCGGCATTTCCCTGTCGGCTTTATCGTAGAACGCCTTGGTCATCCTGCCGGCGTCCATCGTCCACTTTTCCGTGCTGTTCGGCGCAGGCCTGTGCATATCTCCAAGCGAGTCCTCTGGCGCAACGCGCGTTGAGGCAAAGGTTGAAGAACGTCTCGCATTGACCGGCAAGCCACCCACCTGGACCGGGAACGCGCTCATGCACCCGAGCTGGGCGTGAAGCTCGTCGATATGGACGAGGCCCGACATGCTGCGCTCCGCAGTTCTCCCGGAAATGCTTGAACCAGCACGAAAAAGTTGGGCAAGCCTCTCAGGCCGCCCCAGGCCCGCGCCGCTGTCCCGGAACTTTCATATCCGAGTGGTTCAATCCAGAGCATGCCACAGGCTGCGCGGTGCCAACGCGGCCCATGGCCTGTCGTAAGGGGGAATCCGCAGAAATGGGTGCTGTACCAACCCTTGTCGTCGTACTCACTCCAGGAGTTTTCACATGTTTAGTCTTCGTAGGTTTCGCAAGGCATTCCTGCCGGCGTCGATCGCCCTGATGGGATTCACGCTGGCCTATGCCCAGGTCGATCCAGGCTCGAATCAGAACGCCGATTTCTCTGCGCATTCTCCCTGGCATGGCGCCGGACGGTCACCGCAAGATCAAATCCCCACCGCCACGCCGATCAAGCATCTGGTGGTGATCTTCGACGAAAACCGTTCTTTCGATCACTACTTCGGTACCTATCCCGTGGCGGCGAATCCATCCGGCGAACCGGCATTCAAAGCCAAGCCATGGACACCCCACGTCGATGGCCTGTCGCCGGCGCTGCTGAACGACAATCCGAACAAGCTCAACCCGATCAATGGCGTCAACGCGGTGAACCCTTTCCGGCTTGATCGCACCCAGGCCAATACCGAAGGCCAGAATCACAGCTATACGCCGGAGCAGCTGGCGTATGACGACGGCGCCGCCGACCGCTTTCCCGCCTATACGGGTAACAACACGGTGACCACCACCGGCGCGTTCGGTACGCATGGCCTGGTGATGGGCTACTTCGACGGCAACACCGTCACGGCGATGTGGAATTACGCGCAGAACTTCGCCATGAACGACAACGCCTATACCGATACCTATGGTCCCTCGACGCCGGGTGCGATCGCCGTGGTATCGGGCACCAATAACGGCGCCAGGGTAGTGCTGGGCTCGGCCTCGACCATTCCCGACGGCCGTGGCGGCCTGAGCCTGATCGGCGATACCGATCCGGCGTATGACACCTGCTCGTCGACCAGCAGCACGGTGTCGATGACATCCAGGAACATCGGCGACCTGCTCAATGCCCACCACATCACCTGGGGCGGCTTCATGGGTGGCTTCGACCTGGCCGCGGTGAACGAGAACGGCACTACCGGTTGCAAGCGCAGCACCTATTCGAGCGTGCTGGATGCCACCGAGACCGATTACACGCCGCATCACAACTGGTTCCAGTATTACGCAAGCACTTCCAATCCGGCGCACACACGTCCCACCTCGACTTCCGAAGTCGGTTACACGGACCAGAAGGACAGCACCTCCACACCCGTTCACCACGAATACGATGTGAACGATTTCTTCAACGCCGTATCGTCGGGCAACTTCCCGTCGGTCAGCTATATCAAGCCGCCCGCGGTGGACGATGCACACCCTGGCAATTCCGATCCGTTGGATGAGCAATCGTTCGTGGTGAAGGTGCTCAACTTCCTGCAGCAGCAGCCCGATTGGGATAGCACCGCCGTCATCATCACCTATGACGACTCCGATGGCTGGTACGACCATCGTTATGCGCCGCCCAGCACATCGTCGTTCGATGCCACCACGCCGCAAGGCACGGTGATCGGCGCCGACCAGCTCAATGCGCCGGGGGTCTGCAACGCGCCGGGTGCCAAGCAGGGCGTGGGCGTGAATGGCGGCACTGTCAACGGCCGCTGCGGTCCCGGTACGCGCACGCCGTTCCTGGTGATCTCGCCTTATGCGCGCGTCAATTATGTGGATGACACCCGCATCACGCAGGCCTCGGTGGTGCGCTTCATCGAGGACAATTGGCTCCGCGGCGAGCGCATCGGCCAGGGTTCAAACGATGCCATCACCGGTAGCATCATGGGTATGTTCGATTTCAGCCGCCGCCCGTTTGAGCTGGCCCCGCCGCTGTTCCTCGATCCGGGCCTGGGTACGCCGGTTGCCGATAAACGCTCGCCCTGGCATTCCTGATCGCCGGCTCGAACGTGGACCGTGGGTTTGGTCCTGCCCATGCAAGTGAACCGCCGCTGCCGCATGACATGTCATGCGGCAGCGGTGTTGCTGTCGGCCCTGTCGCGCCCGTACGCCATCGCCCTGGACATGCTTTTGACTTCACCATCTCCGCCTACGCGCGCACCGGCACCGCGCCAGCCGTTGTTGCTTTTCAAACTCCTGCTTGGCCTGGCGTGCGCATGCAGCTGGCTCACCAGCTATGCGTTTCTCGAACAGGCCACGAAACCACAAGGCGACGCCGCCGATGACAGCGGCATCAACCCACATCCTGTCTCTCTGAAATTGCCGCAGGCGAACCCGCTGAGCGCGGTCGCATTGCTGGGCAAATCGCTGTTCTTCGATCCGATGTTGTCGGGCTCGGGAGGGCAGTCCTGCGCTTCCTGCCATAGTCCGGCATACGGTTACAACCCGCCCAATGCGCTGACCGTGCAGCAAGGTGGGAAGGATCTGCACCAGGCCGGTTATCGCCCGCCGCTCTCGCTGGCCTATTTATATCGGCAGCCGCCTTTCAGCATCGGGCCGGATCCCGCCGACAACGATGTGGCGCCCGACCTGAATGCGATCGCCGCATCCGTGCGCGGCGATCCGCGTGCAACCAAGCAGGCCGGCATGGCGCCAGCGGCGCCCGCGATGGTGGCACAAGGCGGTTTGTTCTGGGACGGTCGCGCCGATTCGCTGCAACGGCAGGCTTATCTGCCCCTGCTCAATCCGGTGGAAATGGCCAACGCCAGCATCGACGAGGTGGCGAATAAATTGATGCGAAGCCGCTATCGGCAAAGATTCGCGCAGCTGTTCGGGCCTGGCATCCTGCATGATCCGCAGCAACTGGTTTCCGAGGCGATGTTTGCCATCGGCCGCTTCCAGATCGAAGACGCATCTTTTCATCCGTTCACCAGCAAGTACGACGCATGGCTGCAAGGACAGGCACGACTGACTCCGGCGGAACTGCGTGGACTGCGCGCTTTCAACGACCCCAAGCGAGGCAACTGCGCCGGCTGCCATCTCAGCCAGCCGAGTCGCGATGGCTTGCCGCCCTTGTTCACCGACACTCAATACGAAGCATTGGGCGTACCGCGCAATGACACGCTCATGCTCAACCGCGATCCGCATTACTACGATCTTGGTATCTGCGGCCCCTTCCGCAAGGACCTCGCGCGCCAGACGCAATACTGCGGCATGTTCCTCACACCCACTTTGCGCAACGTGGACAAGCGCGCCGTGTTCTTCCACAACGGCATCTACCATTCACTGACGCAGGTATTGGATTTCTACAATTTGCGCAACGTCGCCCCGCAAAAAATCTATCCGCACGATGCACACGGCAAGCTGGAGCTATACAACGATATACCCGTGGCTTATCAGGGCAACGTGGACACCACCGACGCCCCTTTCGATCGCCATGCTGGCGATGCCCCGCCGCTCACCACCCAGGACATCCGGGACATCATCGCCTTCCTCCACACGCTGGACGATGGTTACCAGCAAGGGCGGCGCCAGCCGAGTCATGCTACCCGCTCAAGCGAATAGTGCGAATCGGCGGCTTTCTTTGGCCCGCGCACCCGCAGGAAATAAAACAGCCACGCCCGCGTGCCCGCGGCGGTTCACTACGGGATCACCCCATGCGGGCTCTTTTTGCAGGGCTAACGCCCATCAGCCGCCATGGACCTTCTGTAGATAGGCGCAAAGCATATCGGCCATCGCATCGGCGTAGGTCTCGATCTCCGCTGGCGTGCGGGGGCTCTCCGAAAACTGCTTGCCCACCGCGCTGAGCGTCGTGGTGATCAGGTCGCCGGCCAAGGCACGAGTGGCCGCGGAGGCTTCTGGCAAGGCTTCCCGCATAAAGGCCTGGACAATGCGATCTCCCGCCGCCCTCGCCTCCCGCGCCTCGGGCGCATCGCGATAAAGAGGTGCCGCATCATTGAGCGCCACGCGCATCGCCGCCTCCTCGCATTCCGAGCGGATGAAGGCATGGACCAGCAGGCGCAGGCGCTCAGGCGGCCGCTTGCCTGTGTCCGTGAGAATGTCGTGCAGCAGGGTCGATGTCTGGCGCCATTCGTCGCTTTGCAGCCGAAACAGGATCGCCGCCTTGTTCGGAAAATACTGATACAGCGATCCGATACTGACCCCGGCCTTCTCGGCCACCCGCGCCGTGGTGAAACGCGGCGCACCTTCCTCAGCCAAAACCTGAGCTGCCGCTTCCAGAATGAAGGCGACAAGCTCCGTGGAACGGGCCTGTTTAGGCTGTTTTCGCGAGGAAATCTTCGGGTTTTGGCGGGCAGTCATGAGAGCGCGGCAATGCGAATAGCAAACCTGACGAATGGGTCGCATTCTAATCCGGCGCAAATACACACGCACTTTTTTGTATCGGAGACTTGCATGACCACCCTGACCACCCTTCCCCTTGCTCCCTTGCTGCACCGTTTGTTCGAAGAGGCCGATACGGCTTCGCCCGTCATGAGCCCCGCCATGGCGCAGCTCTCTTCCGAAGAACGGGAGCGCCTGATGCGGAGCAAGCACGACTATCTCGACTTCTACGGCAGCCTTAAGGATTTTCCGCTCGCTGTTTCGCGCGAGACCGGCATATTGCTCTACATGCTCGCGCGAAGCTGCAGGGCGCGCACCATCGTCGAATTCGGCACCTCGTTCGGCATCTCGACCTTGCATCTTGCCGCGGCCCTGAGGGACAACGGCGGCGGACGGCTGATCACCAGCGAATTCGAAGCCTCCAAGGTGGTGCGGGCCCGCAATAACCTCACCGCAGGGGGCCTCATCGATCTGGTGGAAATCCGGCAAGGCGATGCGCTGCAGACGCTGAGCGTCGATCTTCCCGAAACGATCGATTTGCTGTTGCTCGATGGCGCCAAGGCGCTTTACCCGGAGATCCTGGATCTCGTGGAGAGCCGCCTGCGACCGGGCGCGCTCATCGTCGCCGACAACGCCGATTACAGCCCCGAGTATCTCGCGCGCGTGCGCTCGCCTGTCCATGGCTACTTGTCCACGCCGTTTGCCGAAGACGTTGAGTTGTCCATGCGGATCGGTTGATCGCCGATGCTTTCAGCGCGGCTGCGAGCGTAGCCGGCCGCTCGCCGACGCGCAGCGAATCGAGCCGGTGGCGGACAGAAAACACGCAGCTGGCCCAGTGGTTCCGGTCCAGGGTTGCAGCATGACGGGCCGCTACCGGCACCTTTGGCGAACGAAGCTTTTTACGCTACTTGGCCCAGCCCAGCCCCAGGCTCTTCTGCAACGAGACGTAATCTTTCAGCAGATCGGCCTTGCCTTCGACCAGATTCTGCTGTGCGCTGAATTGCCCGCGTTGCGTATCGAGCAGATCGATCAACGATGAAGCACCGGCATCGTAGCGTTGGCGCATCAATGCGGCGGAACGGTCGGCCGAGGCCTGGATTTGTTGCAGGCGCGCGACACGCTCGCGCTGATGGCCGTAGCGGGACAATGCACTGTTGGCATCCTGCAGCGCGGCGAGCACGGTTTGCGTGTAGCGCGCGGTTGCTTCGTCGCGGCTGGCTTCGGCCTGGCGAATGCCGCCGCGGGTACGGCCGAAATCCAGGATGTCCCATTGCAGGTACGGCGCGCCCAGCCAGGTGAGCGCGCTTTTGCGGGCAAGGTGTCCCGGATCGGCGGCATTGGAGCCAATGAATCCGAGCATGGTCACCTTGGGAAACAGATCGGCGGTGCGCTCGCCGATTTGCGCATTGCTCGCGGCGAGCCGGCGTTCGGCGGCACGGATGTCCGGACGTTGCCGCAACAGGGTGGCCGGATTGTCGATGGGTACCGACACGGGCAGTACCGGCAACGGCGCCGGCGTGGATAACTGCTGGTCCAGTGCACCGGGAGGTTGCCCCGTGAGCACGGCGAGCTGGTCGAGCGATTCGGTGATCTGCTCGTCGAGCGGAATCAGCGTGGCCCGGGTGTTTTCCACCTGCGTGGCCTGCCGTTCCACGTCCGCATCGGTAACCACGCCGCGCGCGCGACGCTGCCGGATCAAGGCGAGCGTCTGCTGTTCCAGTTCGGCCGACCGATTGGCAAGCGCAAGCCGCTGTTGCTGATCGCGCAAATTGATATATGCCTGGGCCACCTCGGCCGCCAGGGAAACCTGCGTATCGGCCAGGTCAGCGTCGACGGCGTCTGCCTGCGCGGACGCGGCTTCGATGGCGCGGCGCGTGCCGCCAAACAAATCGATCTCCCACGATGCATCGAAGCCTGCGGAATAGAACTGCAACGGCCCGCGTCCTTGCGATGCATTCGTGCCGGACGACGGCTGCCCCGGTTGCGTGCCAGGGCTGGTATCGGATTGCAGGGATTGCAGTCCTGAAAGATCCGGCTCGCGCATGCGCAAGGCGGCCGCATCGGTCGACACCTTCGGCAGCGCGGCGGCCTGCTGCTGTTGCAGCTGCGCGCGCGATTCGCGCAAGCGCGCCTGGGCTGCGCGCAAATCCTGGTTGTGCGCCATGGCCTGCACGATCAGCGCATCCAATTTGGGGTCACCGAGCGCGATCCACCACGTGCTCGGCGCGTGGGCCGCCACGATGCCGGTGTCCGGTGCACGCACGAAGGTATTGGCACCACCGCCGGCGACGCTTGGCGCGCCGCGGTAATCGGGGCCGACCGTGCAGCCCGTCAATGTCGTGAGCGAAGCGAGCAGCGCAAGCAACCGGGCGCGCGAGGAAGGGAAAGGAAAAGCGGACATGTCGGGATTTCCTCAGTGGCCACCGGCTGCCGGCGCGTGATAACTGGGCGTCTTCAGCAGCAAGGCAAGCGGAACGCAGCACAGCAGCGCGATGCCGAGCAGGTAGAACACCTCCGAATAGGTGATCACCATCGCCTGTTGCTGGATCTGTCCGGCCAGTTGGCCGAGCGCGCGCATGCGCGAGTACGCCAGGTCCCCGGTTTGCGCAAACCAGCTGGCGGCGTTGGCGGCAATGCGATCCTGGCCCAGTACGGAATTGGCGGTCAGCGATTCGCGGATGGTGGCTACATGGAACGTATTGCGCCGGTCGATCACCGTGCCGATGATCGCCAGGCCGATCGAACCGCCAAGATTGCGCGCCATGTTGTAGATGCCGGCCGCATCGCCCGATTCCTCGCGCGACACCGCGGCCATCGAGGCCTGGTTCAGCGGCATCATCGCCAGCATCTGGCCCGCGCCGCGGATCAATTGCGACCAGAAGAAATCGTGGCCGACGCTCTGCGCGGTCAGATGGATATCCAGCATGCAGCTGCTCACGAAGCACAGCAGGCCGGTAATGACCAGGAAACGGAAATCCACCTTGCCGAGCAGGCGCGGCAGGATCGGCATCATCAGGAACGCGGGCACGCCCGACACCAGCATCACCCAGCCGGACTGTTCCGCGTTATAGCCGGCGATCAGGCCCAGGAACTGCGGAATCAGGTAGATCACCCCATACAGTGCCGCGCCGACCACCACCACGATGAGGATCACGCTTGCATAGCGTGGATTGCGCAGCAAGCTCAGCCGCATCACGGGCCGCTTGGCGGTGAATTGCGAAATGGCGATCAGCACCATGCCGAACAGCGATAGCAAGCTGAGCCAGATGATCAGGTCCGACTCGAACCAGCGTTCGCGCTGCCCTTCCTCCAGCACCACCGTCAACGAACTGAGTCCGGCCGACAGACCCACGATGCCCAGCCAGTCCGCCTGCCGCAGCGCCTCCCAATGGGGCCGATCCGAAGGCAAGCCGGCCATGAGCAGCGTGATCAGCCCGATGCACACTGGCAGGTTGATGAAAAAGCACCAGCTCCAGCTGATGTTTTCCGTCAGCCAACCGCCGAGCACCGGGCCCAGCAATGGTCCGAGCAATACGATCAGGCCGAACGCGGTCATGCCCACCGGCAGTTGCGACATCGGCAGGCGGCTGCGGATGATGGTCTGCGCGGTCGGTATCATCGCGCCGCCGGTAAGGCCCTGGCCGATACGCCCGATGATCATCGCCATCAGCGTATGCGACAGTCCGCACATCATCGAGAACAGGATGAACAGCACCGCGCAGCTGAGCAGGAAGTTGCGCAGGCCGAACACCCGCGTCAGCCATGCGGCGAGCGGAATGATCACGATTTCCGACATCAGGTAGCCGGTCGAGATCCAGGTGCCTTCGGTGCCGGTCGCGCCGATCTCGCCCTGGATTTGCGGCAAGGCGGAGTTGGTGATGGAAATATCGAGCGTGGCCATCAATGCGCCAAGCGAGCCGGCCGCCACGGCGATCCAGTCCGCTACCGTGGCGCGCTCGGGATGGCTGGCCGGCGCGGCGGCCGCTTCAGCCATGATGGTCGCCTGCCGGGTCGTCCCGCCCCGGGCGCGTATCCACGTCCACCGTGACCGACAGTCCCGGCATCAGCAACTTGCGCGTTTGCTCATCCGCGTCCAGGCGAATGCGCACCGGCACGCGCTGCACGATCTTGGTGAAGTTGCCGGTGGCGTTTTCCGGCGGCAGCAGCGCAAATTCCGAACCGGTGCCCGGCGCGAAGCTTTCGACCACGCCATGCAGTTTCGCGTCCGGCAAGGCATCCACGTGGATGGTTGCCGACTGGCCCGCGCGCATGCGGCCGATCTGCGTTTCCTTGAAGTTGGCGGTGAGGTAGACGTTCTGCACCGGCACCACCGTCATCATGCGCGTACCCGGCTGCGCGTACTGCCCGACGCGCACACTGCGGTCACCCACGCGGCCAGCCAGCGAACTGCGAACCAGCGTGTCCTGCAAATCCAGTTGTGATTGCTGTGCGGATGCCTGCGCGGCCTCCAGCTGCGCGCGCGCCTGGGCGATCTGCGCGGTCAGATCGGCCATTCTCGCCTGGGCCTGGTCGACGGCGGCGATGTCGGCCGCCAGGTTGGCGCGCGCCTGATCGCGATTGCTGACCAGCACCGACAGCTGATCGCCGCTTTCCGCGCCGCTTTTGGCCAGCGGACCGTAGCGGCGCACCTCGTCTTCCGCATGGCGACTGCTGACCTGGGCTGCCTGCCACTGGGCCCTGGCCTGCTCGATGGCGGCGCGTTGCTGCACCATGCCCGCCTGCGCCCGCTGAATATCCGCCTTGCGCGCGTCGACCGTTGCCCGGGCCTGGTTCAAGGCGGCCCGATACTGCCGGCTATCGAGGCGCACCAACGGATCGCCCGCCTTTACCGTGGCGTTGTCGCCCACGTAGACATCGGTGACGTAGCCGCTGACTTTCGGCGCCACGGTGACGCTGTCTGCCTGCAAATACGCATCGTCGGTGCTTTGCATGAAACGGCCGACGATCCACCAATAGGCCAGCGCAATCACCGCCACGATAGCCAGCACCAGGCCTACGGGTAGAAGAATCCGCCGCACTTTCGACCGGCGCGCGGAAGGAGCGGCAGCCGCGTTCGACACGTCGCCAGGTGTGGGACCGGTGGGAGCGGGCATGCGCTGTCGTCCAAAATTATTCCAGGTGGAATATTTATTCCGATTGGAATAAATTTGTCAAAGGGTACCTTCGCAGGGGTGAGCAGGAGAAAACCCGCATGAGCCAGACCAAGCGCCCTCGCCGTCCTTCTGCCGGAGGCTATGCGCGTGGCGATGAAACACGCCAACGCATCATCGCCGCGGCGCTGGAGTTATTCGGCGAGCATGGCTTCGCCGGCGCTTCCACGCGCGACATCGCCGCCGCCGCCGGCGTGAATGCTCCGGCGCTGCAGTACTACTTCCAGAGCAAGGAAGGCCTTTACCAGGCCTGCGCCGAATACATCACCCATGAACTGAAGGCGCGCTTCGCGCCCGCCATGCGCTACGCCAGCGCTGCGCTGAAAAAAGCCGACAGCGATACGGAAACGCTGATCGAAGCGTTCATCGGAATCCAGGCAGCGATGGTGGACAGCATGCTGACGCCCTCGCATGCGTCGAAAGGCCAGCTCATTGGCCGGGAACTGGCGGGTGAAGCGCCGGACGTGGCATCCAAGCTATTGCGCAAGCATCTGCGCCAGCCCTTGAACAGGGTTACCCTCGGTTTGCTGGCACGCATCAGCGGCCTGGCGCCGGATGATCCGGTCACGCGCATCCGGCTGCTTACGCTGAAGGGGCAAATCCTGTCGTTCCACTATCCGCCTGGCGCCTGTCTGGAGGTGCTTGGCTGGAGGGAAATCGATGCCACCAAGGGCGCCCTGATCAAGGACGTGATACTGGCGCAGACACGCACCTTGTTGCACAGCTGGGTTGCCGTTCCGGCGGCAGGCGGCGGACGCAAGCTGCAGTCCGCCACCCGATCGGTCTAAGCACAAAAGTACGCCGGCATCCTGCTCGCGATGCCGGCGCACGCTCAACGATCGGAAAAATCAGTGGCCGGAACCGCCCGATGTCGGCGAACTGCTTCCGTTGCTGGAATCCATGCCACCGTTGCTGACGCCACCGTTGTTTGTTCCGCCATTGGAGGGACTGGTACTGGAGCCGTTGCTGCTCGAGTTGCTTCTGTGCGAATGGCTGTGACTGGAAGAGCGGCTGCCGTTGCTGTTGTAGCTGCCGTTGCTATTGCCATTGGTCCCGCTGCCGCTTCCCGACATGCCGCCATTGTTCATGCCACCGTTTTGCGTGGCACCTTGCTGTGGCGAGGTCTGCTGCTGCGGCGTGGTTTGCGCAGGGTTGCCTTGCATGGTGCCTTGCTGGGCACCGCCTGCCTGGCCGCCAGCGGACGTGCCGCCCGCGCTGCCCGAGGTTTGGGCGAAAGCCTGGCCGGCTGCAAGCGCGCCGCAAAGCGCCAGCGCTGAGAGTGTTGCCTGAGTTGCACGCATGGTGTTCCACTCCTGAAAACAGTAGGTAGATACACGCTAACCGCGAGCACGTGAGCCATGCGGCAATAGTGGGTTATGGCGCAGTGTAACGACGGCCTGGCTTTCAGCATCGTCGTGCGCATGTCATGGCGCCACGCTCGCGCTCGATCGCTGCTCACCGCACTATCACGGAGGCTAGCTGCGCGATTCACCACGTTCCGCCCATGATGAGTCATCTATAACGAAGTAGCGCGTCATCTTCCATTGTCGGGAGAAAGGCGCGCATTAAAAGCAGGAGATCTCCCATGGCGCGCAGACATCGTCCGCTCAATGAACAAGTCATCGTTATTACCGGTGCTTCCAGCGGCATCGGCCTGTGCACGGCCTTGCTCGCTGCCGAACGTGGCGCCAAGGTTATCGTCGCGGCCCGCAGCGAGGACACACTGCACGATATCGCTGCCCATATCCACCAGCACGGCGGTATCGCCAGGGCCATTCCCACTGACGTCAGCGATCCGGACCAGCTGAAAATGCTGGCGGACGAAGCTGTCGCCGCGTTCGGCGGCATCCATACCTGGGTAAATAATGCCGGCGTGGCGATTTACGGAAAATTGTCCGAGGTCAGCGAACAGGACAGCCGCAAGCTTTTTGATATCAACTTCTGGGGCGTGGTGAACGGTTCGCTCGCCGCCTTGCCGTATTTGCGTACCCAGGGCGGCGCGCTGATCAATGTGGGCAGCGAGGTATCCGATGCCGTGGTGCCGTACCAGGGCATGTATTCGGCATCAAAGCATGCGGTGAAGGGCTTTACCGATGCGCTGCGCGTGGAAGTGGAGGAAGTGGAAAAGAGCGACGTGTCCATCACGCTTATCCAGCCCACGGCCGTGAATACGCCCTATCCGCAGCACGCGCGCAACTACATGCAGCAAGAACCCAAGCTGCCTTCCCCGCGCATCGATCCGCAGAAGGTGGCCGAGGCGATCCTCAAGGCAGCCGAAGAGGGCGGTCGCCATGTCACCGTGGGCGCCATGGCCTCGATCAATACCCTGACCTCCAAAGTACTGCCGGCGCTGGCGGACAAGTTTTCCGCCAAGCTTGCCGACAAGCAGCAAAAGGATCGCCGCGCCGAGGCGCCACGCGGCACGTTATATCGCGCGGGCGAAGGCGGGCAGGTGTATGGGCTGGGCGATCGATGACCTGGGCGTGGCGTCGTCACGCCCGTGGGTGGCATGACGGCGGGCGCCACGCCACTTGCACGTACCTCTCACCGTGGCCAGCGTAGTTAGGGTGCTGCGCACGTACATGGGCACTGCCTGGCGGCGTCTTTGTACGGCGAGGAAAACGTTGCAATCCCATTATTCCAGGCCGACAGGAGCAAGCCCGTGGATCCGACCAACCGGCAAGACGAATCATCATCGAACGCTCCCCGGCGCCAGCGCGGCGGTATCGGCTATGTATTGCTCTGGTTGCTGGGCGTGCCGATCCCCGTACTGATCCTGATCGCGCTGTTGCGCGGTTGCGCCTGACGCACGACACCATTTTTCCGCATAGGCAAGGAGAACGGCCATGGCAGACGTGGTAGTGGCTCAGATGAACACCTCGGAGAGCCGATTCGCATCCGTTAGCTTCCGCGCGGTTTTTGCTGGATGGCTGGTCGCCACAGGCATCGTCGCTTTGTTGTACCTGGGTGGTCTGGCACTGGGATTTTCTTTCTTCAATGCGTGGGACCTGTCGGCGAGCGCGAAGGGTATCGGCGCCGGTACCGCGATCTGGCTGGTTCTCTCGTGGATCGTCGCTTTGTGGCTGGGTGGCATGTTCGCCAGCTGGACCGCCGCGCATGACGACCGCACGGTAGGTACGTTGCATGGCGCAACGGTGTGGGGCCTGTCGGTCACCGCCGCCGCATTGTGGCTCGCATTGGGTCTTGCCGCGCACGGACGAGGCCCTTCAGGCGGCAACGCGCCGCCGCCGCCGCCCTCCGCGGAAGCACCCATGGCGTCCGGACCGCAGGCCTTGCTTGGCAATGGGTCGCTGGCGGTATTGCAGGCGGATGTGACCGCCCACCTCAACGCCCATGATCGGGCCGCCAGCGGCAGCATCGTGGCGGCGCTGCTGGCCGGCCGCGACGATGTCGCCGCCAATCTTTTCGCTGCCAACAACGGCACCAGCTCGGCCGATGGCGCGCGCATCCTGGCTACGATCGCACCCGACGTGCAGGCCGCGCGCATGGATGCGAAGAGCCGCGCCGATCGTGCGGCCCACTACGCCGCATGCGCCCTGTGGATCTTGTTCCTGAGCGTGTTCCTGGGCCTGATCGCCGCGGTGATTGGCGGCCACCTGGGCGCAGGCCATGTACATCGCGTCTATCACCTGCGTGCGTACAACGGGAATACTGTACGCACCGGCCTGCATTGACTTGAGCTGCTGGTACGCCAGATGAAAAGAAAGGGCGCCAACTTCAGCCTGTGTCAAAACTCGTAAATCGACCTGGCTGTAGCTTCGCTCGTTGGAAGACAATGCCCTCGCAGATCGAGGGCATTGTCGTCATGATCTATAGCACCGCGCCGTTGATCGGAGACCTGCAAGCCGCCTGAGATCAACGCATCCATAAAAAAGCACGCTCCTCGCGGAGCGTGCTTTCTGGGTCGCCAAGGCAGTTTTGACACAACCCGAGGTTGGCGCCCTTTCTTTGTTCAGTCCCTTGCGAAGTCGCCGTGACTTCCATCGATCAATCCTTCGAAAAAATTAATTCATCAGGCGTTTGCTGGTGCCTGGCGTACCGTTGCTTCAATGCTGGTGCTTCTTCGCTTCGTCGTTGGCCTTGCCGATTTCCTTCTGCACCTTGCCGGCATTCTTCTCTATGTTGCCGGCTGCCTCGCGGGCGTGGTTACCGGTTACTTTGCCGGCGGCTTCTTTCAGGCCACCCTTGATCTCGTGTTTCGTGCCTTCAGTGCGATTCTTGTCCATCACTTTCCTCCTCGCCGCACCATTGCGGTTGAGTCCAGAATGCTCACGTGCGCGGCACGCCAGGGTGCAAATTCGGTGAAAGCCTTCGCGACGTTGCTGAGCGCGTCATAACAATTCATGCAACGGTTGGAAACCCTTGCGCTCAATGTCTGAGCGCGGACGTTGCGCCCGCTTCGGCTGGCGTGGTCGTGGCACTTGCGCCCGACATGCCGGCGGTCGGCGTACTCATCGGGCTGGAAGCGGCCTTCATGGCATCATCCATGGCCTGATCGCGCGCCTGGGGTATTTCCGCCAGTTGCTGCGCGGTTTGCATGCGACGGTTGAGCGCGGCCACGTTATCTTGGGCGAACTGCTTGACGTCCGCATCCTTGGCTTGCTTGCTTTCCTGGGTGAACGCTTTCACTGTTTTCTTTTGATCATCGGCCACGGCCTTGGACCAGGCCTCATCAAAGGCACTGCCTTGCTTGGCCTGCAGCGACTTGTCCTGCTTCTGCGCATCAGCGCCCAGGGTGGTGGGTAGCGTCACGTGCTTGCGTTGCGCCAGCGTTTTGAATTGCTCGCTGTTCTTGCCCTGGTCATCCACCAGTTGCTGCGCCAGCTGCTTCACTTTCGGATCGGAAGATCGCTGCAACGCAAGCTGCCCGAGCTGTGCCATGGCCATGCCATCTTGCGCGGCCTGCCGCAGGAAGCTGCTGTCCTCATCGCCAAGCTTGCCATCGCCCGGCGCGGCGGTTCCTGCCTGCACCAAGCCGGCGCTTGCCACAGCAAGCAGCCAAGCGCCTGCCAGCGTGCCATATCTGTTTCGATTCGACATGTCGTGCTCCTCTGGTGATCACAGTGCCGTGACGCGCCAAGCAAGCGCGTGACGATAATCTCCACACATGCGCAGGTGCTGCGTCATTCCGCTGGAAGTCTACGCAGGCCACATGAATGGCTTGCCAGCTCGCAGGTCCATCCGCCTCGGCATGGGCGCGGTTCAGGCGATGCGGATGGCGATGAGGACGGCTGCCGCCAATCCGGTGATACCGATGCCCATGCGCAGCGGCTTGGCCGGCACACGGCGCGCCAGCACGACGCCGAGCGGGCCGCCCAGCAGCCCGCTCAAGCTGAGCACGATGGCCGCCGGCCAATGCACGGGCGCGATAAAGCAGAACAGCAGGCCGGCGCAACCGTTCGACAATCCCTGCAGCACGGACTTCATGCCATCGATCTGGTGCGCGCCGCGATCGGCGAACCAGATGCTGAGTACTGCGAAAAACAGCAGCCCGATGCCGCTGCCGAAATAGCCGCCATACAGTGCGATCAGGAAAATGAAAACCTGGAAGCTCGCGCCATGGGCGTGCGCATTCGCTTGCGCACGGCGTGCCTGGATCCGTTTCACCAGCCACGGCTGCAACAGCGTCATCACGGAGCCGATCGCGACCAATAACGGCGCGATGAAATTGAAGATCTTGCTGGGCAGCGTGAGCAGGAGGATGCCACCGGCCAGCGAGCCCAGCGCCGTGGCCAGCAGCATGCGTCGAAGCGCGGGCCACTGGCCGCGAAGCTCATGGCGGAAAGCCGCCGTAGCGGAAAAGTTGCCGGCGGTAACGCCGACGCAATTGGTGACGTTGGCGACCAATGGGTTCAAGCCGAAGGCGATCAGCGCCGGAAAGGTAATCAGCGATCCCGCGCCAGCAATCGCGTTGATGATCCCCACCACGACGCCGATGGCGGCGAGCAGGACGAGCTGGCCGATGCTCATGGATGGCATGCGCAGAGTCTGCCCGAGACGCTGGCATGGTGGCGTAAACACCGGATCGCCAGGCCTTAGGGAGTCACCTCCGATCGAGTCGCTGCCTGGGGATGATCTGATCCATGCTACGTAGGCGGCATGATGTCCAGAAGGCTCGCAGCGTGTGTTGTGCGTAGCATGGATCAGAGCATCCCTGGGCAGCCGCGTACTGCCGGCGGGCCGGACGATCACCTCATGCGAATCGCACCTTGGGAGCGCCTTCGATGACCGGCCTGGAAAACAGATATCCCTGTTGCAAGGAAATGCCCAGGTCATAGAGCGCGCGGCAGTCGTCCGGTTTCTCGATCCCTTCGGCCACTACCTGCACGCCAAGCTCCTCGCACATGCCTACCGTGTGGCGGATGATCGCCTGGCGCGGACGATCCAGCGAGACGCCGCGGGCGAGCGCGAGATCCAGCTTGAGCAGATCCGGCTGGAAGTCCGCCAACAAATTGAGGCCCGAATACGCCGCGCCGAAGTCGTCGATGGCAACGAGGATGCCGTGCGCGCGATAGGCCTGCAGTATCACCAGCAAGCGTTCCGGCTCCGCCACCGCTTCCTGTTCGTTGACCTCGAACATCAGCCGCGTCAGCGGCCAGCCGGCTTGCTGCGCGGCAGCCGCCGTCGCCTGCATGCATTCGTGTGGATCATGGACCGCATTGGGCAGGAAATTGATCGACAGCAAGCCGGGCAGCGTCAAGCGCGAACCCCATTCGAGCGCGGTGGCGCGGCAGAGCCGGTCGAACGCATATTGGTTGCCGGCATTGACGCTGGCCAGGATGTCGTGCGCCGGCGCGCCATCCTGACCGCGCACCAGGGCTTCGTGGGCAAATATTTTCTTTGCGGCGATATCGACGATCGGCTGGAACGCCATGGTGATGGCGCGTGGAAAGGGACGATGGCGGACATGACCGGCCTTCATCGCGCCTCCTCCGATTCAAGGCCGCGGGTAAGGAACCGGTAGGTATTGCGGCCGCCATCCTTGGCCATGTACAAGGCATCGTCGGCAAGCTTCATCAGCACGTCATCGGTTAACTCACCGGTGCAGATCGCCGCCCCGATGCTCATGCGCACGTCCACGCACGCTCCGCCTACCGTGACCGTCATGTGCAATCGCTCCCACAAGGCATGCACGAAGGCCCTGGCACTTTTTTCGTTGACCACGTCGTCGCATAGCACGACGAATTCGTCGCCGCCGATGCGCGCGACCACCTCGCCTTTCCCCATCAGCCGCCGCAGGCACGTGCCTACTTCGGCAAGTACGGCGTCGCCCGTGGCATGGCCATAGGTATCGTTGATGGACTTGAAGTTGTCGATGTCCACCAGCGCCAGCAAAATCGGCGTGCCGCGCTGGCTTGCCTGCCGCAATTTATACGAGGCGTGCTCGCTGAAATAGCGGCGATTGGCCAGGCCCGTGAGCGAATCCTGGTGCGCGAGGCGCAGCAGTTCGCGCTCCACATTCTTGATGTGGGTGATTTCGGTGGTCAGCGCATAGAGGCCGCGCACCACGCCGTCACCGTCGCGGTCCGGCACGTAATGGGCCTGGAACTGATGCAGCTTGCCCAGGTACGTGGCCTCATATTCAAACAAGACGGATTCGCCCGCATAGGCCCGCCGCAGGTGGTCCTGCAACTGGCCATAGACCACCTCGCCGCGTACTTCCCGGATGGTGCGGCCGATCATGCTTGCCGGCGATTCGCCCGATATCTCTTCGACGAAACGATTGATGTAGGTATAGCGCTGTTGCATGTCCAGCCTTGCGATCACCGCCGGTACATTGTCGGTGATGGTGCGCAGTTGCGCCTGGCTCTCCATCAGCGCCTGCTCCACGCGCACGCGCTCGGTGACGTCACGTCCGGTGTAGATGATTTCCATCGTGCCATCGTCGTCCGGGCTGGCGACCAGCCGCGCGAACGCTTCGATCCAGAGATAGTGCCCATCCTTGTGCCGCAGGCGGTAAGTGGCCGTGGTCGTGCCGCCCTCGGCATGCAGCGTGCGCACCACGTCCGCGATGCGCTCGCGATCTTCGGGATGGATCAGGTCCGGCCGCGGCTTGAGGAAATCATCCACTTCCCAACCCAGCAGCTCCTTGACCGAGGGTGAGACATATTGTCGGTCGCCATTGGGCCGGATCCGCATCACCAGGTCGCCGCTGTTGTCCGCCAGCATCCGATAGCGCAGCTTGCTTTCGCGAACGCCCAGCTGCAGGCGGTCGTGTTCGGCCAGCGCGAAGACCACCGGAAGTGCGACCAGGCAGGAGGCGCCGATGAACACTTGCGACATCACCACGCGCAACGCGACCGTGTCACCGGTCACCAGGTTGAATGGCCCGAGGTTCAGCGTGGTGGCGACCGTGGTGATCAACGCGATAATCGCCATGCCGATGACCATGCCGGCGAAGCGATGGCGAAACACCACCAGCAGCAGCGGTGGATAGATCAGGAACAACAGCGGAAACCGCAATTGGGCAAAGACTGCGGCGGTCATCACTGCCAGCAATGACAGGTCGCGCACCAGCGTCCAGGGCTTGCCGACCGGTTCCGACCACCGCCACCCCTTGCTCGCCACTACCAGCGACGTGCTTGCGGCGATGACCATCCCCAGGAAATGCGCGCGGAATACCGTGCTGAAGCTGGCCCAGAAAGCCATATTCGGCCAGAAGTGCTGGATGGATACGATCCCGAAGGTGCATAGGCCGCAACCGGCCAGGGCGCTGAGCAAGCCGACCCGCGCAAGTTCCAGGAAGCGGGTTTCGGTGGTGATCGCCGGAAAACGACGACGGATCGCCGTGCTTACCAGCAGCATTTCTACGGCGTCGCATAGCCCGATAAACAGGCTGCTGCCGAGCGGATCACCAAGCAGTTGCTTGGCGCCCACGACACCGAGCGATCCGGCCAGCAGCAACGGCCAGCTGTCGGCCAGCGGCTTGCGCACCAGCCAACCGATCAGGGCGCCATTGGCAAGCCAGAGCGAGGGCGGGCTATGCGTGGACCGGGCCAGCACGATGGCATAAAACGACAGCGCGCCTGTCAGCACAAGCGCGCCCAGACCCTGCCATATCGCTTCCGGAAAACGCCGGAAAAGCATCGTGTCGTCCTGCATCGGGCTGTACGGGGCGAGCCCACCAGTCAGAACCGATGCAAGAGTCCTGCCAAGCTACATGAAGCACGACTGTCGCCAAACTTAAGGATGCTCTGATCCATGCTACGCAGGCGGCATGATGACCAGAAGGCTCGCAGAGTGTGTGGTGCAGCGCCGGGAAGACTGGCCGTCTTGCCAAGCCGCGCGGCGCACTCTGCGAGCCTTCTGGACATCACCCCATCACTTTAAATTCAACATGTTGGGGCCAGCTCTGTCTGTCCGCATCCCTTCGGTCTGCGAACAGACAGAGCCGGTGACGCCTACGTAGCATGGATCAGAGCATCCTTAAGCGCCGGGATGGGAGCGCGACACCCTCAGCGGCGCGCGCTTTCCTGCTTAGCCAGTAGCGGATCTTTCCATCGATCATCGGCGAGCTTGGCCGCTTGCCGCCACCAGCGCTCTCCCGTGTGCGGCGAGGCCAGGTCCAGGCGCTCGCCCATGCGCGGTGTCGCCAGGGCGATGCCATGCTGGGCGGCCAATGCGGTGACACGTTCGAACGGTTCCTGCCAGGGATGAAAGGCCAGGTCGAACGTGCCGTTGTGTATCGGCAACAGCCAGCGACCGCGCAGGTCCAGATGGGCCTGCACCATGTGCTCCGGCTGCATGTGCACGTGCGGCCATTGCGCGTCGTAGGCTCCGGTTTCCATCAACGTGAGATCGAATGGGCCGAGCCGTTCGCCGATGATCTTGAACCCGTCGAAGTAGCCCGTATCGCCGCTGAAAAACATGCGCAGCGCGTCATCGACGATGACCCAGGACGCCCATAAGGTGCGGTTGCCGTCGAACAGGCCCCGGCCGGAAAAATGCTGCGCCGGCGTGGCCGTCATGGACAGTCCGTCGACCTCGATGCTTTCCCACCAGTCCAGCTGGTGCACCTTGGCGGGGTCCACGCCCCAATCGAGCAACCGGTCGCCTACGCCCAAAGGCGTCAGGAATATGCCTGTTGTGTCGGCCAGCCGCTGGATGGTGGTTCGATCGAGGTGATCGTAATGATCGTGGGACACGATGACGCCGCGGATCGACGGCAGCTCCTCCAGCGCTATCGGCGGCTGGTGGAAACGTTTCGGCCCTACCCACCGGAATGGCGAAGCGCGCTCGCCGAATACCGGGTCGGTGAGCCAATAGCCGCCGCGCAGCTTCAACAACACGGTGGAGTGTCCGAGCCGGAACAGGCTGCGATCGGGCGCTGCCGCCAGCTGCGCGCGGCTCAATGCCTGCACCGGCAGCGGGACGGCCGGCGTCGTGCCCGCCGGCTTGTTGAAAAGCGCGTTCCAGATGATGCGCAGTGCCTTGCTCAGGCTTTGCGGAGCACGCGGCTTCGGATTGCGGAAGCGGCCACCATGGTGTTGCGGCGAATGCCGATACAGGGAAACGCTCGATCGGAACGGCTTGGACATGGGCGTAGCACTCCCAGATGGAAGATAAATACACTAAACAGTGTAGTTTATTTCTTACAAAAGTAAACTTGTCGGTGTAAAATCCGTGCATGCCGAATGCCGCCGACTCCGTCCCACGCCTTACCGACCGCAAGCGCCGCGCCATCATCGAGGCGGCGATCGATGAATTCAGGGCCTCTGGCTACGAATCCACCAGCATGGACCGTATCGCTGCACGGGCCGGCGCTTCCAAGCGCACCGTGTACAACCATTTCCCCAGCAAGGAAGCGTTGTTCGCCGAAATCCTGCAGCAGTTGTGGGATGCCAGCATTGCCGGCGAAGACCTCGCTTTTCACGGCGACCGCCCGCTACGCGACCAGTTGCTGGATCTGCTTGCGCAAAAATTCCGCCTGCTCGCTGACGAAGCGTTTGTTTCGCTGGCGCGCATGGCGATTGCCGCAGGCATCCACTCGCCCGAGCGTGCCAGGGACATGGTGGCGCGCATGAGCGAACGCGAAGAAGGCTTGACGATGTGGCTGCGCGCCGCCGCCGCCGCCGGGCGGCTGAAAATCGAGGATCCGGCCTTCGCGTCGCACCAGTTGCAAGGGATGATCAAAGGCTTTGCGTTCTGGCCGCAGATCACCCTGGCGCAACCACCGCTGGATGCGGCTGCGCAAAAACGGGTTACCGAATCGGCGGTGGACATGTTCCTGGCCTATTACGCCTGAAGAGCAGCGCCCGCTTGCGCGGGCGCGATGCAATCGGGTCTGGACGTCTACATCCGTGCATCAATGCACGACATGGCCGCGTCCATCGCGCATTTCGTTGCCATGGAAACCACCACCCGGATGGGGTGCCGGACGTTCGCCATGTTGCGGCATCGGCCCGTGGTAGCCGCCACGCACATCGAAACGATTATCGACATGACCGCGGAAATGCGCCGGGCCACGGTACCAGGGACCGGCGCCGATGAAGACGCCGCCATTGAACCATTCCGGTCCGTAATAGCCGTATGGCGCACAGGAGTACGGAGCATAGTCGTAATAGCCGTAGGGACAGACCGGTGCCGGTCCGATGTTCACGCCCACCGCGACCTGAGCTTCGGCGCGCGGCGATGACATGGCGAAAGCGACCGTAGCGACCGCGACCATGGCGAAACTTGCGACAGTTTTCATGCGATGAACCCTCAACGAAGGGGAGTTCATCGTCTACCGTGCCGCCTGAAACCGCTGTGACCGCCCGCATGGCGGTTTACTCGGCGTTAGGCAGGCTCTTTTTTTTGTGTACGGCGCGCTGCCAAGGCGATCTTCGCAAGGATTATTGCGCGCCGAACTCAGGACACGGATCGCGCGCCGGCGTTGCGGAACAGGATATCGCGCAGCGCGCGCGAAAGGTCCGCCTGCTGATAAGGCTTGGAAAGCACGGGAAATTCCAGGTCGCCCTGCTCTCCAATATCGGCATAGCCGGTCACCAGCAGCACCTGCAGGTGCGGATATTGCCCGGCGGCCTTGCGCGCCAGCGCGATGCCATCCATGGCCCCGGGCATGACCACGTCGGAAAGCAACAGGTCGAAAGCCGGGACTTGCGCCAGCACCTGCAACGCCGAATCGGCATCGTTGGCTACGGTTACGTCGTAGCCCAGCAGTTCGAGCATGTGCCGGGTCGTGGACGCCACGTCCACGCGATCCTCCACCAGCAGAATATGCGGCTGGGATGCGGGCAGCGTGACTTTTTGTTCCGATGCCGGCGGCGACGACATGCCGAGCGGAGCATCCGTGTAAGGCAACAGGATGTGGATCGACGTGCCCATGCCTTCCTTGCTGCCGATGTAGAGCGTGCCGCCGGATTGGCGGGCAAAGCCGTAGGCCACCGACAGGCCCAAGCCGACGCCCTTGCCTTCGGTCTTGGTGGTGAAGAACGGATCGAGCACGCGATTGAGGATGCCTTGCGGTATGCCCGGGCCGTTATCGGCGATCACTATCTCCACATAACGACCCGCCTCCACGCTGCGCAATGCCGCCTCCTCCTTGGACAGCTCGCGGTTGAACGTACTGATCTCCAGGCGCTGGTCCGCGGCGCCTTTCATTGCATCGCGCGAGTTGATCGCGATGTTGACGATGATCGGCTCGACTTGCGCCGGATCGGCGCTGCAATGCCACAACGCCGGCTCCAGGTGCAGCTGTACTTGCACTTCCTCGCCCAGTGCCTGCGTGAGCACGCTACGCAGCCGCTCGAACAGCTGGTTGATGTCGATGGGCGTGGAGGAAAATTTTTGCCGCCTGGCAAAGACCATCAGTTGCCGGGTGAGCATGCTGGCGCGATCGATGGCGCGGCGACAATTGACGAGGGTCCCGGCGGTGCGGCGGGCAATATCCTGATGCGAAGCCACGCTCAACTCGATCACTTCCAGCGACGTCTGGATGACCTGCAGCAGGTTGTTGTAATCGTGCGCGACACCGCCGGTGAGCTTGCCGAGCGCCTCCAGCCGCAACGCCTGCTGCAATGCTTCGGCGGTCTCCTTGCGCAGCGAAATATCGCGCTGGTAGCCGAAGAAAAAAGCCGGCTTGCCATCATCGTCGTGGATGGGGCAGACATGCAGCAGGTTCCAGAAGGCGCTGCCGTCCTTGCGATAATTGATCAGCTCTACCGATACCTCGCGCTGCTGCTGCAAGGCGTCGCCGATTTCCCGGATAGTTTCCTTGCTGGTTTCCGGCCCCTGCAGGAAACGGCAGTTGCGTCCAAGCACCTCGTCGCGCTCATAGCCGGTCATGCGCAGGAATGCGGCGTTGGCGTACAAGATGGGCCGATCGCCAGCCGTATCGGTAATGATCATGCCGATACCGCTCGCTTCGATGGCCTTGGCCATCGTGGCGATATCGACGGATCGGGATAAAGGGGAGATGGCTCCCAGCCCTTCGCTTTGGGGACCTACGCGCTCGCTCATAGAGCAGCCTCCGTGTCGTTCACTATTTACTCGCGCGAATATCGCGTCCATGTGAAAGCGCGCCACACCTTTTCATGACGGAGCGTGGACGAAACACCGCTCCGCGCCGACAGCCCATGAGTCCAGGTACCGCAAACCCCTGAACAGCAGAGCTTTCTCAACCACGCCACTCGCTTGCCGTGGATGTCCGGCCGCGCAGGCCGGCGTCGGCCCGACGATAACGAGTGATCCGCTGATCGCAGGCCTCACGCTCAGCCACCGAACCTTGCGCCTTTCATGCGATGGCGTGGTGAGGCGCCATCGCCGTGATCTGCGAGCACATGGAACGGCACTGTCCTGGCTGCCTTATATAGCGCAACGTGCATCCTGCACGGCGGCGCAACAATCAGGCGAGCGTATCGCCTAACAGCTGGAACAGTGCCTGCCAATGCCGCTCGGCAGCTTGCGGGTTGAAGGCGGGATGATCCGGCACGGCATAACCGTGATGCGCGCCGGCATAGGTTTCGACCTGATGCGGCACGCCTGCCGCGGCCAGGGATTTTTCGAGCAGCACTTTCTCCTGCTCCGTGAAATGTGCGTCCTCGTCCGCGCCTGCGACGTACACGCGGCCGGTCACACCTTGCAGCGTGCGATGCGGGCTGTCCGGCTGATCCGTGGCAAGGCCGCCGCCATGGAACGACGCAATCGCCGCGAAACGATGCGGATAGGCACCGGCAGCGACCAGGGCCACATTGCCGCCCATGCAGTAACCCACCGCTCCGAAGCGGTCGCCTTTCACCTGCGGGCAATCGGACAGGAAGTCGATGCATGCGCCCGCATCGGACACCTTGCGGTCGCGATCCAGGCTGCCGATGAACTTCATCAGTGCTTCCCTTGCCGCCGGATCGGCAAATACCTGCGCAGGCACCATCGGTTCGTAGTGGCCGGCGCGGTAATAGAGATCCGGCAACAGTACCGTATAGCCGCGGTCGGCCAGGTGCTGGCCCATCTCCCAGAGCGTGGGACGAATGCCCAGGCCATCCATGAAGAAGACCACGCCAGGCCACGGCCCGGTTCCACCGTGTGGCGTAAACAGCGAAGCCGGACAGTTACCGTCGCGGGTCTTGATGGTGACGTCGGTGCGGGGCATGGCGTGGATCTCCAATCACTGGCAATGGACGGCCAGTATAGATATGTGAGGAATGCCTCACCATCAGAGAGATTGCCGCAGGCAGCGCTTGGCGCCGATGAGGTTACGGACGGCGCAATGCACCCACGATGGTTCCATGCGCATCGAGCAGGAACAGTACTTCTTCCGTGCCGGAAGCGTGGCGAACCAGATATTTGTCCCAACCCTGGGGCGTCACGCCGGCGAACTCATGCGACAGGACCGGACCAAGCCGCGCCAGGAACGCTTCCAGCTGCGGCTTCTGCTCGCGCATGGCCTGGGCGAGTGACGGGCTCAGCCGTGGCGAACGGTCGTTTCCGCTCAACAGGATCTGCAAGGCCGCTTCGCTGCCGGGAAAAGGCTGCTGGTGGTTGACGCGCGCCGCCAAGGCGTTGTTGATGTCCTGCGCGGCAGCGTCATCGATCCGCGGAGCCGTCATGTCACGGCCATGCTGGTGCAGCACCAGGGCGGTGGTATGGCCTTGCGCATCCTGCACAAAACTGACTTGCGCATCGACCTCCTTCGCGAAGAACGTCGTCGTGTTACGCGGGAAGATAGCCACGGGCGGCTGGCCGGTCAGCTGCATGGTCAGTTGCGTGCCATCGAATGCGACCGAAAGCAGCGCATACGGGCCGAACTGATAGTTGCCGACGTAGTGCACCAGCAGCGCAGGATTGACGGCGAGGGATGCATTTGCAGCCACGCCGCCGGCATTGGGCGGATTGACCTGCGCGGCAAAGGCCGCCGTCCCCAGCGCCAGACAAGCCATTGCCGCGGCCGATATGCGCGCCCACCGCCTGGGTTTCAGCATCATGATCCTGATCCTCTGTTCAAGAAACGATTTGGATTCCGACATCGCCGCCACGACGCCGACGTAGCTGGACCGTTCTGTCCTACCTCGATCAAGGTTCACAGTACTCCCCCTGTCACCGCCGCTGCGCAGGACACGCGCCATCCACTTCCATGGCACGGCAAGGCCGGTTGCTGCCGCCAGAGCGACAGGTTCCACGGCATCAGTGCAAATACAGCGCCACGCCGGGCCTGCGCAATAGGTAGATGCTGGCGCATGGCAAGCTGCTGCCGACTATAAGTTGATCAGGAACCCAGTCCGCTATTGCGTTGCGGCATGCACGGGCGCCTTCGCAACTGCTAGTGTCGCCGCGATATGGATCGATCTAAATGGCCGCATGCCGGCCCAGGGGATAAACATGCTTGGCGGAACCGCAATACGATCGAATTTCCAACCGCCGCATGGACTGCGCAGCATGCTTGAACGAATGGGATGGCCTTCGGCACGCGCCGCAGGTTACGCGCTAGTCGCCTTGTCCTGCCTGCTTCTGTTGCCGCCGGCGAGTGCCTGGGCGCAGACCATGCAATCGCTGGACAGCGGCTGGCAGTTCCGCCTTGCCGCCGGTGACGGCCATGCCCAAGCCCATCGCGATGCCGCGCGCTGGCATGCCGCAACCGTGCCGGGTACGGTGCAGACCGACCTGCTTGCCGCCAAGCTGCTGCCCGATCCGTTCTATCGCGACAATGAAGCGCGGGTGCAATGGGTCGGCCTGGCCGATTGGCAATACCGCACCCGTTTTACGGTCGACAAAAACACGCTCGAACGCGATCACGTCGAGCTGGTGTTCGATGGGCTGGACACGTTCGCCGATGTCTATCTCAACGGCCATAAGCTGATCGCCGCCGACAATATGTTCCGCCGCTGGCGGATCCCGGCGAAGGCGATGTTGCACGAAGGCGAGAACACACTGGAAGTACGCCTGTATTCGCCCATCGCGCGCGTGCAGCCGTGGCTGCTGAAGCAACCCTACGCCCTGCCCGGCGAGTTCGATTCGGCGTTCGGCGATGAACCCAAGGGCAAGCAGACCGCCAACTATGTCCGCAAGGCGGCCTATCAGTACGGTTGGGACTGGGGTCCGCGCATCGTTACCGAGGGCATCTGGCAACCGGTGCGCCTGGAGAGCTGGAACACCGCGCGCGTGGACGATTTCCATATCGCGCAAAACTATCTGAGCGGCAAAGCGGCGCAGGTGACCGCGCAATTCGATATCGACGCCGACGTCGGCAAGGCGTTGCACGTCAGCGTCGACGCGATCGGTCCGGACGGGCAGACGGCAGCGCATGTCGAGCGGGACGTGATGGTCGACCCTGGCAATAACACGCTAAGCGTGCCGCTGCGCATCGCCGACCCGAAACGCTGGTATCCCGCCGGCTACGGCGCGCCAGACATGTATACCTTCAAGGCCAGCATCCGCGACGGCCAGGCCGAACTGTATCGGGCACAGCACGCCGTGGGGCTGCGCACGGTCGAGCTGCGCCGGGACCAGGATGCCTGGGGCCGCAGCTTCGCCTTCGTGATCAACGGCATTGCGGTGTTCGCCAAGGGCGCGGACATGATCCCGTTCGACAGCTTTCCCACGCGGGTCGGCGATGCCCGGATGGAGCGCGTGCTGCAATCGGCCCACGACGCCAACATGAACATGCTGCGTGTCTGGGGTGGCGGCTACTACCTGCCCGATCGCTTCTACGAATTGGCCGATCGGCTCGGGTTGATGGTGTGGCAGGACTTCATGTTCGGCGGCGCGATACCGCCGCGCGACGTTGCTTTCGTCGACAACACGCGCGAGGAAGCGATCGAGCAGGTCAAGCGGTTGCGCGATCATCCAAGCATCGTCCTGTGGTGCGGCAACAACGAAGTGCAGGCCGGCTGGGAAAGCTGGTCGGACCGGCAGGCGTTCAAAGCCAGCCTGCCGCCGGACCAGCGCGAGGCGATCGTGACCGGCATGGTCAACCTGTTCAGCAACACCTTGCGCAACGTGGTCACCGAGTACGACGGCAGCGTGCCTTACTGGGCCAGTTCGCCGGGCACGGATTACGATGGCGCGGCGAACATGCTGGATGACGGCGATTATCACTATTGGAACGTGTGGTCCGGTGAAGCCAAGCCGGTCACCGAGTACTTGCATGTCACGCCGCGCTTCCAATCCGAATATGGCTTGCAGTCGTTCCCCGAAATGCGCACCGTCCGCGCCTTCGCCGATCCGGGCGATTTGCAGCCGGAGTCGCCAGTGATGCGCGCGCACCAGAAATACGACAGCGGCAACGGCAACCAGCGACTGCTGCTGTACATCACGCGCAGCTACGGCGCACCCAGGGATTTTGCTTCCTTCGTCTACCTCAGCCAGGTGATGCAGGCTGAAGGCATCCAGCTGGCCGCCGAGCACCTGCGCGCATCGCGGCCGCAGGCGATGGGTTCGCTGTATTGGCAACTCAACGACGTGTGGCCTGGCGCATCGTGGTCCAGTATCGACTACTACGGCCGCTGGAAAGCCTTGCAGTTCCATGCACGCCGCTTCTATGCGCCGCTGTTGATCGCCGCGTTGCGCAGCCACGGCCGCACGACGGTATCGCTGGTTTCCGATCGCACCTCGACTTCCGCCATGGCATGGCGCCTGCGCCTGCTGGATGTCTCGGGCCAGGTCATCCGCGACCAGCGACAGGCGGTCACCGTGCCGGCGCTGGCCAGTACCCAGGTGGCGAGCTACACGGATTCCGAATTGCTGGGAGACGCCAACCCGCGCACCACCTTCGCCGTATTCGAATTGCTGGATGGCGACAACGTCGTCTCGCGAAACCTGGTGTTCTTCGACGAAGCCAAGAACCTGCAACTGCCTTCACCACAAATCCAGACAACGCTTGCACCGAGCGCGGATGGCTACACCTTGACGCTGAATGCCGCCAAGCTGGCGCGCGATGTGTGGATTTCCTTCGGCGAGCTTGATGCGGAGCTGTCCGACAACGGATTCGACCTGCTGCCCGGTCAATCTCTGACGCTCACGGTGCACAGCAGGCGTTCGCTGGACGATTTGCGCCGTGCGCTGCGAGTGCAGAACCTGGCGGACGTGATGGCCGATGCCGAGCACGGATCCTGACGCCTGGCGAAGGATTTGATCTCCCCTTCACCAGCGTCTCATGACGCATTCCTGTGAGACAGACATTCCGCACCATGCCTAATCGCCGCGATTTCCTGAAATGGTCCATTGCCAGCGTTGCCACCGGTCTTGCCGGCGTGGCCTTGCCCGCCATCGGCGCGAACCGTGCAGGCTCCTTTCCCGGCAAGCGTCCACCGATCGGCAAGCGCAAGTTCGTCAGCGAAGCCGTCGAGCACCAGCTTGCACACGTGAAAGCGGGCATCGCCGACCCCAAGCTCGCATGGATGTTCGAGAACTGCTATCCGAACACGCTCGACACCACAGTCGAGCTCGGCACGCTCGACGGCAAGCCGGACACCTTCGTGATCACCGGCGATATCGACGCAATGTGGCTGCGTGATTCTTCCGCGCAGGTAGTGCCCTATCTTCCGCTGGCGAACAACGACCCGGCGCTGCGACGCCTGTTCCGCGGCCTGATCCAGCGGCAGGCACGCTGTATCCGCATCGACCCCTATGCCAACGCCTTCATGCCCGATCCGCAGGCACCACCGCTGGCCTGGGCGCGCCATGACATGACCGAGATGAAGCCAGGGGTCGGCGAACGCAAATGGGAGATCGATTCGCTGTGCTACCCGATCCGGCTCGCGCATGGCTATTGGCAGGCCACGGCGGACACCGCGCCTTTCGATGACGACTGGCGCGCCGCCATGCACCTGGTGCTCAAGACGTTTCGCGAGCAACAGCGCAAGCACGGCTCCGGGCCATACCATTATCAGCGCACCTCCGATGTTCCCACCGAAACGCTGATGCTCAACGGCTACGGCCATCCGACCCGGCCGAACGGCATGATCCATGCAATGTTCCGTCCTTCGGACGACGCCTGCGTCTACCCCCTGTCCGTGCCCTCGAATCTGTTCGCGGTGCTCAGCCTGCGCCAGCTGGCGCAGATGAGCCGTGCCCTGCACGGCGACGCCGTGTTTGCCGAGGATTGCGAGGCGCTGGCGGACGAAGTCGAACAGGCCGTGCATCGGGATGGCCGCATGCGCGATGACGAAGGCCGCGAGTTCTGGGCCTACGAGATCGACGGCTTCGGCAACCAGCTATTCATGGATGACGCCAACGTTCCGAGCCTGCTCGGTTTGCCGTATCTGGGCTGCTGCGCACGTAGCGATCCGCTGTATCAGGCCACGCGCGAACGTGTCTGGAGCAGGCGCAATCCCTACTTTTTCGAGGGCCGCGCCGCGAAAGGCATTGGCGGTCCGCACGAAGGCCTGCGCATGATCTGGCCGATGTCGATCATCATGTACGCGCAAACCACCGATGATCCCGTGCAGATTCGCCAATGCCTGGCCTGGCTGCGCGACACCGACGCCGGTACCGGCTTCATGCACGAAGCGTTCGACCAGGACGATCCCACGCACTTCACCCGTCCATGGTTCGCCTGGGCCAACACCTTGTTCGGCGAATGGATCGTTGATATCCATCGCGAGCATCCTGATTGGTTGCGGGCAACCCAGGGACGCGCGTTCGCCTCGTTTGGTCAAGCTCCAAGCTTATAGGCGCCGCGCCGCACCTGCGCTCGATGCGAGCGCCGCCATGTCCCCGATAGCCTATGACTTGAAGCACTCATTGTGGTTCATCGGCAGGCTGCACACTAAGCTAGGCATCAAACCGGGCCATGTACATCGCAAACTCGCGGCATCCCGTCCAAGACAGCGACATTCCGCCTCGTTCACCCTACTTCGAAGGAATTCCATGAACCTGATTCGCTCGCTGTGGGTCATGGCTGCATTGAGTACCTTTTGCGTGCCAGCAATAGCCGATCCCGTGCCACGGCCGATCGATATCCACTGGAACCAGGGGGCCGCCGATTGCCGCAAAACGCCCCAGCCGCCTTTGCAGGTATTCCAGTACGACCCGCAGACCTATATCTTGCGCGAAAGTCCGTGCGCCACCTTCGAGGCGCCGTTCATGTATGTGCTTATCGGTACCGACCGGGCGCTTATGATCGATACGGGCGATGTGGCCGATCCCACATTGATGCCCTTGGCGCGCACCGTGATGGGCTTGCTGCCTGGCCAGGGCGCCGCGAAACTTCCTTTGTTGGTGGTGCACACACATGGACACCTGGACCACCGCGCCGGCGACCCGCAGTTCCAGGCGCTTCCCAACGTGCAAGTGGTGGGCACCGACCTGCAACACGTGAAGCAATATTTCGGCTTCAACCATTGGCCCGATGGCGTGGACCATATCGACCTGGGCCATCGCGTCGTCGACGTCATTCCCACGCCCGGTCATTACCCTTCGCATGTTTCCTACTACGACCGGAACACGGCGCTATTTTTCTCCGGCGACTTTTTTATGCCGGCTCGCCTGATCATCGACAATACCGCCGAAGACATCGCGAGCGCCAAGCGGGTCGCCGAATTCATCAGGAATCGGCCGGTTACTTACGTGCTAGGCGGCCATATCGAAGTGGATGCCAACGGCGATACCTTCGACTTCGGTTCGACTTATCACCCCAACGAGCATGTGCTGCAGCTCGACAAGCAAGATTTGATGGGCTTGCCCGCCATCGTCGGCCAGTTCAACGGTTTCTATAACCAGCGCGGCATGTACGTCATGATGAATCAATACCGCGTTCTGGCAGCGCAGTTGGCAGCACTGCTATTGATCGTTGCGGGAGTCGTCGTCATGATCTGGCGATTCGTGCGCCATCGTCGCCGTCGTCGACGGGCCATGGGCAACTGAATCCGCCTTGCGAACACGGGCGCTTTTGCGCCCGCCCATGTGGCGGCCGACGGAACAGCCCGATCGCGCAGGAGGTCGGCGAGCCGCTTCGGCGAAGCGGTATCGTCCCTCGATCGCCCGTAATACCGCCAACGGGCGGCGTAGTGCCATCGATCCCCGAACGGCCCGCCGCAGCCGGGGGTGCTGTGACTTTTTCCAGCCGTTTGCGAATCATGGAAGGGAACGGCAACTGCGTGAGCGAGCATGAGCAGCACCCCAGACCCAGAGCAGTTCCAAGCATTGCTGCGCGAGCACGAAGCCATAGTGCTCAAGGTAGCCGCCCTGTACGCGCGTCATGCCGAGGATCGGCGTGACCTGGTGCAAGAGATAGGGCTGCAGGCGTGGCGCTCGTTCGGGCGATTCGATCCGCAACGGGCAAAGTTTTCTACGTGGCTGTATCGGATCGCCCTCAATGTCTCGATTTCGCTATTACGCAAGTCCAGCGGCGCATGGGAGAGCAGGCTTGAATCGCTCGGAGAGCATCATCTGGACTATCTCGCCATCGACTCACCGTCCGAGCCCGACGAAAGACTGGTTGCCCTTCACAGCTTCATCAGGCAACTGGATGCGCTCAACCGTGCGCTGATCTTGCTTTACCTGGAAGACAAGTCTTATGCCGACATGGCGCAGATCCTTGGCCTGTCGGAAACCAACGTCGCGACCAAGATCGGCCGTATCAAACGCTTGCTGCGCGAACAAATGACGAACGTCACCATCGAGGAGGCATGAACATGGAACTCGACGATATGAAACAGGCCTGGCAAAAGCTCGGCCACCGGGTGGAGCAGCAAGGCAGCCTGGAAAGGCAGATCCTGCGGGATATGCAGCTGGGTCGGTTGCGCAGCCGGTTCCGGCCGCTCGTATCGGGACAATTGGCGCTCATCGCCCTGGGCGTCGCCCTTGCCTTGTGGGGAGGCCATTTCTGGTTCATGCATCTGCACATTTGGCAGGCCGTGGCTTGTGGCATGGCTATGCAGGTATTTGGCATTTTGTCGATTATTTTCCCTGCCAGGGTGCTGGTCTTCGTGTATGGCCTGGACTACGCCGCGCCCGTTGTCGAGATCCAGCGTCGTATCGCACGATTGCGCATGTGGCGCGTAAAGGTCGAAGCACCTGTCTTCGGTGTATTGGGAACGGTCATTTGGATTCCCGCCCTATTGATGCTGGCTCAATATGAAATGGATCGTTCCGGGATAAACCTTTGGCATTCGCTACCAGGTTCGTTGTTTTGGCTCGGCCTGGATGGCGTGATGTCGCTTGCGGCTGTTGTGATCGTCTATGGGGCTTTGATCAAGCTCGGTTGGCGCCGACGGCTGGAGGACAGTTTTGCGGGTAAATCCGTAAAACGTGCCGAAGCGGCATTGCTTGAGATCGTTCAATTCGAACGTGAGTAAGTTCCGGGACCGGACCTGGCGCTCTTCCAGCACAACAGCCGAGCCTCCTTTGGTCACATCGATCAGTCGGGCCGAGGGGTTTATCGAATGGGATAACGCAAACACCTGGCGACAGGGGACTTCTTCTGTTAACACAGTAGAATTACCACTCCGCCAGCTTTTTATAAAGCATTCTCATGGAGAATGATGGGCCTATTATGGTGGCAACATGGTCATCTCTTGATAGCCTCATGTCGCTTTCCTTCCATGTCACCCAACGAGGCCATGGATATTTAAATGCGTCAATGTCATCTAAAGAACGATCTCTCACATATCCAATTTGGCAAATCTTTTTAGCAAGATCTTCGTATTCATCGACTCGATTCAGCTTGCAAGTAATTTTCATGGGCAAGCACCCCATCACTGCCGGCATTGAACCTAAAAAGGTTATAGCGATAGCCGAATAATCTGCCTGTCCGTTTTTGCGCAGCACAAGACACGCAAGAACCATTACGGGAATAACCGTCGCCAGATAAGACATAAGTTGCGAAAATGACTGCCATGGAATCAGCCTTCGATACCATGGGTAAGCCTTTTCCATTGAAATGTATTTCATGTTTCCCCCTTTGAATGGCGCGCAAGGCGCGCCATTCTCAGAAACGCCAATTAGCCGTAGCGTTCACTGGTTGACGGCGCCGTCGAAAGCGGACCGCTGATATTTTCAAGGCTTCTACCTCTCACCCATCTTCCATGCGAGCTTGCCCCACTGACGAACGGTCCATGCTGGTTCGGATCGTTATGCAAGGACGCTCTTCAGGAACCCCGATTCTCCAACAAACCCCACAAACACGACAGCAACGATATGGCGACCATTAGCAGCGCCATGCCGATGGCAGACGTCGATAGGTCTCCGGCGAGCCAATCCCGCCAGCCGAGATGCAACAGCGGCACGCTATCCAGGCAGATCCAGCACGCCGCCGCTCCTGTCAGCACACCCCCCCAAAGCGGCCACGCGGTGCCGCGGCGACGCGATGGCAAATGCTGCATCAGTCGCTCGGTAAAACCGTCGTTGGCGACGGGGCCTTCGAATTGCCGGCGCAGCAGTGCGTCGATGGGGTCGTCGTGCGATTCGTTCATGATATTTCCTTCATGCTCGCGTCACGCCAATCGGAGAGCCATGCCTTCAATTTTGCCTTGCCGCGCGTCGCATGCGTCTTCACGGTGCCGAGCGGCATGCCCAGCACATAAGCGGCCTCCTCGTGGCTGAGGCCCATTTGCGCGCAATGCAGCAGCACTACTTGCTCGGCTTCGGATAATTGCCGCATGGCGCGCTCGAGGTCGAGTTGCAGGTCTGCCGCGTGAATGGGGGCTTGCAACTGCTCCATCGTTTCGTCGTTGAGGGGGTCGTGTCGCATGGGCGTTCGGTTTGCCTGCAAGAAGCAGGTATACGCAATGCGATAGAGCCAACTGGAAAAGCGCGCCTCGCCGCGGAACTTGTCCAGGTTCCGCCAGGCCAGCATAAAGGTTTCCTGCGCCAGATCGTCCGCGGCAGCCTCGTCACCGCGCGACAAGCGGCGCAATTGGGCACGCACCATGCCTTGGTGCCTGCGTACCAGTTGTTCGAATGCTCGACGATCGCCGCCCAGTTGTATGCGTGTCACCAGGGCCTGGTCGATGCGTGCCTCGGCAGCGCTGTCAGCCACGCACGTTCCCGCGCTGGTTCAACCACCAGCTGGCGAGATAACCCAAGCCAGTCATGAGCGGCAGCAGACCGATACCCCACAGGCGGTTTACGCCCAGACCGCTATCGAGCTGGCCTGGCAATGCCAGGAACATCGCCATCAGTCCCAGGCCGCCACCGATCAGCACCAGCGCCCGTCGCCGCTCGCAATAAGCCACCTGCGGTTCCAGCAACAGTTGCGGCGGCAGTTCCACGCCTTTGTCTGCCAGTTGCAACAAGGTGCGGTAGCGTGCCTGGGTCTGCTGGTTGCGGTAGCGCAGCACGATCAGGACGATGAGCACCGGGGCCGACATCACTACGAAGGGGATGAAAAGGTATTCCATGGTCTTGCTCCAGAAGATGTGAGCCGGAAGGCTTTGGTAACAGAAGATGATGCAACGCGCCTGCCGGAATTCAGTTTTTGGCGCCTTCGGCGGCAAGCAAGTCGGCAATCTGCTCGGCCAGCAACCAGTGTTGCGACGGTCCTTCGTTGCTGGTCAGGGCCACGGCCGCACCGGTTTCCCAAACCATCTCCAGGTTTGCCGTCGTGCCTTCGATGCCTCCCTGGTGGCCACGGATGTGGCGGCCGTGCGAGAGCCGTTCGTCGATTCCGGCTCCAATGGCACCGGGGCCGTCGTTCGGCACTTCGCCGTCGAACATCTTCGCCAGCGTTGTGGACTTCACCAGCTTGCCTCCGTGCAGGGCCTTTGCGAACCGCAGCAGATCGGCATTGGTGGAATAACCGCCTCCTGCGGGACTGCCCTTGTAGACGCCCTGCACCCAGTTTGCCTTCCACGTGCGGGAGAACGCGCCGTCGTCGTGGTAGTAGCCGACCGCAAGCCCGGGCACGATCTGGTCCTCGCTGTCGAAGCCGCTGGATGTCATCTGCGCGGGTTCGAAGACGTGGTGCTGGATATAGTCGAAGTAATTTTCGCCGGAGACATTCTCGATGATGCGGCCGAGCAGAACGTAGCCGGCATTGCTGTAGCTCAACCCGTTGCCCGGCTCGCCCACCTTGGGCTGGCGGGCGATCAATCCCAGATAGTCCACCGGATTGACGAAGCGTTCGGCGTGCTCGAAATAGTCCGGCACCATGAAATCGCCCAGGCCGGCGGTATGGTGCAGTAGTTCCCACACGGTGACCTTCTTCGCCATCGCCTGGTCGGGATATTCCGGAACCAGCTTCGCCAGCGTGTCGTTCCACGACAGCTTGCCGGCCTCGACCAGTTGCGCGATGGCGACCGCCGTGAACATCTTGCCGATCGAACCGACGTGGAACTTCGTCTGGTGATCGACCGGTACGTTGAAACTGCGTTCGGCCAGGCCACGGCATTCGTCGAACACGGTCTCGCCGCCATCGGAAACGGTCACGCAGCCGGAGAAATCGTACACACGCACCAGTTTGTCCAATACGGCGTGTATCTGTTTTCCCAGCTCCGCATGCGACACCGGCCCCTGGGGCCAGTCGGCATAAAGCGGATTGTCCATCTGGACCAGGTGCGCATCCGCGAGCTGGCCTGGATGCGCCGGGTCGGCGACCAGCCAGAACAGGCCGGCTTGCGCGTTGCGTCGTCCCTTGACCGCGACTTCGAGCAGCCCTGGCTGGTGCGGGTCGGTACGCACGTCGAACACGTCCACGCCGCCTTCGTCGCGCACGGCCGAAACCAGGCCGGCCATGAAGTCCGCCTTGTCGTCGGGGGCGATGGACGCCGACATGATGGCAGGCGCCCATTGCCGGATCCTGGTGGCGCCGTCCTTATTGATATGGCGGATCAGCTCGCCGGCGAGCTGGCCCACCGGTGTATCGGGTAGCTGCGAATGCATTGATGCAGCGGCCATTGACGGCGATGCACCGCAAAGCAGCGAGAGGGCTGCGCATAACGGGGCGAGCCGGAGCGCGAAGGCCGTGGCCCGGGCGATAGGGAGGCGATCAATCATGGGACACACTCTTTGGTCACCCGCCGACATGGCGGTATCGACCACTTAGATGCATCCATTGCCGCGCCTGGATTCAGGCGAGCAGCTTTCAGAGCGAATCGACGCAGGCGCTTTGGACTTGGCCAAAAGCAAAGCGGTCACGCGCTTATCGATGGCGATGCCGGTCATCGCCGCGCCATGCTGATCTCAGCGCGAAGCTGCCGCAATTCCTCTTCCTGGATCCTCCGGTACTCGCGTTCCGCGACACCATCAAGTATTCGCGACAAAGTTACGGAAAACGCGACACGGTTTTAAGCAACACCGGCAAGCAGAGGCGCCAACGCGCATTTTGCTTCGCAGCAAAAATCGCATAAAAGCGCTTTATATCAAACAATTAACTCTGACGCAGAAAAATTTGGATCGAGACAAATTTTTCGTTTACAGTCGCAGCATGGACACCAGGCGCAAATGTTTGGCCGGTGTTCCTTCTCCGTCGTTGAGTGCGTTTGCATAGCAGCGGGATCGCCCCGGCCTGTCGCGGACGCTTCCAACTTCATCACGACCAGCCAAACAGGGGAGAGCCCGCATGGTGTCACGTCGACAGTTCCTGCAAGGCATGGGTGCACTTGCGGTACTTGGTAGCCCGTTGCCGGCGCTCGCCCGGATGGGCCAGAGCGGCGCAGCTGAAGCGTCCGCCGCGGACATGCGCAACGCGAACGGCGTTTCGCAGTATGTGGATGTGTTCGTCGGTACGGGCGGCCATGGCCACACGTTTCCCGGTGCGTCGATGCCGTTCGGCATGGTGCAGCTCAGTCCTGATACCAATGATGCGGGATGGGATGCGTCGTCCGGCTATCACCAGGGCGACGGCTCGATCATGGGCTTCTCGCACACGCATCTCAGCGGCACCGGCGCGGCGGACATGCTCGATGTGCTGGTCATGCCGGCGCAGGGCCCGGTGTTGTTGCAGCCGGGCGAGCGCGGCCTGCCCGAGGTCAACTATCACTCGCGCTTTGATGGCGCGGCCGGCCCCGGGCCGCAGCTGACGGCGGATACCAAGGCGCATCCGGGCAAGGGTTATCGCTCGCGTTACGACCGTGCCTCGGAACAGGCGCGGCCGGGTTATTACAGCGTGCACCTGACCGATCACGACATCCGCGCCGAGCTTACCGCGGGCCTGCGCACGGGACTGCATCGCTATACGTTCCACGGTCCTGGCAGCGGGCATCTGTTGGTCGATCTCGCCCACGGCTACCACGACGACTACAAGGTGCCTTGCGCCGTCACGGATGCGCAGTTGCGCCTGGTCGGCCATGACACGCTGGTCGGTGCGCGGCGTGTGCATCAATGGGCAAATGGGCGGCACATCTATTTCGCGATGAAGGTGTCGCGCCCGTTCTCGCAGGCCACGCTGTATGCCGAAGACGTGGCCGCGCCCGCCGGCACCAGCGAGATCAAGGGCACGCACCTGAAGGCGGCGCTGCATATCGATGACGCGGCCCGCGCGCCGGTGCTGGTGAAAGTCGGCATTTCCGCGGTGGATATCGATGGCGCGTTGCGCAACCTGGAAGCGGATATTCCCGCTTGGGATTTCGACCTGCTGCGACAGGCCGCCGCCGAAGCCTGGGAACGTGAGTTAAGCCGCATCCGTGTACAGACCTCGTCCGAACGTACCCTGCGGGTGTTCTACAGCTCGCTGTATCACACCCTGCTCGCACCGACCCTGTTCAGCGACGTGGACGGCCGCTATCGCGGCATGGATCTGAAGGTGCATCAATTGCCGCAAGGCCAGCACAACTACAGCACCTATTCGTTGTGGGATATCTATCGCGCGCAGGCGCCGTTGTTGACGCTGTACCAGGCCGACCGCGTTCCCGATTTCGTCAACGGCCTGGTCCGCATGGCGGAAGAAAGTCCCGAAGGCCCGCCGGTATGGCCGCTGCAAGGCGTGGAAACCGGCTGCATGATCGGCTACCACTCGGCGGTATTGATCGCCGAGGCGCAAGCAAAGGGTTTCACCGGCATCGATTACGAACGCGCGTGGCCGATCTACCGCAAGCGCGCGATGCAAGACGATTACCGCGGCCTGCCCTACTACCGCAAGCTCGGCTATATCCCCAGCGACAAGGAAGGCGAAGCCGTCAGCAAGACCTTGGAGTACGCCTATGACGACTGGGCCGTCGCGCATATGGCCGATGCTGCCGGCGAGCAGCAGCTGGCCGAAACGCTGCGCCAGCGCTCGCGCAATTACCGCCATGTGTTCGATACCTCGCTGAATTTCGTGCGCCCGCGCGGCGAGGATGGCAAATGGCTGGAGCCGTTCGATCCGCGCGGCATGGGCCATTCCGAGCGGTGGCGCGACTTCACCGAATCCAACGCCTGGCAGGCCACGTTCCTCAACCAGCACGATCTGTACGCCTACATGAGCCTGTTCGGCGGCCAGGATGTGTTCGAGCGCAAGCTCGATGCCCTATTCACCATCAGCTCCAAACTGCCGCCCGACGCACCGCCGGATATCGCCGGCATGATCGGCCAATACGCGCACGGCAACGAACCCAGCCATCACGTGGCTTACCTGTATGCGTATACCGGCGCGCATCACAAGACGCAGGCCCGCGTGCGCATGCTGATGGACACGATGTATCCGCCGGAGCCCGACGGCCTGGCCGGCAATGAGGATTGCGGCCAGATGAGCGCGTGGTACGTGATGAGTGCGCTTGGCCTGTATGCGGTCGATCCGGTCAGTACCCACTATGTGTTCGGCAGCCCGCTGCTCGACCACGCCGAGATAGCGCTTGCCGGCGGGCGTACCTTGATCGTCCGCACAATCGGCAACGGACCGGAGCGTCCCTATATCCAGTCCGTGCAATGGAACGGCAAACCATGGACGCGCAGCTGGATCAGCCATGCCGAGCTGGTGGCAGGCGGTACGCTGGAGTTCCATATGTCGGACACGCCGAACCTGCAATTCGGCGCCGCCCAGGAAGACCGGCCGCCGTCGTTCGGCAACCCGGCCGGCGCGGCGGTTGCCATCCACGCAAGCTGAGCACCAGGCGAACCGGAAAACCCGTGACATGGCTGGCCCGGTGCGATTCGCGGTTGCACCGGGCCTTTTCTTTGACCCGCATCGACCAGGCGCTGCGGGCACGGAGCGAGTACCGACCACTGCGGCCCTGATGGATAGCGCGATGTCGACCGCGCCATCTTTCCTTCATCCCTTGTCGATGGCACGTGCGTTATTCCGCATCGGACCCGGCATCCGGCGAATCCGCCGTTCTCATCGCGAGGTAGGCGTCATGCGTAGCGAAGTGCTGATCGTGGGTGCGGGCCCTACTGGCTTGGTGCTGGCCTTGTGGTTGACGCGGCTGGGCGTGGGCGTGCGCATCATCGACAAAACGTCCGCACCGGGCACTACTTCGCGCGCGCTGGCCGTGCAGGCGCGCACGCTCGAGTTTTATCGGCAGCTGGACCTGGCCGACGCGGTGGTCGAACGCGGCCATAAGGTTCCTGCCGTCAACCTGTGGGTAAAAGGCGAGCGCGCGGCGCAAGTCGAGTTCGATACCGTCGGCGTTGGCCTGACGCCGTATCCGTTCCTGCATGTCTTTCCGCAAGGCCAGCACGAGCGCCTGTTGATCGAGCGGCTCGAAGCTGCCGGCGTTTTCGTCCAGCGCGATACCGAACTGCTGCGTTTCTGCGACGAAGGCGATCATGTCACCGGTTACCTGCGCGGTCCCGATGGCAGTGAGCAGCCCTGGCAGGCGAGCTATATCGCTGGCTGCGATGGCGCTCGTTCGCTGGTGCGCGAAACGATTGGCGCCGACTTTCCGGGCGGCACCTACAAGCAAGTGTTCTATGTGGCCGACGTGGAAGCCGAGGGCCCATCGATCGACGGCCAGTTGCATATCGACCTGGACGAGGCCGACTTCCTCGCCGTGTTTCCGCTGGCCGGCGCCCACTGCGCACGCTTCATCGGCACCGTGCGTGACGAGCGCGCGGAGCATGCCGAAACGCTCAAGTTCGAAGACGTGAGCGATCGTGCCATCCAGCATCTGCAATTGACCGTCAGGGCGGTGCACTGGTTTTCCACTTACCACGTGCACCATCGGGTGACCGAGCATTTCCGACATGGCCGGGCATTCCTGCTGGGCGATGCCGCGCATATCCATAGCCCCGCTGGCGGGCAAGGCATGAACACGGGCATCGGCGACGCCATCAACCTGGCCTGGAAGCTTGCCGCCGTACTCGCCGGACGGGCGCCCGAGCGCTTGCTCGACAGCTACGAAGCCGAGCGCATCGGCTTTGCACGCCGGCTGGTTGCCACTACCGATCGTGTCTTCACGTTTGCCACCATGGATGGGCACTTGGCCGACATCGTGCGCACGCGCCTGGCGCCGATCCTGATCCCGGCGCTTACCCATTTCGAAGCGGCGCGCGAGTTCCTGTTCCGCACGGTTTCGCAGATTACCCTGGATTACCGCGAGGGCCCGCTGAGCGCAGGTTCGGCCGGAAAGCTGCATGGCGGCGATCGCCTGCCCTGGGTGCGAATGGGCGAGACGGACAATTTCGCGGTCTTCACATCCGTGAATTGGCAGGCGCATATCTACGGCAACGCCAGCGCGGAACTGGTGGAATACTGCGCCGGGCGGGGGCTGGCGCTGCACGTCTTCGACTGGCAAGCCCCTTGCGGCGCCGCCGGCCTCACGCGCGATGCCCTTTATCTGCTGCGGCCCGATACCTATATCGCCCTGGTGGATGCCTCCGCCTCGCCACAGGGCCTGGATGGCTATTTAGCAGCCCATGGCATTAAGCTTTCGCCTTCATAGTTGCGCACGATCCCGCACCGTCCGGTTTGGTAACGCTGCGCTTCCAGGGGGAAGCCCATGAGTCCTGAAGAATTCGCGCGCACCAAGCCGTCCGCGCCGACAGACCAGCCGCGCGACGAGTCCGCCAGTATCGCCGTGAAAGTCGGCGGCGGCCTGGCTGCCATCGGCGGCTGGGCCCTTGGCATGTATGCCGGCGCCAACCTGCTGATACCGCTGCTGGCGACCGCGGTGGTATGGGCGCTCGGCAAGCGGCTTTTCGATGCGCAAAGAAGAAACATACTCGGCGCGTTCTGCGTGCAGGGCGGACACCTGATCTGGTTTGCCGCGGGTATGTTGATCACCCGGCAGCTGGCGCCGGCGGCGATCGATGTTGCGTGGTACACGATCGGGCTGGCGTGGTTGCTGGCCAAACCCGGCAGGGCGCCGCTGTGGTTCCTGGCGATTTACCAGGTACTGTCGCTGCCCTACAACGTCTACACGTTCGCGCACGCGGACCTGGCCGGTGCTGCGGACAAGGCGTTGCTCGTGCACATCGTCTGGCGCAGCCTTGCCCTGTTCTACATGGGCCGCCTGTATTACCTGCTGGGCAAGCAGCCCGCCGACGCCGAAACGGTGCGTTGAGCAAGCCGCTGCCTGCCGCATGGTTTTACCATGCGGCGATGAGACGACCGACCTGCGCCAGCACCGCACTGCGGCCGTCGTAGTCCGTCGTCGCATTTTCGTAGTACGCCGTCACCAGCCATGGCTTGCGCCGGGGCGGCCACACGATCGCGACATCGTTGGTCTGCGTATCGCCGCTGCCGGTTTTCTCGCCGATGCGCCACGCCGCCGGCAGGCCGGCGCGCAGGAGTTTTTTGCCGGTGGTGGTGCCGCGCAACCAGGCGAGCAGCTGCGCGCGCGAACCCTCGGACAGGGCATGGCCAAGCAGCAGCGCGCGCATGTCACCCAGCATCGCGTCGGGCGTCGTGGTGTCGCTGACGTGATCGGGGCTGGGCCGGTTCAGCGCGGGCTCGATCCGGTCGAGCCGGGTAATGGGATCGCCGAGCTGCCGCGCATAGGCGGTGACCATGGCAGGCCCGCCCAGGTTCGCCATCAGCACATTGGCGGCGGTGTTGTCGCTGACGGTGATCGCCGCGGCGCATAGCTCGGCGATGGTCATGCCCGGGGCTCCGACGCGCAGGCGGGTGATCGGCGCGTATTCCAGTACCGCGTCCTGGTTGAATACGAACCGCTGGTCCAGCCGCGCCACGCCCCGATCGACCCGCGCCAGCACCGCCGCCACCAGCAGTAACTTGAAGGTACTGCATAGCAGGAAGCGTTCGTCCGCACGATAGCCGACACGGCGTCCGTCGCCGGTATCCAGCATGGCGACGCCCAGCCGTCCACCGTGCTGTCGTTCCAGCGCGGCGAGCTTGGCCATGGTTTCCTTGCTATCGGCGGCAAGCAGGAATGTGGGACGCAGGGCCAGCGCGACCGCACCGATCATGGCGTTTTTCAAAAGATGCCGACGATCCATATGTCACCTTCAGACGATGCGCTGCTGCGCGATCGGACCATGCTAACGATCCGCTCGGACGTTTGAGGGCGGAAGCCGGGGCGAAACAAAGGCAGGCGCCAGACACGACGGTGCGAAGCGCGCGCATGACGAGGATGCGCAAGCCGGTGACGTACCAACAGCAGATCGCACACGGTTCGCCCTGCGTTTGCTTTTGGCATGGCCGTTGGCGACGCGATTGGCTCTTGCGGGCGACTGCGCAAGAAGATCTGAATGTCGCAGCCGAACCGCACGTGCCAAACCGTGCTTGAGTACGTTGACGGACCCCTTCGATCACCCACCGGAGTCGTACATGCGCATCCTCCCTGACGGCCGCGTGACCTTCGCCCTGGCTATGCTCGCGCTGGGCCTGCTATGCCTGTTCTCGGGCGACTTCGCCTCGGTGTGGCAACCCGTTCCCGCGGACATGCCCGGACGGACTTACCTGGCCTGTGGTTCCGGCACATTGATGGCGCTGGCCGGTGCGGGACTGCTGTTCCGGCGCACGCTGGCAACGGCAGCGTGCGTGCTGACGGCTTACACGCTCGTGTGGCTGCTGGTGCTGCAGGCGCCCCGCGTCATCGCCGCGCCTGGCCAGGAAGCGAGCTGGGGCGCCTGCGCGGAGATCGCGATCCTGGTCGCTGCAAGCTGGATGCTGCATGCATCGGCGGTAACGCCACCGGATAAGCCGTACTGCGCCGCGCTGACTGGCAGCAAGGCACTGCGCATGGCGCAGCTGCTGTTCGCGGCGGCATTGCCGCTGCTCGGCCTGGAACATCTCATCTATGCCCAGCCGACCGCCGCCATGGTGCCGGCCTGGTTGCCCGATCGCATCGATTGGGCTTATCTCACCGGCATGGCGCACATCGCCGCCGGCCTCGCGATTGGAGTGGCCGTACTGCCGCGCCTGGCCGCGGCGCTCGAGGCGTGGATGATGGGCACCTTCACCGTGCTGGTGTGGATTCCCTCCGTGGTCGCCGCGCCAATGCAGCGTTTCGCCTGGACCGGCTTGCTGATTTCAGCGGCGCTCACCGCGGCGGCCTGGATCGTGGCGGAGTCGTATCGCGAGGCTTCCTGGCAACCGGTCTCTTCTCCACTTGGAACGAGCACGGACTGATGCGCGCATCGCCATTCCCGCGAACGCGGGACATGACGACCCATGCGAGGCATGGCCGGCTGCAACGCCGATCAAGCCACGGCGCCAGCGAAGTCGGCGAGTTCAAACCGACCGGCTGATCTCGAACAGGAACCACACGCGCCGCTCCGCCTCGTCGATCCAGTTTTCCAACAGGCTCGCCGTGGCGACATCTTTGTATTCGTCGCACAGCTCATGCGTGCGCCGCATGGCGTCGGCCAGCCGTTCGTTATCGTCGCGCAGTTCGGCCAGCATGTCCGCCGGGGCGACAAATTCCGCATCGTTGTCGGCCAACCGCTGGTGCCTGGCGATATCGCCGATGGAGCGCAAGGTGGTACCGCCGAGCTTGCGCACGCGCTCGGCAATCGGATCGGTGGTGGCATAGATCTGGTCCGCGTGCTCGTCGAGCAGCAGGTGGTAATCGCGAAAATGCGCGCCGGACATGTGCCAATGGAAATTCTTGGTTTTCAGGTATAGCGCGAACGTATCCGCCAGCAAGGCGTTCATTTCGGCAGAGATATCGCGACGGGCATCCTCGCCCAGCGCACTGGGCGTTCTCAGCGGCGCCTTGCGCTGTTGCTTGGCTTTGTTGGCTTTACTGGCTTTGTCTGCTTTGGCCATGGCGATTCCTCTAGCTGCGGTGGGATGGCGGGATCCGGAACGTCGAGCTTTGTGACCATAGGTCAGCGACGCATGACAGGCAACCGATTCCTTGCACTCGACTGCGTCCAGACCAGGGCGATGCCAGCAGGCGTAGCTGTACACGCGCCGGGAACCTGTCCGGCACGCACCTATCCGGCCACGCCAGGGCGCGGCGGACCGTGTGACATTCACGCTCCGTGGCACGCTCCTTGCCTAAGGTTTCCCAAGCCCGGCGCGGCATCCTGAACTTCAGCGTTCACTTGACCATGCCGATTATGTGAACAAGCGTCTGTCGGAGGCAGCGAACTATGATGATGACGGCGATAAGAACCGATTGGCGCTAGTCCATTTCGCCCGAGGTCTCCACGGCGGCTTGCGGTTCCCGGGCAAGCGCGATGGGGCATTCGGTGACGGGACCTCACGATGCACTTGAATGTCGAGACACTATCGCTGATCAACGGCGGCCAGGCTCTGGTACTGGCGTTGATGCTTTGGTTCGGCACGCACGGCGGTAGCAACCATGCGCTGAACGGGCTGCGCCTGCGCGCTGGCGCCTTGCTGCTGGAAGCGTGCGGCGACTTCATGCTGGCGTTCGATTTCAAGTTTTCGCAGCTGACGCTGTTGTTGGTCGGCAATACGTTCAACCTTACCGCGCAGGCGCTGACCATCGTTGCGTTGCGCATGGTGCTGGGACGGCAGCGGCGCTGGCGCGAGGCCGTGCTGCTGGGCATTGCCGGCTGGCTGGGCGTGACCTACCTGAGCACGGTGGACCCCAATTACCTGTTGCGGGTGCTATGGGGCTCGATCATTCTGGTCTGCAATGCATCGCTCAATATCGCGGCGCTATGGGGCGGCTGCCGCAAGCGCGAAACGCGCGCGCAATGCGTATTGATATGGGCGTACATGCTGGCTATCGCCTTGCTGGCATGGCGCAACATTTCCCTGTGGACACTGCCCACGCCACTGCAGGGCATCGGCTCGCCCTCGCCCATCAATGTCATCTATGTCTTCCTGCTGGGCATGCAGCCGCTGCTGGCGAGCGTGGGCTTCCTGCTGTTGTACAACGAAATCCTGCAGCGCGAACTGTACAACCTGGCGCGCATCGATCCACTTACCGGCGTCACCAATCGGCTCGGCTTGCTGGAAGCGTCGGAAACCCTGCTTGCCAGGGCGCGTTCGAAGCGTGAATCGATCGGCGTGCTGCTGATCGACGCCGATCATTTCAAGAGCATCAACGATCGCTTCGGCCACGACCATGGCGACCAGGTGCTGCTGGAACTGGTTGCCAACATCCGGCGTATGCTGCGTACCGGCGATCTGGTCGGGCGCGTCGGCGGCGAAGAGTTCCTGGTGCTGTCGCCATCGGTGCAGGAAGCGGATCTGCTTGCGCTTGCCGAACGCATCCGTGCGGCGATCGAAGGTTCCAGCTTCCCGGTGGCAGGCGAAACCTACGCCCTGACCGTATCGATCGGTGCCGCCATTGCCGACGCCAGCGAACCGGACATGATGGCGGCGCGGCGCCGCGCCGATACCGCGCTCTATGAAGCGAAGCGGGCCGGACGCAACTGCGTGATGATTTCGGCGTCCTGACCCGGCTTGTCCGAGCGCGGTACCCAGGCCTGCTGCATCAGCAGGCACAGCGCGTTGCCGCATTCCTGCCTGCGGGCCATGGCGAGCTGACGGGGGGCGGCACGCAGATGGTGATGAAGGTCTTCACAAGGTCTTTTTCGGCATCCGGGCAACCTGATCCACGTCATGTGCCTGCGAGCTACCCTGCATGGAAAGGCAGTCGAACTCTTCGAACCATCGCGACAAGGCCAGTCACGCATGAGTTTTTTGTACGATCTTTCAGCCAATGCGATGCGCCGCCTGTATGACGCGCGCATCGATACGCCTCCCGTGCTGGATGCCGATGCCTATTTCCCGGACGCCCGCACCTTCGTCGATGCCTGGCCACAACTGCGCGACGAGGCGCTTGCCGTGGCCGCGCGCATGCAACACATACCGCGCTTCCACGAGATCATGCCGGCGCAGGCCCCGATCTCGGCGAATGACGGCAAGGATTGGCGCCTGTTCGTGTTGAAGGTTTATGGCGTGAACGTCGAAGAAAACATGGCGGCTTGTCCGACGCTCGCGCGGATCGTATCGTCGGCGCCGGACGTGCTCTCGGCCACGCTGTCGTTTCTGGCACCGCACAAGCACATCCCGCGTCATCGCGGTCCGTTTCGCGGCGTGTTGCGTTTCCAGCTCGGCATTTCGGTACCGGTCGATGCCGAAGGGCGACCTGCCGCGGTGTTGTCGCTGGACCACCAGGAACACCGCATCGGCAATGGCGAATGTTTGTTGTGGGACGACACGTATCCGCATGAAGTGTGGAATCGCAGTGACGAGGTGCGTATCGCCCTGCTGCTGGATGTGCGCCGGCATCACATGCCAGCGGACATGCGCATGCTGTCGCGGGCACTGATTGCCTCGGTCGGCATGGCGGCGCGATGGCGCGGTATCGCCTGATCGGTGAAGCAGGCGGCTCCGCGAATGCAGGCAATCACGCTGCGTCAGCTGCCGGCGGGATATCGCGCGACTGGTTCGATCGCGAGCTCGTGGATGTGCCAGGACGGCGCCGCCCTTGCATGTTCCCGCGCGACCGTGCCGCAACCTGAAAGGAGGTATTCATAAATATGGGTTCGAATCAGCCGCATCGTGGAAAGAGCCTTGCCCTTGGGCTCGCTTGCGCCATTGCCGCCTCTGGCATGCATGCGCAGCAAAGCACTGTCCAGCATGCATTGACGCCCGCGGACCGCGCCGCCGTGCACGACTACACGCTTACCGACGCTGCATACCGCAAGTTGCTGGACACGGCCAGGGATGCGAAGGCGAATAAGGTGAAAATCGATATTCTCGATCCCGGCGCGCATTCGCTGGACGAAACCGCTGCGCATCTGAATGCCGACCCGGGCGTGCATGCGCTGCTGGACCGGCATGGACTCACCGCGCGCGACTTCCTGCTTGGCGAATATGCGTTGCTTGGCGCGGAATTCGCGGTGAAATACGCCGGCCAGCCTGGCTTCGACGCCAGCATGGCAAATCCGGCCAACATCGCCCTGTACCGCAGGCACGAGGCCGAGATCGACGCGCTCAGCGGGGACGACAGCAATAATTGAAGTGCGGCGGCACGCCGTGCTTATCGCGCATGCGACCTGCCAGGGCGGGCCGGGAAGGTAGCGTGCCCACCGACGCTGGTGCTGCGCGGACACGGCGCGTCCGACGGCGTTCAGCCAGCGGCAGTACGCCACCAGTGTTCCCGCGTGCGGCTGCCGGGCGCCCTTGCACGTCACCTTTGGCTTTTTCAATACCTGCCGATATAGCCGTCCTGCCCGCGAGCCATTTGGCGCGGGGCGGAAGAGTTCAGTGATTTCTCAGCCGGTCTCCGGTCAGATCGGTTCCCTGCGGGCGCCGTCCCGGCGGCGGCGCCCGCCTTGACCGATGAACGGTCAGGCCATCAACCGTGGTATGGAACGGATATCGATGCAGCTTCAGGCACAGCTTAGAGTGGGAGCGGCACTTTTGCTGGGCGTGGCCGCGGGCATATCTACGTATGTGTTGCTGGGCTACGCACAGGCCTATCGGCAAAGTATCCGCAACCTGCGCACGTTGACCTCCTACGAGTTGGTGCTGAAGGCGGGGGACGCGGTCTCCGCCGAGCGCGCGCCGGCCAACATCCTGCTCAGCCTGGACCAGGATGCCGGGCAGGCCTACGAATCCACCCGGGCTGAGGTTGCCCAGGCGCGCCACCGCACGGACCTGGCGCTCGACCAGCTCGACCAGCTGGTGCGGGAACAAGCGCAAGGATCTGCGCGACGAACCGGACTGGCGCAGACGCAGGCTTGGCTGGCGCGGGGCCGGGCCGACATCGACATGCTGGCCGCACGCCCGCCGGCGAGTCGTTCACCGCAAGACCTGCAACAGGCCATCGACCAGATGGTGGCCGCGCGCGTGAAGCTCGATCCGCTGATCAACGACTTCTACAGCAAGGCCGTGAAAGATGCGCCGGACCAGGCCGGCATCATGCAGATGGCGCGCATCCTCAGCGACCTGCACGAATACGGCGGACGGATCGGTGCGATGCTGGTCGTGCCGCTGTCGACGCCGCAACCGATCAGTCCCGCCCGCCGCCTGGTGATCGCGACCTTGCGCGGACATATCGACCAGCTTCATCGCCTGATGCCCAACGCCAGCGGGCCGGATGATGCGCATGGCGATGCTATCGATAATTTGCGCACGCGCGCGGAACGTGACTTTTTCGATCACACGCTGTCACTCATCGATACCTTGGTCGCCTGCTCCGGCGCGAATTATCCGATGCGCGCCGCGGCCTTTACCAACGCGGTAACGCCCGACCTGATGAGCCTGGAAAGCCTGGAAAACCTGTTCATGCAACGCGCCGTGGCCGAAGTGACGCAAGTGCAACGGGACGACCGCCGGCACATGCTGCTGATCGGCGCTTATCTGCTGACGTTTTTCTTTTTCCTGCTCGCCGTATTGCGCGCGGCCGAACGGCTGGTGATCCGGCCGCTGTGGCTGGCGCGCAAGGAAATCATCGATCTGGCCAACGGCGATCTGCGCCGCTCACAGCGCGCCGGCAGCAGCGCGGAAGTACGCGCGCTGCACGATGCCATCGACACCCTGCGCCGGCAGCATATCCATAGCATGCAGCTGGCGATCGAGCGCGACGAATTGAGCAAGGCGTTGCGCCGCCAGGCTCACACCGATGCGCTGACGAGCCTGCTCAACCGCCATGCGCTGGAGGAAATCACCGGCGACCTGTCGGCCGATCCCGTGCGCCTGTCCAAAGGACGCGGCCTGATATTGATCGACGTGGATTACTTCAAGTCCATCAACGATGAGCATGGCCATATCGTCGGCGATCTGGTGCTGCGCGAAGTGGCCGGGCGCATCCGGCACCTGGTCAGCGAGCCGCATATGGCGTTTCGTTATGGCGGCGAAGAATTCGCCGTGCTTACCAATGGCTTGTCGATGGATGCGCTGTGCCAGTTTGCCGAAGCGATCCGCCATGCGATCTGGTGCGATGAAGTGGTCGTGCCAGGCATTTCGAAGTTCACCGTGACCGCCAGCTTCGGCGTAGCCAAGGGCAATGCCGACGTACTGACCTGGCTGGACCTGCTCAATGCGGCCGACGCGGCGCTTTACCGGGCCAAGGCGCAGGGCAGGAACCAGCTGGTGGCTGCCGCCGATCCGGCACGGGAAAGATCGGCTTCGTGACGGCCATCCTGTCCTGGACAGGCGGCACCGCATCCGCGCCGCGATCATTCCGGCACATATGCATCGACATCGAACGAGAACATCCACCAAAGCACTCAGGCGTGCCTTTGAATGCTTGGCACGCAGCGGATACGCACCCGCTGCAACGCGCCGAATCGAGGGCTGCGGTTCGGATGAACTGTAAAGCAGCCAAACTGTAAATCAGATGTAACACCTAAATTTCGCCAAGCACTGGACGATCCCAAAAGCGGGGCGCACCATCGACAGTCCGGCACACGTGCCGGCTTGGCAATGGGAAATCAAGCAAGTCGACGCGACCGCAGCCTGACGGGCTGCGTCGGCCCACGCAGCGGTCCGATGACTTCGTCCACCCCTACACAAGGGAGGTCATAACGACGAATCATGCTTTGACTGGCAGATCCATCACAGGGGGACTCGCTTTTTTATCCGTTGGGGAGAAAAGACGTGAAAACCGAGCATGTGATGATAAGCATATCGATCGCTGCAGCCCTCGCAACGCTGCCTTCGATCGCCCTGGCTTCGACTTCGAATGCCGCGCTTGCCGACCTTAATACGGCCGAGGCGCCCCGTGTTACCCAGGCTGTGAACAGCAGCGTGGTGTCGACCTTGAACAATACGCACCTGGCGTTCCTCACCAATGCCGCACCCGCCGGCCAGGTCGAGGATTCCCTGCCAATGAACCATATGCAGCTGATCCTGCAACGCAGTGCACTGCGTTCGTCGGCGCTGCAATCGTTGATCAACGCACAGCACGATCCTTCGTCGCCCAAATTCCACCAGTGGCTCAGTCCGGATGATTTTGGCGCCACTTTCGGCGTCGCCGACGCGGACATCCAGGCGGTGAAATCCTGGTTGGCAACACAGGGCTTCACCGTCAACGGCGTGTATCCGAACAAGATGCAGATCGATTTCAGCGGCAACGCGGGGCTGGTTCGCCAGGCGTTCCGCACGCAGGAAAACCGCTACGTCGTCAACAACGTCACGCACATCGCCAACGCGAGCGATATCAGCGTGCCGACGGCGCTGCGCAACGTGGTGGTGGGCGTGGCCGGCCTCAACGACTTCCGGCCGCAACCGTTGCACGTGCCGCCGCAGGTGGCGCAGTTCGACAAATCCAAGAACAACTTCACGCTCAAGCAGGCTAACGCCTCCACGGCAGGCAAGCCCGGCAATCCAATGGTGAATTTCAGCGGCGGCGTGCGCGGTTTCGTACCTTACGACATGCAGACGATCTATAACGTCAGTCCGCTGTATGGCAAGAGCCTGACCGGCGCGGGCATCAGTATCGCGGTGGTCGAGGACCAGGACATGGATCCGTCGGACTGGCCCAACTTCGTCAAGCAATTTGGCCTGGGCCAATACGGCGGTACCTTCAAGCAGTACCAGCCGCAGCTGACGCCATCCACCGGCAATTGCACCGATCCAGGCGGCGCCAATGCCGCTGGGGAAAGCATCGAGACGGTGCTGGATTCGGAATACAGCACCGCGATCGCCCCGGGCGCCCATATCTGGGTGGCGACTTGCGCGGATTCGGATACGGCCAATTTCTTCGGTGGCGTGTACACGGCCGCGGACAACCTGATCAACAACAGCAAAGCCGCCGACCGCCCGAACGTCATCAGTGCCAGCTATGGCTATGGTGAAGGCTTCACCGATGCAGCCAGCAAGAGCGCGATCGATCTGATGTGGGCGCAGGCCGATGCCGAAGGTATTTCGGTATTCGTATCCAGCGGCGATTCCGGCTCCAATCCCAGCTTCAACGGCGGCGTGATCAACGATGTGGGCGTGGACGCCAATTCATTCGCCACCTCGCCCAACGATACCGGCGTGGGTGGTTCGGATACGGCCGATATCCTTGACGGCACCACCAGCAAGTATTTCAACAGCAAGTTCAATGCGGTGTACGGCACGGCAAAGTCGTATGTGCCGGAAATTACCTGGAATACGTCTTGCGGCAATACTGTCGCGGCGCAGAAACTGGTCAACCTGTCGGCGCTGCAATTCTGCAAGAACGCGCTGATCTACGATCCCTACGGCTTCTACGTCACCTCGGAAAGCGGCAGCGGCGGTCCTTCGTCGGTGGATATCAAGCCATCCTGGCAACGGATCGTGCATGGCGCGGCGAAAGACCAGTCGCGCGATTTGCCGGATGTATCGCTGTTCGGCGGATCGTATGGCGGCTACTCGTGGGTGATCCTGTGCACCGGTTCGTATCCGTGTACGGCGAACTTCGCCACGCCAGTGGAACTCGTGGCTGGTACGTCACTGTCATCGCCGATGTTCGCCGGCATCCAGGCCTTGATCGACCAGGGCCTGTCCAAGGCGGGTCTGTCGCCGAACCAGGGCAACGCCGCACCGACCTTGTATGAGCTGGCCAGAAGCGAGTACGGCGGCCCGACCGGTTCGACCCCTGCCACGCTCTCGCAATGCGATTCGAACAACGGCACCAAGGGCACCAGCAATTGCGTGTTCTACAACATCACCGAAGGCGGCAATTCCACCCAGTGCATCCAGGTTGCCGAGCTGTCGCAGACGACGCCGGATTGCTATTTCTACGGAACCATCCAGAACTATCTGCAAACCTATGGGCCGACCAAGGTCGGCCTCACCGCCACCAGCACTACCAAGTACAACAGCAACACCGCCGCCTATGCCGCACAGGCGGGCTGGAGCTTCGCCAATGGATTGGGCACGGTGAACGCGAAGAACTTGTACGCCGCGTGGAAATCGTTCGTAAACGCACCATAAGCTTTTTGGCACGGGTGTTTCATCTTGCCCCTGGCGATGCTATCGCCAGGGGCTTTCTTATACGCGACGCGGCCTATCGATGTTCGTCGAGCAACGAAATGTCCGTTTTGCCGTGCCATCGGCTTTAGCCATCGCACGCAGGGCCTGGGCCAGCACTGAACCCGTCGTGCATGGCACGGATCACCAGGGCGGCAATTCCGGCTTTACCTGGATGCAACGGGATGTGGCCATCGTATTCGGCACGCCGGGCCGCTGGCGCGATGGAGAACGGTGGCGGGCTCGCCGAAAGGCGAACGCAGCGCGTTGACCATGCGCGGTTGCTCTGTCTGCATGGATTGCCTGGGTGTTCCGCTGATGATGGCGATGCTCGCGTTCCGCGGACTGCCGAACTCGGCCAGCCGGATAACGCTGCCCGCCGCCCGTGGCCTGCGCTCGTCGCCGCACGCACGCCGTTATCTAGACCGCATGCGGCCAGCACCTAGGGATGCTCTGATCAATGCTACGCAGGCGGCATGATGTCCAGAAGGCTCGCAGAGTGTGTTGTGCGGCGCCGGGAAGACTGGCCGTCTTGCCAAGTCGCGCGGCGCACTCTGCGAGCCTTCTGGTCATCACCCCATCGCTTTAAATTCAACATGTTGGGGCCAGCTCTGTCTGTCCGCATCCCTTCCTCGCTCCTCAAAGCCGAGTGCATCCATGCACTCTCCCCGCGTGCGGCCCGTCGTCTCGACAGACAGCCAGTCTGCCTTCCTCGCTCCTCAAAGCCGGGTACATCCATGTACCCTC
>NZ_JADIKJ010000015.1:0-327666 GCF_044904675.1 Dyella jejuensis | reverse complement strand
CACAACGATGGGTATTCACCACGGTGCTCCTGCACCATCCGCACCGCACGCTCGCGGACTTCCGGGGAAAACTGTTTTAACTTTGTCATGGCTCCATTCTCTCAAGAGTTGGAGCCTCCGCGAATCCCGGGGCGGTTCAGTTTGATTTTTGGTGGGCGCAAGGACAGCAGCGGAAATGTGGTCGATTCCGGCGGAAGTCTATCTTTTGACAAATATGGAGCCAACCAGATCGTTCAAATCGCAGGTGTCGACGATAAGACCGATCAATTCGCCGGCATGGCGATAAGGGACGATAACAAGCGCGTTTGGGTGGGGCGAACGGGAGAGGGAGACGCCATGCTGTCCCTTATGGACGGAACCGGTCGAAAGCGAATCGTCCTGAAGGTTACGTCAGCCGGTCAATCGAGTTTGGAGTTTTTAGATGCCGCGGGCCATGTGGTCAAAAACGTAAACCCTGCAAACCTTTAATGTCTTCATGGCGAGAAAGCCCCTGCCATCGGCCTGAATCCCGTACTGACGCAACGGGATGAGGGCCGTTATTTCGATGGCCTTGTCGCAGAGCTTTGGTTCATCAACATAAGCCTGTTCCGCACCTGTGACTGCTCGGATAGGTGGCATCAGGGAACGCGCCTTACTGATTCGCCTGGAACGCTTATTCCTTGCCATCCGTGCATCTATTTTGTCCTGGAAGATCATTATCACTGAATACTGTGGCCATGCTCCTTGCGAGCCATCGCTGACCTCACAGTGTTGCTCGCCCGGCAAAGTGGGCTACCTAGAAACTGACCCCGCCAAATGCAAATTTGTAACGGACGTGAACTTTCTGCTACTGGCTTCTCATCCGCCAATGCGTTCGGCACGTCAACTGTCCGCTGCGAAACATTACATCCCTCTGCCGTTGGCTAAATTCGTCGGAGGCTACTACCTTCCCGTCAACCTACAATTCAGAAAAACCTAATAAGATCAGTTATTCGTGGTACTGATTTGAGGGCAGCCGACAAGGTCAACGGCCTTGAAGAGGGCTGCGGGAGCTTTACCACGGCGCTTAAAAAAGAAGGCGGCAAACGCCACCTTCTCGCCGCAGCTAGGCACATGCGCCCTATTTATTTGGCGCTTGCTTCCGAAGCGCTCGCAATGTCATCGGCGTGGTGACGCTTGAACACTTCCTTGGCGATATCGCGTTCCTTGCTATCGTCCGTGTGGACGGACAGGAGGATGTTGCCGCCGCGAACTTTGTCGTCGTAGCGTTTGGCCTCGATCTCCGGAATACCCAAGCCCACCAAGGCGCCGATCACGCCGCCTGCGGCGGTGCCAACCGCTGCGCCACCCAGCGCGGCCATGATCGGGCCTGCCGCGATGAGGGGCCCCACGCCGGGAATCGCGAGTGCGCCGATACCGGCCAGCCAACCCAACGCGGCGCCGACCCCCAAGCCGGCCACGCCACCGGTGGTTGCGCCCTCCGGTGCCTTGGTGTTGTGCTCATGTGCAAAGTCCCTGGTGCCGCGCTTATCGGGCAACAAGGCGGAAATCGCGTCAGCGGAAAAGCCATGTTCTTTGAGGTCAAGCACGATGCTTTCGGCTTGTTCGACAGTCTTGCTGATGCAGTAGACAGAAGCTTTCATGGTCATCATTCCTTAGTGTTTGACGTCTAATTCGTTGTCCACGCTGGTTACGCCAGCCACCCCTTTGACGATGGACTCCACCTGGGACTTTTCGTCACCATTCTTGACCGGACCGCGCAGCGTAACGGTGCCTTGTGAAGCCACGATCTTGACGTTGTGAGCGGACATCGACAGCGATTTGTTCTTGACGATGGCGCGACGGACCGCGGCAGCCAATTTGATGTCCGCCTTATCGTTGGGCTGGCTCGTGGGTGTTGTCGTTTGACCGGAACGATCGCGTTGGTTGACCTGGGTGTTATCCACGGTGGACGCGGGTGAAGAGGCCGTAGAACTGTTTGCCGCCGGGGTGGATTGAGGTTGTGCATGGATAGCGGTGGCGGCGACCAAGGCCGATAAAAAAGCGCCCGCCAACGCTACGCGGTTTTGAAGTCGACGCATGAAAACTCCCGAGTTCACGAATAAGGAAGCACTTGTGTGCTTGGGTAAACATGATCGGTGCGGAGTGAAGCGACTGTGCAGCGCAATATGGCGCGAGGTGATGCGCACCGACCAGTTTGCATGTATTCACAGATGGTCGTTTGCGATTGCATAAACGGTTGGCAAGGTTGCGCTCGCACATCTGCGCCCAGTGCATCGACACGATCGAGGCTAGTTGATTCAAGCAAGAAACATTGGGTTGACCTTATTGCCTTCATGGAGACTGCGCTTGCATGCGCAGCATCGGTAACGCCATCGCAGATCGCATGATGGGCATAGGTGCTAGCGTTCGTCGGCTATCCTCATGCGCGTACTTATGGCCTAGTACGCCAGCACGACTAGAGCGAGGGCTTTCTGGCAACGGCATTTCTGTTGGACTTGACCACGGGGCAACTCAGGCTGAAGCGCCAGCACATCCTGATTCTGGTGACCACTCGCTGACTTCCGTTGCAGCATCCACATGCCGTTCCTGCTCCGATATCGCGAACCACCCGGCTAAACTCGCCGCCAACTGGTGGGCTGGCGGCCGCCTCGTTTGAACCCGTTGCTGAACCTCCTGGCCGATCCGTCCCTGATCTGTCATCGCGTCAGCGTTGCATATGTTTTGTAAATTCGTATAATTGCGAAATGAACAAGAAAAAGTTGGCGCCCCTCGTCGGGCAGCTCGAAGCCGTGAAGGCGCTTGCCAGCGACAAACGTCTATTGATCCTGCACTACTTGAAAGATCCGGTGGCGCACTTTCCTCCACAGGTTGATGGTGATCTGGTCGAGGACGGTGTGTGCGCCGATTTCATTCGCGACAAACTGGGTATAAGCGCTGCGACGGCAACGCAGCACCTCAAGGTGCTTAGTCATGCCGGCTTGATACGAGGTAAACGAGTCAAGCAATGGGTGTTCTATAAGCGTCGCGAGGACGTCATCGATGTCGTTCGCAATGAGCTGGCGGAAGGCTTGTAGCGCAGCGCAACGAGAGTGCCCCGCCGGATCCAGCAGGTTTGGCTTCTTGGATAGTGCGGATTTGAGCGGGAAGCAAGAGCCGGAATCGTCACTATCAGAACGTCTATCCATGACTAATCATCGCCGCTTCCAAAGCCATATGAAAGGATATTGAGATGCGCCGCAGACAGTTTCTTGGTTTGACACTGGGCACCTTGGCTACTGGCGTAGTTGCTGGCAGCATGCCTCGTACAGGTCCTCGTCACACGATGACCTTTGGATCGAGCGATTCACGCACGGACGCCGCGGCGTGGAATGCTTCCCGACGCTTCGTCGATACGCGGTTTGGCAATATCGCCTATACGGATCGCGGCAGTGGCCGCGCCGCGCTATTTCTGCACGGGTTTCCCCTCAATAGCTTTCAATGGCGTGGCGCGTTCGATCGCCTGTCATCTTACCGACGCTGCCTGGCGCCCGATTCACTGGGCCTTGGCTATACCCATGTGGCCGATGGCGTGAAGGTGACACCCGCTACGCAGGTTCAGATGCTCACGGCATTGTTGGACAAACTCTCGATCAGCGATGTAGATCTGATTGCCAATGACAGCGGCGGAGCGGTAGCGCAGCTTTTTCTCACACGTCATCCTGATCGCGTTCGGACAGTACTCCTGACCAACTGCGACGTGGAGAGCAACTGCCCGCCGCCGGCCGTGGTCCCTGTAATCGCGCTGGCGAAAAAGGGGCGATTTGCAGATGAATGGCTCGCTCCATGGGTGGCTGACAAGGATCTTGCGCGTTCAGCCAAGGGTCTCGGCGGCATGACCTTTACCTATCCGGATCGGCTCGCCGATGAAACGATCGACATGTATCTCCGTCCGCTAGTGGAATCGCCACAACGCAAGGCGCTAACCAACGCTTACGCGGTCGGCCTTGCGCCGAATCCATTATTCGGTACGGAGTCTTTGCTCAAGCGGAGCCAAGTGCCTGCTCGCATCATCTGGGGTACTGGCGACACGATTTTTTCCCAGGCCGACGCCGCTTACCTTGATAAGACATTGCCGCGTTCTCGCGGCGTGCGCCGAATCGGGGGAGCAAAACTCTTCTTCCCGGAAGAGTTTCCCGACGTCATCGCGGAAGAAGCGCGCAAGCTCTGGGGCGTGTGATGGATCGATGAGTGCTCTCGCAGGGTGGAAACGAACGATATCCCTCTCGCACCAATATCCAGGAAAAAACTGGCAATCAGTCCGGGTCGAAACCATTATGCAATCGGGCAGTTAAGGATGCTCTGATCAATGCTACGCAGGCGGCATGATGTCCAGAAGGCTCGCAGAGTGTGTTGTGCGGCGCCGGGAAGACCGGCCGTCTTGCCAAGTCGCGCGGCGCACTCTGCGTGCCTTCTGGACATCACCCCATCGCTTTAAATTCAACATGTTGGGGCCAGCTCTGTCTGTCCGCATCCCTTCGGCCCGTCGTCTCGACAGACAGCCAGTCTGCCTTCCTCGCTCCTCAAAGCCGGGTACATCCATGTACCCTCCCCGCGTGCGCCGACGAACCTATGGTCTGCGAACAGACAGAGCTGGTGACGCCTACGTAGCATTGATCAGAGCATCCTTAAGACGCTTGCTGCGATACGCCATCACGTATGTACATCAATCAAGAACCTGCACATCAAGCCCATCTCAGACTCGGCCACGTTCTCGCCGAGTCGGAGCTTATCGTTTACGAGCGCCCATATTCTTTTGTGGAGGTGGGCGCTTCCCGTTTTCCTGAAGAATGGGTCGCCGTAGCACTTGCGTTCGTCAGGGACGAGGATGTGTGGAGTGCGCTCGTACCAGCGTCGTCGCCCGAGCAAGAGCAGTTCGTGATCTTTGGTTTCCACTTCAAGCCTGACTTGGACAACTCAGGCTTCGTGGGTTGGTTGGCTTCTCATCTCAAAACATGCCTGGGCACGGGCATATTGGTAGTTTGTGGCCAGAACTCCCGGCGGGGAGGAATCTTTGACTATTGGGGTGCTCCGTGGTCCATTGGCACGCAAGTCATCGCGGAGATTGAGCGGCTTCGGATGTGCGGCAAAGATTCCGGTAACTCTTAGCAGTCGAGCTTATCGCGTAGGCGGACCGGGTTCGGGCGGGAAGCCTCAAGGAGGGCGTGGTGGCCAGTGTGATCTTGAGTATTGCGGATGCTCGTCGGCTTGCCGAAGACTGGATTGCAGCCTGGAATGCTCGTGACCTTGAGCGCATCCTCTCTCACTATGCGGAGGATGTAGTGTTTTTCTCGCCCAGCGTGGTTACGCGCTACGGAGAACCGACCGGGATGCTTCGGGGCAAGCATGCCTTACGGGAGCATTTTCGTCGTGGACTCGAAACGTTCGGAGCAAACGTGCAGTTCACGATCATGGATGTTCTTTCCGGCGTCAATGGATATACCGTCTATTATTCACGCGAAAGCGGCGCTGCCGTTGTGGACACGGTGGTCGTCGATATGCTGGGTAAAGGGGTGCAGGTTCACGCGCATTACCGGGCTACCTAAGTCGTCCTGGCCTCGGACGTCATCAACGTTGTTATTCCGGTCGTTGCCTTCCCGGATGCAAAAAAACCTCCCCCGGGAAGGGGGAGGAGTGGTTTGCCACCACGATGGCTGATTACTTCAGCGGAGAGATGACATTCTTGGACTGTGTCACGTTCACCGCAGTGCTGGCGATGGTGATGTCACGCAGGTCCCAGCCTTCCGAGAAGATCGATTGGCTGTGTTCGTAGAACCAGGTGTCGCCGTTCCATTCGATGGTGTTGCCCGTGAGCTGCACGTTGCTCGTGTTGCCGCTGATATCTACGCCGAACAAGTAGTTTTCGCTCAGGTTGCTATTGGTGATGGTCACGCCATTGGGGCCATCGGTGTATACGCCATAACCTTTGTTGTTCTCAGCCGTGATGCCGTTCAACGCCAGGCTGGACACATATTCATGCACTTCCAGCCCGTTTCCTGCGTTGCCGGACAGCGTGGTGTTCTCCAGGCGCACTTGCTGGGTGGTGCCCTGCGTCTGCGGCTCAATGTCGATACCGGCCTGCGGTGCGGTGCCGTTCGAATCCGTGAAGCTGCTGTTCACCACATACACTTGCGTCGCTGGTGCGATCGTGAGGCCCTGGCGGCGGTTGTTGGAGGAAGTAACGCGGTTGAGCGTCACGCCGGTCGATACCACCACGGTGCTGCCTGAGCCGGTCCCGCCGACCAGAATGCCGTCGCCCCACGAGTTCGACAGCGTGGTGTCGTGGACGTAGACGTTGCTCGATCCCTCGATGTTGATGTCGTAGCCCCACTGGCCGGTGGTGCCCTGGTGCTGCGTGCGCTCGCCGACGAAATAGCCGCCTTCGATCTCGACGTTATTTACATTCCATGCCTTCACGATCCAGTAGCGATCGGCGTTGTTCGGAATGGCCTTGAGGTAAGCGGTGCCCCAAAGTGACAGGCGTGTATGCGAGCGCAGATTGATGCCCTGCAGCGCATTGATCATGTAGTTGCCGGTCGGCACCACGATGGTGCCGCCGGAAGAGGGCAGCGCATTGATGGCGGCCTGAAAGGCTGCCGTGTCATCCGACACGCCGTTGCCCATGGCGCCGAAGTTGCGGACGTTGAGTACGGTGGAGCCGATCGAAACGGTGGGCGTCGTCGTCCACCAATTGGTTGCGGAAGCCGGAAGGGCGACTGCAGCGAAGGCCAGGGAAACGGCAGCAGCAAAAAGCTTGCGACGGATGTGAAAGTTAGAAAGTCGTGTGTTGCGCTTGTGCGACATGTTAAGAACCCCTGCAACGCTAGTGCGTTCATTACAAGTTGGAAGGAGGCCCGTTTTTTCTGAGATCAACGGTGTGTGTACGATGAGTCACCGGCGTGTGAAACTGCAAATGTGAAATGATGATCTCTTTCACAAAAAATAGATTGCACGTACACGTCTATCAACGGTGTGTGAGCTCCGCCGTGAAATCCGATCGAATTTTGGTGTCGTCAGATTTGCTCGTGCCGAAACATCGCTATCGAAACTCACATTTGTGAAGGTTTATTTGCGTGTTTCGGCGGTGACGGCATGTCGCCTCCAGAGCGCATGCGTCACCGAACCAGTTAACAATGTGTCATTGCCGGTTGGATTTTTTTTTGGCGGATTCGAAGCGCCTGTGAGCGTGCAGGTAAGCTTTCCAAATGTGAAAGCTCTGGGTAAAGCAGGGTGCCTCGTTGCAGTTTCGGATGCGCGATCAGCAGACAGGCCTGCGGAAAGTTTTGGCCTGACGTATTCCGTCAGCGACGTTGGTTCATGCGCTCGGGTGGATCTCGAACGAGTGCGCGCTACGAATCATCGAGGGGGCGCAGGGTCGTCGAAAGGTGCGAGAAAGAGTGGCGCAACGAAAAAAGAACGAAGCAGCGAGCCAGGCTCGAGGCAAAATGATCTCTTGAAGGCCGAGCATTACTTCAGCCAACGAGCGGACGATTGCGTATGAATGCGGCCATGCCGCAGTCCGTATCACTATTCGATGATATCGGGCTGCTCGGCGGATGCTTTGGACTTCCATTCCGCGCGCACCTGGCTTGCCGTCGTGCCGAAGCGAGCCCTGAATGCACGTTGGAATTGGCGCTCGCTGGAAAAGCCGTAGCGTTCGATGATGTCAGTGATGCTGCATTGCGGCGTGTCGCATAACTCGCGCAGCACGGCCTGCAGACGCCGGTTGCGGATGTAATGCTGCACGCCCCCCAGTTCGGCGAATTGCCGGTAAAGCTGCGCGCGCGAAATGCCGAATACTTGTTGCAAGCGCAGCGCGCCGAGGTTGCCTTCACTCAGGTGCTGGTCGATGTAAACCATGATGCTTTCCCTCGCTTCATCGAAATAGCCCGATTCGTTGCCCCGCACATCATTGGTGCGCAGGCAGAAGCGCAGCAGTTCCATGGTGGCTTTGACCATTTCCCTGACGCTCGTGGCATTGCAGTGCCGCAGTATTTCGACGAAGTTGAGCAAGTGCTCCCGTAACATGCGGCAAGGCAGCCATTCGGCATGCAGGATCCGGCCGTGCACCGGCAGATCGCCTGCATCGGTGCGCCGCATCATCACGTTGATGTGAATGCAATCACCGGACAGCCATAACTCCGACTCCTGGGCCAGGTCGGTGAGATAGATGTCGCCTTCCTTGAGGTCGGCCGTGGTGTTGCCGAAGCGGCCACGTCCGTGTCCGCTTACAAGTAGACGCAGCAGCACGCAGTCCTTGAAGCGTCCTTTCAAGAGGGTGGATTCATCGCGCACATAGTGGGCGGCGTTCGAGGTGGACTGCGCAAGCGTGATTTCACCAAGCCGGTAGCTGACGACCGATGCGCTGACAGGTTCGTCGTTGCTGGCTTCGAGCTGCGCGATCGGCCGCAACCAGCGGCGATACGCGGTGGTCCTCATCCCGGGCTCGAGCATGGAGGTGGCGAACACTGTATCGGGGAGCCTTTGCTTTGCCGTCTCCATTCGTGCCTCTCGTATTGGAAGCCATCGGTCGGGCATAAAGCGTGCCAGCTTCATACAAGCGCCCGTCAGGACGCGATCGCTCGTGCAGTGTCTGCGGCACCGCGTCGATGCGGGGTATATACCGGCATGTCTGGCAAACCTCGTGACGCATCCGGTCGTATGCGTGGAGACAAAACGTCGCCTGGATGTGAAGAGAGCAGTCGACTGGTCCGGAAATTCCGCGCATTGCATCCATGTCTTTGAGACGAACTGTCGCCTGGGGCGTTGCGGACGGACTGGTTAAGTCGATAGGTGGCGCGATTTGACCACTTGCCACGCTGGCATATCGATTGCTACGCGCTTGTTGCGGATGTCGCCATGCACTCATGGCAACGCGATGCATGAGCGGCGTTTGCCGACGACTACAAAATACCCAGGGGACTTATGAATCGGAATATCTTCAGCCTCGTGTTCAACAAGGCGCGGAACATGCTGGTCGTCGCGCCGGAAATCGCCAAAGGCGCGCATAAGTCTTCCCGCCGTAAAAGCCCAAGTGTGCAGGTTTCGGCACCGAAATTGATGTTTGCCCTGGCATCGCAGGCGCTTGTTGCAATACTGGTGATCGCTGATGTACCCGTTGCGCATGCCCAGAGTGCCGCGACCAATGCAGGCTTTGAAACCGGAGACTTGACGGGATGGACGGCTGGAGGTGGAACAGGCACACAATCCTCTTCCGCATACAGCTCATCAGGGGTGGGCGTTTCCGTCGTCACAGGCATGACGTCGTTCGATTCGACTGCCGGAAGTGAGCCTGGGGAATATTCGTGGACGGTCGATCCCTATGGGAGCTATATGGCGTCCTTGCAGGCTACCGATACTCTGAGCTCAGGCAATAGCTTCGCGACTGCCATGACCGCTCTGGGCCTATCGTCCAGCAGTTCATCGGCGATATCCAGCTCACTCGGCGGTACCGTCACCAATGCGGCCTGGATTACGCAAAGCCTGAACCTCACTGCAGGTCAGACGATCACGATGGCTTGGCAATATATTTCCACCGATTATGAACCTTTTAACGATGGCTCGATTACGTCGCTGGTAAACGAGACCGATCCCAGTAATTTGGCCTCGGTCAACAATGAGACCGCTCAGTATGCTCTGCTCGGTGCGACGAACACAGGTACGGGCAATTACGCCACAGGTAGCTATGGTGCCACTGGTTGGGAAATTTCCACCTATACGGTGTCTGAAACCGGTACATACCTGCTCGGCTTTGCGTCGTTCAACTTGAGCGACGAAGTCAATAGTCCGATTTTGTTTGTCGACCAGCAACCGGGCACCACTTATAACAACGGTGTATTGTTTAATCCGATTCAGCCCAACGCAGGTTCCAGCGCACCCACGACGCCGCCGGCTAGTATCGTGATCGATACTGCGCAGCCCTATTACGGCTCCAGCACGCTCGGCAGCGCATCGTCGGCCACGTTCGATGGCGGTACGCTGAAAATCGACCAGACAGACCCCACTATTACGCAAGATTTCAGCATTGATGCTACCAACGGCATCATCGATCAAGCAGGGCAGAACTCGGTATTCAGCGGTACGATTTCCGACGCGACCGACGGCACTCCCGGTGCGCTCACTATCACCAATAGCGGTGACGGTGGCTCGGTTACGCTAAGCGGGGACAATACTTATTCGGGCGGCACTACTATCACCGGCGGAAGCACGGTGATGATCAGCAGCGCGAACAATCTCGGCAGTGGTGCGGTAACGTTGGACAACGGCACGCTGACCATGACGGCCGGCATGACTGATGATCACGACTATGCGCTGGCCTCTGGCGGCGGCACGATCGACGTCGATGGCAACAATGTAACACTACAGGGGGGTGTTTCCGGTAGTGGTAGCCTCACTCTGGCCAATAGCGGTAGCGGCGGTGCATTGACGCTTGCCGGAACGAATACGTACACCGGCGCTACGAACATCAATAGCGGCGCTACGCTTGCGCTGTCCGGTGTAAGCTCGATTGCCGGCTCTTCCGACGTGACCAACAACGGTACATTCGATATAAGCGGCGCCGATGGTGCGGAATCGATAACCTCCCTTGGGGGCGATGGTACCGTCAACCTCGGTAGCAATAACCTTGCGCTCACCAATGCCAGTGATAATTTTTCCGGTTCCATTCAGGGAATTGGCGGCATCGCCGTCGACGGTGGAACAGAAACATTGAGCGGTATCAACACTTACGACGGAGGTACCAGTCTCAATGGCGGCACCTTGCAGGTGAGTAGCGATGGCAACATGGGTGATATTAGTGGATGGCTAAGCTTCAACGGCGGCACGCTGGAGAACACGGCGTCTTTCACCACCGCGCGCAACATCAACCTGCTGGGCGATGCCAACTTCAACACCGATGCCGGTACCACGCTCACCGATACGGCCGGCGCCATCACCGGCAGCGGTTCGATCAACAAACTGGGGGCGGGCACGCTGATACTGGGGGCTGATGACGCCACCGGTGGCGTCAACGTCAACGCCGGCAGCTTGCAGCTGACCCAGGCGAGTACCTATTCCGGCGCGACCAACGTCGCTAGTGGCGCTACGCTGGCGCTGACCGGCAACGGTTCGATCGCCAATTCGTCTGTCGTCAATGACAACGGTACGTTCGATATCAGCAATGCCAACGGTGCGGTAAACGTTTCCACCTTGTCCGGCAGCGGCTCGGTATTGCTAGGTAACAACAATCTCGCGCTGACCAATGCCAACGGCACGTTTTCGGGCACCATTGCGGGCAACGGTGGCCTGGCGGTCGATTACGGTTCCGAGACGCTCACCGGCGCAAACACCTACACCGGCGATACCACGCTCAACGGCGGCACGTTACAGGTGAGTGCCGATGACAACCTCGGCGCCAGTTCCGGTGCGCTGGATTTCAACGGCGGCACGCTGGAAAACACGGCGTCTTTCACCACCGCGCGCAACATCAACCTGCTGGGTGATGCCAACTTCAACACCGATGCCGGCACCACGCTTACCGATACGGCCGGTGCCATCACCGGCAGCGGTTCGATCAACAAACTGGGGGCGGGCACGCTGATACTGGGGGCTGATGACGCCACCGGTGGCGTCAACGTCAACGCCGGCAGCTTGCAGCTGACCCAGGCGAGTACCTATTCCGGCGCGACCAATGTCGCTAGTGGTACTACGTTGGCGCTGACTGGCAACGGTTCGATCGCCAATTCGTCTGTGGTCAATGACAACGGTATGTTCGATATCAGCGGCGCCGGCCAGGATGAAACCATCGCGTCGTTAGCGGGCAGCAGCACCGGTACGGTCAATCTGGGCGGCCGCAATTTAAACCTCACCAACGCGGACGACAATTTCGCCGGCAGCATCCAGGGCACGGGTAGCTTATCCGTTACCAGTGGCACTGAAACGCTTAGCGGCAGCAACAGCTACCTCGGCGCAACCACCATCGGCAATGGCGCCACGCTGGCGCTGAGCGGCAGCGGTTCGCTTTCTTCGGACGCGCTGTCGGCTGGCGTGGTCGACAACGGCACGTTCGACATCAGCAATGCGAGCGGCACGGAAAACGTGTCCACCTTGTCCGGCAGCGGTACCGTATCGCTGGGTAACAACAGTCTTGCGTTGACCAATGCCAGCGGCACGTTTTCGGGAAGCATCGCGGGCAACGGCGGCGTCGTGGTCGATTACGGTCCCGAGACGCTCACCGGCGCAAGCACCTATACCGGCGGCACCGATATCCAGGGCGGCTCGCTGATCGTCAACGCCGATAATAATCTCGGCGCAGCCAGCGGCAGCCTGACATTCGGCAATGCGGAGCTGGAGAACACTGCCAGCTTCACCAGCACGCGCGATATCAACGTCATCGGCACCGCCAACTTCAACACCGATACGGGCACCACGCTCACTGATACGGCCGGCGCCATCACCGGCGCAGGCGATATCAACAAGTTGGGCAACGGCACGCTGGTTCTTGGCGCGATCGATACCACCGGTAACGTCGGAGTATCCGCAGGCACCCTGCAAGTAACCGGGCAGAGCACCTATTCGGGCTGGAACTCTATCGCGAGCGGCGCGACGCTGGCGCTTACCGGTAACGGCTCCATCGCCAATTCATCCGTCGACGCTGAGGGCACGTTCGACGTCAGCGGCGCAAACGGCTCGCAGTCGATCGCCGGGCTGCTGGGCAGTGGCACGGTCAACCTGGGCAGCAACAATCTCACGTTGACCAATACCGACTACCAATTCGCCGGTACGATCAATGGTACCGGTGGCATCGCGGTCGACGGTGGCGTCGAGGAACTCTCGGGCAACAATACCTATAGCGGCGGCACCACGATCCAGAATGCCGCGCTTTTGGTCAGTAGCGATGCCAACCTCGGTGACGCTTCGGGTGGACTGACTTTCAATGGCGGCGTGCTGGAAAGCACGGCGACGTTGACCACCACGCGCGATATCGCGATGGACGGCGCGGCCACTTTCAACGTCGATAGCGGCACCACGCTGACCGACATCGCTGGCCAGATCACCGGCAGCGGTCCGATCGAGAAAGAAGGCACCGGCACGCTGGTGCTGGGTGCCGATCATTCTACCGGTGGCGTAATCGTGGGCCAGGGCACTCTGCAGCTGACCGGCGCAAGCACCGATACCGACGGCGTGAACGTGGCCAATGGCGCCACCTTGGCGCTGACCGGCAATGGCTCCATCGCCGCCGCCTCAGGCGTCCAGAACGATGGCACGCTCGATATCAGCGGCGTCAATGGCGGCGCGTCGATCACCACGCTGTCGGGGGCGGGCACCGTCAACCTGGGGAACAACGGCCTGTCGCTGACCAATGCCAATGGCATCTACAGCGGCACCATCAACGGTAACGGCGGTGTCACCCTGGACAATGGCGTGGAGGAGCTGAGTGGCAACAACAGCTACACCGGCGGCACCACGCTGACCGGCGGTACGTTGATGGTAAGCAGCGACGCGAACCTGGGCGATGCCAATGGCGCGCTCAACTTCAACGGCGGTACGCTTGAGAATACGGCCAGCTTCACCACCACGCGCAACGTCAACGCGAGCGGCGCGGTGAACATCGATACCGATGCCGGCACCACGCTTACCGATACGGCTGGCACGATCACGGGCAATGGCCCGATCACCAAGCTCGGCGCAGGTACGCTGGTGCTGGGCGCCGATAACTCGAGCGGTGGCCTGAACGTCGGCGCGGGTACCGTGCAGCTGACCGGCGCCAGCACGGATACGGGTGCCACCCAGATTGCTTCCGGTGCCACCCTGGCGATCACCGGCAACGGTTCGGATGCCAGCGCATCGAGCATCGACAACAGCGGCACCTTCGATATCAGTGGCGCGAACAACGCGCAGTCGATCGCCAGCCTGGCCGGCAATGGTTCCGTCAATCTCGGCAACAACGGCTTGACGTTGACCAATGCCAACGGCAACTTCAGCGGCACGATCGGTGGCAGCGGCGGGGTTACCCTCAACGGCGGCACGGAAGAGCTGAGCGGCGCCAACACCTATACCGGTGGCACCACGCTCAACGGCGGCACGCTGGCGGTAAGCAGTGATGCCAACCTGGGCGATGCATCCGGCGCGCTGAACTTCAATGGCGGCACGCTGGAGAGCACGGCCAGCTTTACCACTACGCGCAACGTCAACGCGACCGGTGCGGTGAACATCGATACCGATGCCGGCACCACGCTTACCGACGCGGCTGGCGCGATCACCGGCAACGGCCCGATCACCAAGCTCGGTGCAGGCACGCTGGTGCTGGGCGCCGATAACTCAACGGGCGGTCTCAACGTCGGCGGCGGCACGCTGCAATTGACCGGTGCCAGCGCCGATGCCGGTGCCGTCAACATCGCCACGGGCGCTACCCTGGCGGTCACCGGCAATGGTTCGGAAGCTAGTGCATCGAGCATCAACAACAGTGGCACCTTCGATGTCAGCGGTGCCAACGGTGCGCAGTCGATCGTGTCGCTAGCCGGCAACGGCACGGTGAACCTGGGCAACAACGGCCTGACGCTGACCAATGCCAACGGCAACTTCGGCGGCAACATCAACGGCCAAGGTGGCGTCACCCTGAGCGGCGGCACCGAAGTACTCGGCGGCAACAACAGCTACACCGGTGGCACCACGCTCAATGGCGGCAACCTGGTGGTAAGCAGCGACGCCAACCTGGGCGCATCCGGCACGCCGGTGACGTTCAACGGCGGCACGCTGACGGTGACGCAGTCGATGAATACCTCGCGCAACCTGGTCATCGACAACGGCGGTGCCGATTTCAATACGCTCACCGGCGTTACCGTCACCGACAGCGGCAATATCAGCGGCGCCGGCGGCCTGGTGAAGACTGGTGCCGGCACGCTGATCGTCAGCGGCGACAACACGTTCACCGGCGGTACGTTGATCGACGGCGGCGTGGTGCAGATCGATACGGGCTCATCGCTAGGCGCAGGCACCATCCTCTTGAATGGTGGCACGCTGCAGACCACGGCCAGCTTGAATAACAATCAGAACGTGGTGGTAAGCGGTAACGCGGGTGTCAACGTCGATGCGGGCACCACCACGGTCATGGCCGGAGATATCGAGGAAGCTAGCGGCAGCGGCTGTTTCGTCAAGAGCGGCACCGGCACCCTGAACCTGACCGGCCGTGCGGTGCTCGCCAACGGCACCTGCGTGCAAAACGGCATGCTTCGCGCCAACGGCGACCTGGTCAGCAATGTCACGGTGGACGCACCAGGCGAGCTGCGCGGCGTAGGCGTGATCGAAGGTCCCATCGACGTCAGCGGCCGCCTGGCGCCAGGCAACTCGCCAGGTACGCTGACCGTGACCGGTACCGTCACCATGCATGCCGGCAGTACCTATGAGGAAGACATTGACGGGCTGGGCACGGGCACCGGTGCCGGCAATTATTCGCGCTTGATCCTCACCGGCGCCAACAGTCAGTTCGTGGCCGATGGAACGCTGGTCCCGCTGCTGCGCGGCATTACCGGTAATGCGTCCAACACCTATACGCCAACGGTCGGCGACGTGTACCAGATCGTGGTGGCGCAGGGCGGTATCGTTGGACAGTTCAGCGCGCTGACGCAACCGGCGGGCCTGGCCCCGAACACGCGCCTGGTCGCGTTCTATAACGTCAACGACAATCACAGCATCGAGCTTGGCGTGCTGCCCACTTCGTATGCGGGCCTGCTCGCCACGTCCGGTGCAAACCGCAATGCATTGAGTGCCGCCTATGCCCTGGACCAGGCCGTGAATCTCCAGGCTGGCGGCACCGCCAGCAGCGGACAGAGCGAGCTGCTGTATGCCATCGCGGATGCCAAGGCGGATCAGCTGGGCAGTGTCATGACCGCCTTGGCCGGCGAAGTCTATGCGGACGAAGCAGCTGCGGCGCGTGCCGACGGATTGGCGATCCAGAGCGACACCCTCGGCCACTTGTCCACCGACGACAGCGATGTGGCGGGCGAGCAGAGCGGTCACCTGGCCTGGGCGAATGTCTCTCACGATGGCAACCGCTGGAGCGGCGATGCGCAGGCTTCCGGTTTCCAGACCGGCACCAACCAGACTTCCGTCGGCACGGACGTGTATGCCGGCTATGGCACGGTCGTCGGCCTCGCGGCATCGAATCACGACACCACGGTAAATGCGGGCCTGGCACAGGGTTCGATTCGCGGCAACAGCGGCATCGTGTACGGCCAGCAAGCCATCGCTTCGGTGTTGGTGGATGGCGTCGTGTCCTACGGCCACGATACCTGGATCACGCGCCGTCCTGATCCAACCGGTGCCGCAGGAAGCCTGTACAGCCGCACCGGCGGCAATGACACCATGGCGGACCTGACTGCACGCATGCCGATAAGTCTGTCCAGCCTGCATATCGAACCGTATGCCAGCGTGATCTGGCAGCAGTTCGAGCGGGGCAGCATGAGCGAAACGGGGAGTTCGCCGGCGGCTTTGCAGGTATCGGGCTTGTCGGCTACCGGTACCCGTGCCCTGCTGGGCGTGAACATCGGGTCGAACCAGCAAAGTCCATTGTCGAGCGAAGTTACCTATCGCCTCGGTGCGGCGCTCGGCAGGGACAGCCGTGGCCTGCTGTCGCCGGACGTGCAGTCGACGCTTGAAGGCGAGTCGTTCGATACGCGGTCGGCGGACATCGGCCGCAACTTCGTGCAGCTCAATGCGAACGGCACGATACGGTTGAGCCACTCCGCCTATCTGTACGGCGGCGTGACCGACGAGCTAGGAACGCGGCGCTCATCCTACGGCGTGACAGCGGGATTGCGGGTATCGTTCTGAACCGGCCGGGATGGCGTCCTGTAGCGGCGCCATTCCAGGCAGGCAAAAAAAACCGGACCATGGGTCCGGTTTTTTTTTGCCGTTAGGTTGGGTAGTGCTTACAACGTCTTGTCGCCAACCAACACTACGTCCGCCGGCCGGCGCGCGAACAATCCAACCGTGACTATTCCGGGAATCTGATTGAGTTCGCTTTCCAGCGCGACGGGATCGGCGATCTGCCAGCCGTGCACGTCGATGATCCAGTTGCCGTTGTCGGTCACTACGCCATCGCGCCACACCGGGTTGCCGCCGCGCTTGACGATTTCGCGTCCGATCAGGCTGCGTGCCATCGGGATCACCTCGATCGGCAGTGGAAATTTGCCGAGCAAGTCCACGCGCTTGCTGGAATCGATGATGCACACGAATTTTTGTGCCGCGTGCGCCACGATCTTTTCGCGCGTGAGGGCCGCGCCGCCGCCCTTGATCAGGCGTTTGTGCGGATCGCACTCGTCCGCACCGTCGACATAGAGCGCCAGCGGGCCGGTCGCGTTGAGGTCGAACACCGGAATGCCGTGCTTCTTCAGTTGCGCGGTGGATTGTTCCGAGCTGGATACCGCGCCCTGGATGCGATCCTTGATGCCGGCCAGCGCATCGATAAAGAACGCCACGGTGGAACCGGTGCCCACGCCCACGATGGCGCCGTCCTCGACGTAGCGGATGGCGGCTTCGCCGGCGACGCGCTTTTCCTCAATGCTGCTCATGGCTTCACCCGAAAATCCAAAAAACGAATGATCCCCGATTTGCCGCCTTCCCGCACCCACCGGTTGCCGTTGGCAGCCCTGCGGGGACTTGCTAGGGTGCGGATGCCCGGCAACCATCGGGCTGGACGGGCGAACCGACGGGAAAGACGGAATGCTTTTGAAACCCTTGTGGCAACGCTGGCACGCAGGCCTGCAGCGATGGGCGAGGCGTTTGCGCACGCACGGATGGTTTCCCCATGTGCCGTTGGCCCTGGTGCTGGCTGGCGGCGCACTGAAGCTGCTGCATACCGACCTGGGCCGGAATTGGCAGCGTTATCTGGCGCTGCTGGCGAACGGCCAGTTCGATGCCCATCCAGGCTTGTTGCCGCCGCTGCTGATCGGCCTTGGCCAGTTGACCATGGCCCTCGGCTTGCTGATGCGCTCCCGCCTGGCCTGGACCATGGCGGTATTGCTCACCATCGCGGCAATGGCCAGCCTGCTGTTCGGTTGGCACCACAGCATTCCGATGCTGGTTTACTTTTCGCTGCTGCTGTCGGCGTTGCTGGCTTGCTGGCAGCGTTTCGATCGTTCGAGCCTTGCTGCCAGCACGCTGTTCGCCTTTACCTCGGTGGCGATGCTGATCATGTACGCCACGCTGGGCAGCTATTATCTCGGCGCGGAATTCACGCCGCACATCAACGACCTGGTGACGGCGCTGTACTACGCATTGATCACCATGAGCACGGTCGGCTACGGCGATATCGTTCCGCATACGCCGGAAGCGCGCCTGTTCGCCGTATCGGTAGTCGTGCTGGGCGTGGCGGTATTCGCGACGTCGTTGACCGCAGTCGTCGCACCGATGGTAACGCGCAGCCTGCAGCGCATTATCAATCACAAGGGTCGCACTATGAAACGCAAGGATCATTTCGTCGTGATTGGCAACACCTCGCTGGCGATCAATACCTGGCGGGAGCTGATCAAGCGCGGCCAGCCGGTGACGCGCCTGCTGCGCGATGCACCGGAAGAAGGCGAACTGGCGGATGTCGACGTGGTCGTAGGGGATTCCAGCGATATCGATGTATTGCGCCAGGCTGGCGCGCACCAGGCCAAGGCCGTGCTCGCCATGCGCGACGACGATGCCGAGAACGCATTCACCGTGTTGGCGGTCAAGGAGCTGGGTGGCGATGCGCGCACGGTGGCGGCGGTGAACGATGCACGCCATCTCAGCCGCATCAAGCTGGTACAGCCCGACGTGATCGTGGCGCCGCAGGTATTGGGCGGCGAACTCACCGCGATGCTGCTGACTGGCGAAAAAGTCACGGCGGATTTTGTACTGGACCGCGTGTTCCAGTAGCAGCCGCTATTCGAGATCGAGGATGTAGCGCCATTCGGCCGCATCCACCGGCATCACCGACAGGCGGTTGCCTTTGCGCAAGAGCGTCATGCGCTCCAGCGCCGGATGATGCTTGAGTTCTTCGAGCGTAATGGTGCGCTTGAGCTTCTTGACGAATGTCACGTCCACCAGCATCCAGCGCGGATGGTCCCGCGAGCTGCCGGGATCGAAGTACTTGCTTTCCGGATCGAACTGACTCGGATCGGGATACGCATCGCTCGCTACCGCGGCGATGCCGGCAATGCCCGGCTCGGTGCAGTTGGAATGGTAGAAGAGCACGCCGTCGCCCACGCGCATGCCGTCGCGCATGAAGTTGCGCGCCTGGTAATTGCGTACACCGTCCCAGGCTTCGCGTTTCTTGCGCTTGAGATCGTCGATCGAGAACGTATCGGGTTCGGATTTCATCAGCCAGTGATTCATGCGCTGGCGTCTCCTGTTGCAGCGGCGTGGCAATCGATCAATTCGCGGTCGGTGGCAATGAAATCCAGGGTCACGTCCCAGCTTTCCGGGGCGATCTCCGGCAGCTCCTGGAAAGCGTAGCCAATGCCGACCAGCAGCGGTTCGGTCGGACGCAGTTGATCCTTGAGGAAGGCAAAGCCGCGATCGTAATAGCCACCGCCGTAACCCAGCCGGTTGCCACGGCGATCGAACGCAAGCAGGGGCACGAAGACCAGGTCCAGCTGGAACGGTGCAAACCACTCATGCGGCGCCACCGGTTCAGGTATGCCGTAACGGTTGGGTTGTACCGGGTCGCCGGCCGCCCAGGGCGCGAAACGCAACAGATCATCCTGGCCGATCAGGGGCAGCAGGAACTGCTGGCCGCGTGTCGCCAGCGGCGGGATCGCCAGGTTCAGCGGCAGCTCGCCGTCGCATGCCCAGTAGCCGGCGACGCGGTTGTCCGTATGGTATTCGGGCAATTGTTCCAGGCTGCGCCGCAAACCTTGGGCGGCGGCCATGCGTTGGGGCGGCGTAAGCGCGCGGCGCCGTTCGGCCAGGCGCTGGCGTAGTTCACGGCGTCGTGCGGCGGTATCCACGTCGCGCGTCTCCTGGGGACAGAGCACCCGCGGATGCCGAGGCCGGCGATCCGCTCCCGGACGTCGTGCTCGACGGCGTCCGGGCTGGGAATGAGGTGGCGTCAACCGCGATGCCGCTGCCCACCAAACGACCTTGATCCAAATGGATCAGGTGGGAGGGAGATCAAGGCTTCGAGGCTTTCCGCTCGCGGCGGACATGCACAACAGCCTTAAGTAACCGTCCCGGGGCCGTATATAGGAACAAGGCAAAATGTAAGAGTGTGCTGGCGCACACCGCAGAAAACGCCGTAGCTATCTTAGTTGCGCGTCCATGGCCGCTTCAAGCTTGCGGCGCAAAGTTGCCAGACCGTCGGCGATGCCAGGTTCAGCTGTGTTGTTGTCGGAATTGCCGGAATGCTTCTGCAACCGCAAGTATTCATGGGTAATGCTGATCGCCGCCAGCACTGCCAGCCGGTCGAACCCTGGCGTTTTGGCGTGTGCGCGCAGTTCGCGCATCTTGCGATCGAGGAAGCTGGCCGCCTCCAGCAGCCCGTCGCGTTCTTCCGGCGGGCAGGCGATCAGGAACTCGCGATCGATCAGCCGCAGCGCGACCGGTTCGTTGGTAGGGGTGCTGATGACGTCAGCCATTGTTCTCGAGCGCCTTGAGTCGTTGGATCATGGCCTCAACCCGGCTGCGCGCCTGCTCGTTGCGTGCCAGCAGCCCCGCGCGTTCGTTCGCCAATTGTTCCTGGCTATGGCGCAGGCTGCGATTCTCTTCGTTTAACCGATGGACGTGCTCGAGCAACCGATCAAGCTGCTGGCTCAGCGCGGCAAGCTCGTAATGGGCGGCGTCGGGTGTGTTCATGCGCCGAACTATATCAGGACATCGACAGAAATCTGCGGGCCAGGCTGCTCGCGAACCGATGTGCATTAAACTTGTGCTTTGGCCGTTAAAGGAGCCGCGATGACCGCCCCCGAATCGATCGGTCACGATGAACTGGACGAGGTGATGGCGCACCTGCGCCTGGCCATCCGTCCCAGCGAGTTGCATGGTTCTGTGTGCGGGTTCCTGGCCGGCGGCGGCCGGCTGGGCAGGCGGCCGTTGCTGGAGATGCTGCATCTGGACGCGGGGGGCATCACCGTCGCTCCCGCGGACCAGGCGGTGCTGGCGCAGCTGGTTCGCCAGAGCGAGAGCGAACTGGCCGATCCTGAACTCGGCTTCGAGCCCTTGCTGCCGGCGGACGACCGTCCGTTGCCCGAGCGCGCCGACGCCTTGGTGGACTGGTGCCGCGGCTTTCTCGGCGGCTTCGGCCTGGGCGGGCCTGACGCGCATAACCGCTTGTCCGACGAGGGCAAGGAAGTGCTGCGTGACCTTGGCGCCATTGCTTCGTCCTCGTTCGACTTTGGCGACGAAGACGAAGACGAAGATGCCCTGATCGAAGTGCATGAATTCGTGCGCGTGGGCGCCATGCTGGTGTTTACCGAATGTCATCTTCCCAGCCAGCCTTCCAGCGATACCCTGCATTGACGATCGCGCCAGACGAATTCGCGCGCCGACGCCGCCAGTTGATGAAAATGGCGGGACAGGATGCCGTGGTGCTGATCGCCGCGGCGCCCGAGCGCATGCGCAATGCCGATGCGGCCTGGCCGTATCGGCAGGACTCGGATTTCCACTACCTCAGCGGCTTTCCCGAGCCCGAAGCCATGCTGGCGCTGTTGCCGGGGCGCCAGCATGGCGAGGCCGTGCTGTTTTGCCGTGAGCGCGATCCGGAACACGAGCGCTGGCATGGCGAATCGATCGGCACGGAACGCGCCGTGGCCGATCACGGCATGGATGACGCATTTCCCATCGACGACATCGACGACATCCTGCCCGGCATGATCGAGGGCAGGGGGCGCGTGTATTGCCATTTCGGCCGCGAACCGCAATTCGATGCGCAATTGCTGGGCTGGATGCGCCGGCTGCGGCAACTGCGCGGCGGTGGCGTGGTGCCGAAGGAATTCGTGGCGCTGGGCCACCTGCTGCACGACCTGCGCCTGTACAAATCGCGTGCGGAACTCAAGCTGATGCGCTCGTCGGCGGCGATCGCGGCGGAAGCGCACCTGGCCGCGATGAGCCTGGCGCGCGCCGGCCGGCTTGAATACGAAGTGGAAGCCGAACTGCTGCGCGTCATGCGCAGCCGCGGCGCCGTTGCCGCGTTTCCGCCGATCGTCGCCGGCGGCGTCAATGCCTGCACCATGCATTACCAGGCCAACCGCGCGCCGCTGAAAAGCGGTGACCTGCTACTGATCGATGCCGGTGCGGAATGGGAGTGCTATGCCTCGGACATCAGCCGCAGCTTTCCGGTGAACGGTCGCTTCAGTCGCGAACAACGTGCGCTGTACGAGGTGGTACTTACCGCCCAATTGGCCGCGATCGACGAGGTGCAGCCTGGACGTTCCTACAGTGCAGCGCATGACGTGGCCGTGCACGTGATTACCGAGGGACTGTGCGCGCTTGGCCTGCTCAAGGGCGAGCCGGCGGAAGTGCTGGCGCAAGGCGCTTACAAGCGGTTTTTCCCGGCCAAGACCAGCCACTGGCTGGGCCTGGACGTACACGACGTGGGCGATTATCGCGTCGATGGCGAGCCGCGCATGCTCGAGCCCGGCATGGTGCTCACCGTCGAGCCCGGCATCTACATCGCAACGGACGACACGTCGGTGCCCGAAGCATGGCGCGGAATCGGCATCCGTATCGAAGATGACGTTGCCGTCACGCGCGACGGCAACGAAGTGCTCACCGCTGGCGTGCCCAAGGATCCACAGATACTGGAGAGCCTGCTCGCGCAACGTTGAATCGTCGCAGGACTGGCGCGCGCGGCAATGGAGTCAAGTGCGCCGGTTACAGGAATGCTCCGATGTCGCATGATTGCAAGGTTGGCGATCCACTATCGCGCAACGCATTCACGCCACGAAGAAAGGATGCAGCATGACTTCGATGAGCCGTCGCCGGTTCTTGCAGCTTCTCGGCAGTACCGCGCTTGCCTCGACGCTTCCCGCGAGCATCGCGCGCGCGCTGGAAATTCCGGCCAGCACACGCACCGGTTCGATCGAGGACGTGGAGCACATCGTCATCCTGATGCAGGAAAACCGCTCCTTCGATCATTATTTCGGTTCATTGCGAGGCGTGCGTGGCTTTGGCGATCCGCGCCCGGTGAACCTGCCGTCCGGCAACAGCGTATGGCACCAGCCCGATGGCGAGGGCTACGTGCTTCCGTTCCATCCTGGTGCGCCTGATCTTGGCCTGCAATTCCTCGAAGATCTCGCCCACGACTGGACCAGTACGCAGGCGGCATGGAACGCGGGCAACTATGACCGGTGGGTGCCGAACAAAGGCACCACCACCATGGCCTGCCTGACCCGGCAGGATATTCCGTTTCACTATGCGCTGGCCGATGCCTTCACCGTTTGCGATGCCTACCATTGCTCGGTGATGGGTCCCACCGATCCCAATCGCTACTACATGTGGACCGGTTGGGTCGGCAACGATGGCGAGGGCGGCGGACCGGTGATCGACAACGCGGAAGCCGGTTATGCCTGGACCACCTATCCCGAACTGCTGCAAAAGGCCGGGGTATCGTGGAAGCTTTACCAGGATGCCGGTACCGGGCTGGATGCGGCCGGTTCGTGGGGCTGGACCGACGACGCCTACATCGGCAACTACGGCGACAATGCGCTGTTGTATTTCCTGTCGTATCGCAATGCCCAGCCCGGCAGTCCGCTCTACGAAGGCGCCAGGACCGGCACCAACGTGGCGGCCGGCGGCACGCTGTTCGACCGCCTGCGCAGCGACGTACTCGGCAACACGCTTGCGCAAGTGTCCTGGATTGTCGCGCCGGAGGCCTATTCGGAGCATCCGAACTGGCCGGCGAACTACGGTGCCTGGTACGTCTCGCAAGTGCTCGACGCACTGACCGGCAACCCGGACGTTTTCGGCAAGACCGCGCTGTTCATTGTCTTCGATGAAAACGATGGTTTCTTCGACCATGCGGTGCCGCCTTGTGCCCCACCTTCCGATGCGCAAGGGCGGTCGACCGTCTCGACGGCGCATGAAATCTTTCCAGGCAACGCTTCCTGTCCGGGAGGGCCTTATGGCCTTGGACCGCGCGTACCGATGATCGTGGTGTCACCCTGGAGCAAAGGCGGCTGGGTGTGCTCGGAAGTGTTCGACCACACCTCGATCATCCGCTTCATCGAACAACGCTACGGCGTGCAGGCACCGAACGTCACGGCATGGCGCCGTGCGGTGTGCGGCGATCTCACTTCAGCCTTCGATTTTTCGAAGCCGGATGGCACGCAACTGCCTTTGCCTGACACTCACGCTTATACGCCGCCGGACGAGCTGCGGCACGCCGACTATTCACCGCTGCCTCCCGCCGTCCAGGCGCTGCCGGAGCAGGAGCCGGGCAGCAAGCCGGCGCGTGCGCTGCCTTATGCGTTGCAGGCGATTGGACGCGCCGACGGCGATAGCGCGTTCCGCATCGACTTCCAGAACATCGGACGCGCCGGCGCGTGCTTCCACGTGCGCTCGGCGGGTGCTTCGAGTGGCCCCTGGTTCTACACCGTGGAGGCAGGCAAGACGCTAACCGCCAGCTGGCCGATACAAGCTGCTTACGATCTGAGCGTATACGGCCCGAACGGTTTCCTGCGGTGCTTCAAAGGTGGCCTGGCATCGCGCCGCACGGATTTGCAGGTAACAGCCCGGGATGATCGCGGCAGCCTGAGCGTGACGCTGGCGCTTGCCAACGAAGGCGACAGTCGCTGCTCGGTTACCATCGAAAACATCTACGACGGCGCCTCCATGACATACGTGCTGGCGCCCGGCGATCGGATCGAGAAAACATGGCCGTTGCACGACAGCTACGGCTGGTATGACTTCGTCGTGCATGCTGACGCCGAACCAGGATTCCTGCGACGCCTGGCCGGACATGTGGAAACCGGAGCGCCCAGCGTCACCGATCCGGCGATCGCCGACCCGCGCTGGCGCAATCTCAAGCTGGGGTGAGCACTTTGCTGCAAGCCGCATCCACGAATGCCGAGCGGCGAACTGCCCCGCTACGGGCGGACAGACGGTGAAAACCGGCGGTCGCCCATGCATCGTAAACATGACTTGATGCGCAGCTCGCCGATGCTGATATCGCGCGCACCAAGGATGCAATGGCTCGCCGCTTATGCCTGCGGCGGCCTGGGTTCCTTGCGTTGATGCGCTTCATCGTCGGCGTGCACTTCGTACCACATCGCGTTGAGCACGGCGAAAGCGCAGGCCAGGCCAAGCCCAAGCATCCAACTGAAATACCACATGGCTTCGTGCTCCTCAGTAACCGTTGGGCGAGTGCTGCGTGTCTTTGAGCATGACGCGCCCACGCATCACGCGATACACCCAGCTCGTGTAGACCATGATGATGGGCAGGAACACCACCACCGCGCCGAGCATCAGCAGCAGCGTGCCGTGGCTGGACGAGGCGTCCCACACCGTGAGGCTGGAGCGTGGGTCGAGGCTTGACGGCAACAGGAACGGGAACAAGGCGAAGCCGGCCGCGAGGATCGTCCCGGCCAGCATGAGGCTGCTGCATAGAAATCCCAGCAGATTCAACTTGCTCACGGTCCACTGCACGCCGACCGCTCCCAGCAGTCCCAGTATCGGCGCTGCCCAGAACCATGGATGAAGCATGTAGCTGGCAAACCAGCTGCCGCCTACCGCTACCTGCTTGAACAAGGGATTGGCAACGCCGTCGGTGACCGCCGGTCCGACGATGGCAAAACCGGGGATGCCATAGCCCAGCCAGATGCCCGCGCCGACGAACGCGAGTGCGTAGGTCAGCGCCATCCATCGCGCCATGCGCGCAGCACGTGACGCAATCACATGATCGGCGCGGTAGGCCGCCCAGCAGGCGCCATGCGTAAGCAGCATGGCGATGCTCACCAGGCCGGCGAGGAGCGGGTAGGGACGCAGCAGGTCGAAAAAGCCGCCCTGCCAGGTCATGTACAGATCATCGTCAAAGCGAAACGGCAGGCCCAGGAACAAGTTGCCGAACGCGACGCCACTGACCAGCATCACCACGAAAGCGGAGAAGATCAGCGCGCCATCCCATATGTTGCGCCAGCGCGGATGATGCATCTTGCCGCGGAAGTTGAAGCCCACCGGCCGCAGGATGAAGGCGAGCAGCACCAGTGCGAGGGCGAAGTACAAGCCGGAAAATGCCGTTGCGTAGAGGATGGGCCAGGCGGCGAAGATCGCGCCACCGCCAAGGATGAACCATACCTGGTTGCCCTCCCAGGTCGGCTCGATGGTTTGGAGCAATACATGGCGTTCGTGCTCGTCGCGACCGAGCACGCGCAGCAGCGCCGCGATGCCGAAATCGAAGCCGTCCATGATCGCGAATGCGATCAACAGGATGCCGAGCAAGGCCCACCAGATCACTCGCAACGATGTGATGTCGAACATGGCGTGCTCCTCAATGCGATGCAACGGGATGCGGCTGGGGCGATGGGACCGGGCTTCATGGATGCGCTCGCGCGACGTGCGTATCGTCTACCGCGGGCGTGCCCCCTTCCGCCGGCAGGTGCGGGTTGCCTGGCGGCCAGATCCCCAATTGGTCCGGTCCCTGGCGTGCGTACCTGGTCATCAGGCTGGCGTCGATCACCGCCAGCAAGGTGTAGAACAGCACGAAGCCGCCCAGCGAGGTCCACACTTGCCCGGACGTCAGCGAGGAGACGCCCAGTGCGGTCGGCAGGATGCCTTCGATCGCCCAAGGTTGCCGTCCATATTCGGCCACGATCCAGCCCAGTTCGGCAGCGAGCCATGGCAGCGGCAAGCTCCACAACGCCAGCTTCAGGTACCAGCGCCTGCGTTCGAGTTGCCGCTTGCTGGCCAGCCAGAACGAATAGGCGAACAGCGCGATGAAATAGAAGCCGCAGGCAACCATGATGCGGAACGACCAGAACAGCACCGGCACGTTCGGAATGGTGGCGTCGGCAGCCTTGTCGATATCCGCCGGCGTCGCTTGCCGCGGGTCGGCGACGTAGCGCTTGAGCAGCAAGGCGTAGCCCATGTCTTCGTCATAGCGCGCCAGGGTGGAGGTGGCATGCTTATCGTTTGGATCCTTGCGCAGCGCCAGCATGGCGTCATAGGCCAGGAGGCCGTCGCTGATCTTGCCTTTGGTGTCGCGGACCAGGTTGTTGATGCCGGGAATCGGCGTATCGAGCGAGCGCGTGCCGATCAGCCCCATCACCCATGGAATGCGCACTGCATAGTGCGTCGTGCGGTTCTGCACATCGGGAATGCCGAACAGCGAAAACGACGCGGGCGCCGGTTCCGTATCCCACATCGCCTCGATCGCAGCCATTTTCATTTTCTGGTTTTCCGAGATGGTATAGCCGGACTCATCGCCCAGCACGACCACGGACAAGGCCGCGGCCAGCCCGAAACTTGCCGCCACTGTCATCGAGCGGCGTGCGAAATCGACATTGCGCCCGCGCAGCAGGTACCAGGCGCTGATCGACAGCACGAACATCGAACCCACTACATAACCCGCGCTCACCGTATGCACGAACTTGGCCTGCGCGACCGGATTGAACAACACCTCGGAGAATGAAGTCACCTCCATGCGCATGGTCTGCGGATTGAACTTGGCGCCTACCGGATTCTGCATCCATGCATTGGCAACCAGAATCCACAGCGCCGAGAGATTGGTGCCGAGCGCGAGGAACCACGTCACCAGCAGATGGCTTACGCGCGACAGGCGCGTCCAGCCCATGAAGAACAGTCCGACCAGCGTGCCTTCCAGGAAGAACGCCATCAATCCTTCGATGGCCAGCGGCGTGCCGAATACATCGCCGACGTAATGCGAGTAATACGCCCAGTTCATGCCGAACTGGAATTCCATGGTGACGCCAGTGGCGACGCCCATGGCGAAGTTGATGCCGAACAGCACGCTCCAGAACTGCACCATGCGTTTCCATACCTCGCGCCCGGTCATCACATAGACGCTCTCCATGATCGCCAGGATCCACACCAGCCCCAGCGTGAGCGGCACGAACAGGAAGTGGTAGAGCGCGGTCAGCGCGAACTGCAGGCGCGACAGGGTGACGACATCGCTATCGATCATCATGGCTTGGTTTCCGGCGTGATGGACGCAGAGGGGGCGAGCAGGTGTTCGATGGCGGCCGGATGCGTATCCGGGCGCGGGTAATGCGCGGTCAGGTACCAACCGAGCAACGCGAAGAAAGCGACTTTGGCCAGCACGATGGCGATCAGTTCCGCACTCAGCCGGCGCAGTGGACGACGCGGCGAGGATAGGCGGTTCGACCCGCTGGGCAGCATGTGCATAGTGCAGCCTTCCTACTACCTATGACATTGGCTGGCAGCATAGCCCCATTCGCGGCCGCGCGGCGCACGCCGTGCCGCCGCGCGGCGCGATGCCGCACGGAAAAAAATGTTAATGCAACGGCGTTATCGGCATGCGCCAAAGCCGGGCAGCCGGTGCGACTGCCCCGGCCGGCGCGATGGCCGTCAGCTTGCGTGCGCGAAGGCGTCGCGCGTGAGATTTTCCGGCAGGTTATCGGTGCAGACCACATCGTCTTCGATGCGGATGCCGCCATAGGGACGGAATGCTTCCACTTTGCTCCAGTCGATATCGCCGGCGGCGGGCTTGGCGCGCAGTTCATCCAGCAGCATATCGATGAAATACAAGCCCGGCTCGATGGTTACCACCATGCCCGGTTCCAGCACGCGCGTCATGCGCAAATAAGGATGGCCGTCTGGACGCGGCAGGCTGCCGCCGCTGGCGCTGGCCTGGAAACCGGCCACGTCATGCACCTGCAGGCCGATCGGGTGGCCGAGGCCATGCGGGAAAAAAGCGGATGTAATGCCCGATCGGACCGCGCTTTCCGCGCTACAGCGGATGACGCCGTGCTCGCGCAGTACATCGGCCAGAACATGGTGCGCGTGGATGTGCAACGCCGGATAGCTCTGTCCGGCCTTCACCATGGCGGCGAAGCCCTGCTGCGCAGTGTCGACGCTGTCGACCAGCGCCTGAAATGCCTCGTGGCCGTCTGCCGCATAAGTACGTGTAATGTCGCTGGCATAGCCGCACGCGCTGGCGCCGGCATCGATCAGGAAGGAGCGGCTCTGCCTGGGCGGCGTGCGATCAAAGTGGGCGTAGTGCAGCACCGCGCCGTGTTCGTTGAGCCCCACGATGCTGGCATACGGCAGCTCGGCATCGATCTGCCGGGCCGCGGCAAGATAGGCCATGTGGATGCCGAATTCGCTCTCGCCAGCGCGGAACGCTTGCTCCGCGGCGCGATGCGCACGCGCACCGGTGCGACTGGCTTCGCGCATGCGCGCCAACTCGTAAGGAGTCTTGTAGCTGCGGTGCCAATGGAGGTAATCCATGACCGCCTGTGGGTTGTTTGCTTGCACGCCTTCGATGGATGGACAGGTCGGCGCGATCACCGCACAGCGGCCTTTTGGCAAGGCCGCGACCGCTTCCGCGAACGTGCGCACAATGGTGATCTCGAACTGGTCGACCCAGGCGCCGTTCGGCGCGGCCGGCACCACATGCCAGTAATCGCGCGGCTGCACGAAGATGAGTTGCGGCTTGCGGCCGGGCGTGTGGATCACCCAGCTGCCCGGCGCGTCGGTCAATGGCAGCCAGTGCAGGAAATGCGGATTGGCGACGAAGGGATAATCCTGGTCGTCGAGGAATTTGCGCAGGGGCGTGCCGGCGGCCACCAGCAGATGATCGAAGCCGCCCAGGGACAGCGCCTTATCGGCGCGCTCGCGCAAGCTGGCGACATGCTGGGCATACAAAGGGGCGAGGTCCTGGCTCATGCGACGACGGTCCGGTGGTGGCTTGAGCGTGCCAGTCTAGGGCCTGTTCGCACTATTGGCGTAGCTCGCTGACCCAAAGGGCCGGGTCCGTGTACTCGCCGGACCGCGTCATCACTTGGTCGTGTACGCACGTCCACGCGCTCGCGTTTCCTTGTCTGGCGGGTAAACAGCTCTCGGCGCGGGCCACGCGAATAGCGCGGACAAGCCCGGCGTGGGCTGTGGATATGGAAAGGTCATGGCGATCGCGCAAAGCCGGGCGACTTGCCTGCTTTCCTATCCGCGATTCCTGTCGATCAGGCTTGCTGCAACCATTGCTCCAAATGCGCCGCATCGCCCTGGCCGATCGCGATGATGCGATAGCCGGCCCAGGTCTGTCCGGGCGTGGCGGCCGGTTCGTGCCATTGCTCCTGCACGCCGATCTCGATCGATGGCGCGGTGCCATCGTGGCGCGGCAGTGGCAGGCTGATCTGGTATACCGCTTCGCTGCGCGGAGCGTGCTGGCCAATCAGCAGCATGCCGTTGCTGGACAGATTGCCCAGGTGCCCGAGCGGCCGGCCGGTAATCGTATCCGTCACCGTGACGCTGTACTCAGGACGCTTGCGCGGAGCGCGACGTTGCTCGGGTGCGTTCATGGGCGGGCCTCCTGCGCGGACAAGGCAGGCCGCAGCAAACTGGTGGTCAAGGCACGCCACGCGCGATCGAGCAGGTTGTCATCCTGTGGCGGCAATTCGCGCACGCGGCCATTGGCGATGGCGCGCGCCAGTTCCTGCAGGTTCATCACGTCGCCACGTTGCCCGCGACGATTGACGAACAGGCTGTTGCCCGACAGCGGCGAGAACCAGGCCAGTTTGCGCTGGGTGGATTGGCCGGTCGCCGGATCGGTGAATTCGAACCAGCTGCCGAAGGGCAGTTGGCGCAAGCGGTTGTAGATGCGCGCTTCGCGCAGGCCTAGCGGCGGGACCACGGCCGCGTTGGTCGGCGGTGGGTCCTGGCCGCGCTGTTCGCCCAGGCGCTGGCGCTGTTTCAGGCGTATCGCCAGGTCGGTTGCGCTGGGCGCATCGGCGGTACGTGGGGGAACCGATGGCTTGGGCGGCGCCGTCTGGATCGGCGTCGTCGTCATTGCCGGGAGCGGGGCGGCGTCGGCCATCGGGCCGGGCATCGGTAGCACGGGTGCCATCGGCGGCGAGGCTTCCGTGCCGATCAGGCGCTGCGCCACCTGTTCGGCTTCCTCGACGTTCATGCCGATCTGTTGCAGGCCGGTTTCCACTTCGTGCCGCAATAGCAACGGATCGGTAACCGGAAGTTGCCCGAGCAGTTGATCGGTCACGTGCAACTGTTGGCGGAACGCATCGCTATGCTCGCCATGGCGCAGCAGGTTCAACGCCAGCACGTCGATCCAGGCGCGTTCGAGCAAGGTGCGCAGCAAGCCGCGTGGCGAGGCGAGCGCAAAGCGTTCGGCCATCAATGCGTCGGCACGCTGGCGAGCCTGTTCCAGCCGTTCGCGTCCTTGCATCGCTTCGACATGGCGGCGCTCGGTAGCCTGCGCCTTGCGCGCCAACTGCGACAAGTGGTGCTCGATGTCCGCCAGCAGGCTGGTGTAAAGCCCGGCGGTGGGCGGCTCATGTTGTGCGCGTTCGACCAGTTGGCCGAGTTTGGCGAGCAACGGCTGATCGATCCCGCCGTCCGGTCCATCGAGCCAGCTGTCGATCGTTTCGGCGAGCTTGCCGAGCATCTGGCGTGCGGGATGCTCGTGCTGGTTGAAGAAGTCGCGGTCGCTGACTGCCAGCCGCAGCAGTGGCAGTTGCAGGTTGCCCAGCAGGGCGCGTGCGTCCGGGCCATGATGCAGTTGCTGGGCCAATTGCTCGAACAACATCGCGACCAGTTCCACCGTATCGCCCTGCTCGGCGGTGAGCTGCGTGCGTGCCGCACCGGGTGGCAGGCCCAGGTTGAGCTGCAGCAGCAGTTCTTCATGCAGGCGCTGGGCGCTGCGCAATTCGCGGCTGGTCTGGTCGGTCACCTGGATCATGTGCTGTTGCAGCGCCGACAAGGCGGTCTGCAATTCGTCCGAGGTCGCCGTGCGTCCGCTGGCGGCGGACGCGGGCCCGGCTGCGGGGCGCTGCCGGGTGAGCAGGTCGCGCAGGGTTTCCAGCACGGCGATCGATTCGCTGCGCTCCGGCGTGCTCGGTGGTGTTGCCGTGGCCGGCATGGCAGCGGCGGACGACGCCGCATGCTGCGCCGGTCCGTGAAGCGGACGTGCGGTCGGGAATGCGCGCAACTGCGGCAGGATTCCGTCGGCCAGCAGCTTGGCATTGATGGCTTCGTACAGCGTGACGAGGGCGCCGTTGACGCTGCTTTCGAACACCTGCAACAGCATGAGGCGGTGCTCGATCGGCAGGTGCAACGGTTCGCTGGCCGCACGCAGGATACGCGCCATGTTTTGCGGTCCCGGCGGCAGGTCGGCGCCTTCCAGCGGTGGCGAACCGGCCAGCGCCGCCAGCCGATAGGAAAGTTCGGACAGCATGGATCCGTTATGCGCCTCGCTGCGCGCCGCCAGCTTGTCCAGCGCGGCGGTCAGTTCGTGCTCGGTGCGATCGAGCAACGTCAGCGATAGCGTGCCTGAAGAGCGGGGACTGTCCTCGTCATCAGGCCGGCCCATCTGCGCGAAACTGTCGCGCAAATGGGCGGCGAACGACTGGATGAATCCGGCACGTGCTTGCTGCACCAGGCCGCGGCTGTCGAAACAACGCTGTTGTTCGAGATGGTTGCGCGACTGTTCGGCCTGTTCGTAGAGACGCTTGTCGAAACGGTCCAGGCACAGGCGCAGGGTCGGTTCGATCCAGTGATCGCATAGCGTGCAGACGGCATCGATCAGCCGGCGCGCACGCGGCGGCATGCGGCCGTCGTCGGGGCGATCACGGCCGGCGCGGATGGCGGAAGACTGGTAGCGCTTCGGTTCGACTTCCATGACCCGGTTCTCAGTATTTCTCCGGCAGAAAGTGTATGCCGGTTCCGGGTTGGCGTCATGCGTGCCTTAAATGGCAGCCAGTCAGTCGAGGAAGCTGGCGATCACGTCATTGAGGAAACGCTGGCCCAGGGCGGTTGTCGCCAGCCGGGCGGGATCGCTTTCCAGCCAGCCCTGGCGCCGCGCCGCGGCGAGCCGGTCGGCGATTTGCGCCTGGGGCAGGCCGGTGCGCTCGCTGAAATAGCCGGCAGGGACCCCATCGATCAGGCGCAAGGCATTGAGCATGAACTCGAAAGGCCGTTCGCCCTCGGCCACGGCGGCATGGCCGCCAATCCGGTCCGCCTGGCTTACGGCTTGCAGATAGGTGTTGGGATGCCGGGTTTTCCAGCGCCGCCATAGCTTGCCGGCCGCCGCGTCGGTGATTTTGCCGTGCGCGCCGGCGCCGATGCCGAGGTAATCGCCGAAGCGCCAGTAATTGAGGTTGTGCTCGCAGCGTCGGTCGGGCCTGGCGTAGGCGGAGATTTCGTATTGCGCATAACCTGCCTCGGCTAACCTCGCTTCGCAGGCTTCCTGCATGCTCCACGCCGCATCGTCGTCCGGGAGCGGCGGCGGATGGGCGGCGAATGCGGTGTTTGGCTCCAGCGTGAGCTGATAGTGCGAAATATGCGTCGGCTGCAGCGCCAGCGCGCGCTCCACATCGGCCAGGGCGCCAGCGATAGATTGCTCAGGCAGCGCGTACATCAAGTCGAGATTGATGTTCGCCACGCCCGCATCCTGGGCCGTTTTTACCGCGGCTTCCGCTTCCGCCGCCGAGTGGATGCGACCCAGGCGGCGCAGCTTGTCGTCATCGAAACTCTGGATGCCGAAAGAGATGCGGTTGACGCCCGCGGCCAGATAGCCGTCGAAACGCCCATGCTCGACCGTGCCCGGATTGGTTTCCAAGGTGGTTTCGCAGTGTTCGGCAAAAGGCAGGCGCGCGCGCGCGCCGTCCAGGAAGCGGGCAATCAGGTCGGGCGAAAACAGGCTGGGCGTGCCGCCGCCGAAGAACACGCTGGTGATCGGCCTTCCCGCGATGGCGCTGCCGAAGTCGGCCAGATCGGCCTCGAGATCTGCCAGCAGTGCGTCCACATAGGCAGCGTAAGGCGGTTCGCCGCGTAGGCCGTGCGAATTGAAATCGCAGTAGGGGCATTTTTTTACGCACCACGGCATGTGGACATACAGCGCCAGCGGTGGAGCGAGCCATGGCATCAGCGGGTCACACGCGCCATTCGGCGATGCGTGCATGCAATTGCGTCATGGCCTGGGCGCGATGGCTTAGACGGTTTTTCAGGGCCGGCTCCAGTTCCGCCGAGCTCAGTAATTGTCCATGCGGGAGGAACAAAGGGTCGTAGCCGAAGCCGTGCGTGCCGCGCGGCGCTTCCAGAATACGGCCGTGCCAGCGCCCTTCGGTGATCAACGGCGCCGGATCGTCGGCGTGTCGCAGCAGGGCCAGCACACTGATGAAGAAGGCGCCACGCTGCTCGGGCGGCACGCCATCGAGTTCGCGCAGCAGGCGTGCGTGGTGCGCGGCGGTGTCGCCGTGGGTGCCGCTGTAGCGCGCGGAATACAGGCCCGGTGCGCCACGCAGATACGCCACGCACAGACCCGAATCATCGGCCAATGCAGGTAAACCGGTTGCACGCGCGGCGTGGCGGGCCTTAAGCAGCGCATTTTCAACGAAGGTGAGCCCGGTTTCCTCGGCGTCTTCAACGCCGAGTTCGGCTTGCGGCAGCACTTCGACATGGCTGTCGGCGAGCAGTGCGTTGAACTCGGCGAGCTTGCCTTGGTTGCTGCTGGCTAGAACGATGCGCTGCATGGGATCGAATGGCGGGTTACGGATGAGGTTTGCATGCGTCAGGGTGCGGCCGGCCAGCGAAGCGCTCAGCCTAAATCCAGCGCGGCGCGTTGCAATCCGATCAATTCGGCGATGCCCTTTTCGGCCAGGCCGAGCATGGCGTCCATTTCGTCGCGGCGGAAAGCATGGCCTTCGGCGGTGCCTTGCACCTCGATAAAGCCGCCGCCGTCGTTCATCACCACATTCATATCGGTATCGCAGTTGGCGTCTTCGGCATAGTCGAGGTCGAGCACGGGCATGCCGCGGTAGACGCCGACCGATATGGCGGCCACCGCGCCGATGACCGGATTGCGGCGCAGGTTTTCGCGTTTCATCAGTACACTCACGGCATCGACCAGGGCGACGTAGGCGCCGGTGATCGCGGCGGTGCGGGTGCCGCCGTCGGCTTGCAACACATCGCAGTCGAGGGTGATGACCCGTTCCCCTAGCGCCTGGCGGTCCACGCAGGCACGCAGGCTGCGGCCGATCAGGCGCTGTATTTCCATGGTGCGCCCGCTCTGGCTGCCGCGGGCGGCTTCGCGCTGGGTGCGGCTGGACGTGGCACGCGGCAGCATGCCGTATTCGGCGGTGACCCAGCCTTCGCCCTTGCCGCGCAGCCAGGGCGGCAAACGGTCTTCGATGCTGGCGGTGCAAAGCACGCGGGTGTCGCCGAAGGCGATCAGCACCGAACCTTCGGCGTGGCGGGTATAGCGGCGCTCGATCGTGATGTTGCGCAACTGATCGCTGGCGCGGCCGCTTGGGCGGGACACTGTCATAAGGTTCGGTTGGGCAAGAGAGGGCGGGACAGTTTACCATTGCCCCCTTTCACCAACGCCAGGACCGGCTTCCATGATCCGCAGCATGACTGCCTACGCCTCTGCCGAAGCGACTACGCCAGCCGGGACGCTGACCTGCGAGCTGCGCACGGTCAACCATCGCTACCTGGAGCTCAGTCCGCGCTTGCCGGAGGAGCTGCGCAATGCCGAACCGGCGCTGCGCGAACGCATCGCGACCCGGCTTTCGCGCGGCAAAGTGGATGTGATCGTGCGTCGCGGCGAGTCGCATGGCGCATCGCTGCAAATCGATGATGCGATGGTGGGCCGGTTATCCGAACTGGCGCTGGCCATGGAGGCCCGCTTTCCGCGCCTGCGCATCGAATTCACCGAATTGTTGCGTTTTCCCGGCGTGCTGCAACATGCGCAGGTGGACCAGGAGGCACAGCAGGCCGCCTTGCTTGGAGTGCTCGATTGCGCACTGGATGCGCTGACGGCCACCCGGGAACGCGAAGGCGCCAAATTGGGCGAAAGCTTGCGCGAACGCCTGGACGGCATCGAACGCATCGTGGCCGAGGTGCGCGGCTGGATGCCGGACATCCGCGTGGCCTTGCGTGCGCGGCTGGAGTCGCGGCTGGCCGACCTCAAGCAGCCCGTCGAACCGGGCCGGCTGGAGCAGGAACTGCTGCTGCAAGTCACACGCTCCGATGTGGATGAAGAACTGGATCGCCTCAGCACGCACATCGCCGAAACGCGCCGCGTGCTGGGCCTGAAGGAGCCGGTGGGCCGCCGCCTGGATTTCCTGATGCAGGAATTCAATCGCGAAGCCAATACGCTGGGCTCCAAGTCGGTCGACGCACGCAGCACGAACGCGGCGGTGGAATTGAAAGTGTTGATCGAGCAGATGCGCGAACAGGTGCAGAACATCGAATGAAGGCGAGCATGCGCACGAAAGCAGGCTTGCGTCGGGTGCAGCCGCCGGTCGCGGCCTTTTCCCCGATCGGGGAGCGGTACAGCAAAGCGCCGTGTCATGGCTGATATGGTCGGCACGCTCTTTATCGTCGCCGCGCCTTCCGGCGCCGGCAAATCGACGCTGGTGAACGCGCTGCTCGCGCGCGAACCGGATATTTCACTGTCCATATCGCATACGACGCGGCCGCCGCGTCCGGGCGAGGAATATGGCAGGCATTATTATTTCGTCGAACGCGGCGAGTTCGAGCGCGAGGTCGCCGAGGACGTGTTCCTGGAGCATGCCGAAGTGCACGGGAATTTCTACGGTACCTCACGCAGGACGGTGCAGGATCTTCTCCAGCGCGGACGTGACGTCCTGCTTGAAATCGACTGGCAAGGCGCCGCGCAGATCCGCAAGGCAAAGCCGGACTGTGTCAGCGTGTTCATTTTGCCGCCCTCGCGAATGGAACTGGAGCGCCGGTTGCGTGGCCGCGGTTCCGATAGCGCGGAGGTGATCGAGCGACGCCTGCGCAATTCGCGCGGCGAGATCGCCCACGCCCACGAGTTCGACTACATCATCGTCAATGACCGCTTCGAGGACGCCCTCGACGGGCTGCAGGCCATCGTCCGGGCCGTGCGCCAACGCAGCGGCCTGCAATGCCGGCGGCATGAGGCGCTGATCAGGGAACTGCTCGCCGATGCGTGAGTTTATACGATTACTGCACTGGGCCGTATAGCATTAGATGCCTACTTCCATTAACGTGAACACTTTCCCCGACCCCTGCCGCTCATGACCGATACCGTCCCCGCCAAGCCCGACGAGAGCGCCCTCGTGCGCATTCGTGGCCTGACCACGGTGCTCAACGGCAAAACCGTGTTCGACAGACTGGATATGGATATCCCGCGCGGCAAGGTCACTGCCATCATGGGTCCCAGCGGTACCGGCAAGACCACCCTGCTCAAGCACATCACCGGGCAGATGCGCGGCAGCCGGGGCGAGGTGTGGGTGGATGGCTTGAACGTGTCGGAACTGTCGCGCGAGAAACTGTTCGACCTGCGCGAGCGCATCGGCTACCTCTTCCAGAACTCAGCCTTGCTGACCGATTTCGACGTGTTCGAGAACGTGGCTTTTCCGCTGCGGCAGCACACGAAATTGCCCGAAGTGCTGATCCGCAACATCGTGCTGACGAAATTGCAGGCCGTGGGTTTGCGCGGCGCGGCCTCGCTGATGCCCAGCGAGCTGTCCGGCGGCATGGCGCGCCGCGTGGCGCTGGCGCGAGCGATCGTGTTCGATCCGATGCTGATTCTTTACGACGAGCCGTTCGTCGGCCTGGATCCGATCGCACTCAACCAGGTGCTGAGATTGATCCGCACGCTCAATGAAACGCTCGGCATCACCAGCGTGCTGGTTGCGCACGAGCTGGAAGTCATCAAGCAGGTGGCCGACTGCATCTACCTGGTGGCCAACGGCAAAGTGGTGGCGCGCGGCGATCCCATGACCATTGCCAACGATGGCTCGCCATGGACCCGCCAGTTTTTCGGCGGCGAGGCGGATGGGCCGGTGCCATTCCAATATCCCGCCGACGATTACGCCCAGGCGCTCGGCTTCAAGCAAGGTGCCGCATGAGCGCGCGGATGGAACGAGGCAACATCGTGATGCAATCGCTGGGACAGATCGGTTATTGCGGCCTGTTCTTGCTGCGGATCCTGGCGGCTATTCCGCTGAGTCTGCGGCACGTGCGCGAGACGGTTCGGCAGCTATGGTTCGTCGGCGCGATGAGCTTGACCATCATCATGACCTGCGGCTTGTTCGTAGGCATGGTGCTGGCCTTGCAGCTTTACCATGTGCTGGCCATCTTTGGCGGCACGTCCGCCAGTGGTTCGGTGGTGGCGCTGGCGATCTATCGCGAACTCGGGCCGGTGGTGACCGCACTGCTTTTCGCCGGCCGCGCCGGCACCTCGGTGACGGCGGAAATCGGCCTGATGCGCGCCACCGACCAAATTGCCGCGATGGAAATGATGGCGGTGGATCCGATCGCCTATGTCGTCGCGCCGCGCTTCCTGGCCGGCCTGATCGCCATGCCGCTGCTTTGCTGCGTGTTCTGCGCCATGGGTGTCTTCGGCGGACACTTGGTAGGCGTCAGCTGGCTGGGCGTGGACAACGGCACCTTCTGGTCGAACATGACCTCCACCGTGGACTTGTGGCAGGACGTGGTCAACGGCGTGATCTGGAAGAGCGTGGTGTTCGGCGGCGTGGTCTCGCTGATTGCCGTGTTCCAGGGCTACACCACGCCGCCGACCAGCGAAGGCGTGGCCTACGCCACGACCCGCACCGTGGTCGCCTCGTCGATCGCGATTCTCGCGCTGGATTTCGTACTCACCGCGTTCCTGATGTGAATGGATTGATGTGATCGTCATGACTAACTGCTTCTTTCTGAGGACTTCGCCGTGAGCCAGAGAAAATCCTATGCCGTCGGCACCGGCCTGTTCATTGTGCTCGGTTTCGCCGCGCTGGCTTATCTGGCCACTCAGACCACCTCGGTTGCCAATAGCCATCAGGGCTCGAGCTACACCGTCGATGCGCAATTCGCCAACATCGGCCAGCTGAAAGAGCGCGCTCCGGTCAAGGTGGCGGGCGTGCGCGTGGGCCAGGTGCAGTCCATCGCGCTGGAACCCGGCAAGGACGTGGCTGACGTCACGCTGTCGATCGACCGGAAATACAGCCAGATCCCGGCCGATTCGGTGGCGACGATCTACACCAGCGGTCTGCTGGGCGATCAATACGTGGGCCTGCAATTCGGCGGTGCCAAAACCTATATCGCGGACGGCGGCCATATCGGCCTGACCAAGTCGACGCAGCCGCTGGAGGAGATGCTCGGCAAATTCCTCGGCGCCGGCGGCGCGGCGGATGCCATCGGCGGCACGTATACGGTGAAGGCGAACTTCACCAACGTAGGTGCCCTGGCGGTAGGCGCGCCAGTGAAGATGGCTGGCGTGGCGATCGGCAGTGTGGCGGCCGTGAAGGCCGATCCGGTCAAGCTGGATGCCACCGTCATGCTGGCCATCGACAAAAAGTACAACCAGATTCCGGATGATTCGGCCGCCGCGATATTCACCAGTGGTTTGATCGGCAGCCAGTATGTTGCGATCCAGCCCGGTGGCTCGCCGAATTCGCTCAAGGATGGCGACCAGCTCGTCCTGACGCAGTCGGCGATGCAGCTGGAAGATCTGATCGGCAAGTTCCTGGTCAATGGCTCGTCCAGCGGTGGCAACAATGCCGATGGCAACGGTTCGTCCAATACCCCTGCCGGCAAGCATTGATCCGGCCTAAACAGGAGTCATCCATGTTGCGTCACTTGGCTATCGCCACCGCTATCGCCCTCGGCAGCGTCGTCATCGCCGCGCCGGCCTTCGCGCAGAATGCATCGAGCGCCCAGCCGTCCAGCGCGGCGACGCCGGAGCAGGTCGTGCAGGGCATCACGCACGACCTCGACACCCAGATCGCCGACCACAAGGCCGAGCTGCAGAACAACAAGCCCAAGCTGGTGACATTGATCAACCAGATCTTCCTGCCGCACTTCGACACGGATTGGGCATCGATCCTGGTGCTGGGCATGCATGCGCGCGAAGCCACGCCCGAGCAGCGCGCGCGCTTTGCCAAGGCGTTCTACACCTCGTTGACCAACCGTTACGCCGAAGGCCTGCTGAGCTACACCAAGGGCACGGTGAAGGTGTTGCCGTTCAGTGGCGAACTCAACGACAAGTACACCGTAGTGCGCACGCAGGTATCCACCAGCGACAGCAAGAACATTTCGGTGAACTACGTGTTCCACAAGGCCGCCGATGGGCAGTGGAAAGCCTATGACGTCATCATCGAAGGCATTTCCTACATCACCAACTACCGCAACCAGGTCGATGCCCAGATCAAGAAGGAAGGCCTGGACAAGCTGATCCAGCAGTTGGAAACGCAGGGCGACCAGGCGTTGAAGCAGATGGAACAGGAAGACAAGGGCCATGGCGCCAAATAGAACCGCCAAGGGCGAGTGCCGCGTCGCCGCCGATGCGCCGGATACGGTGTCCATATCCGGCGAGCTCAATTTCGTGACGGCGGCGAATGCGCTGGCGGCCTTGCGCAGCGCATTCGGGCGGGGCGATCGCCATACGCTGGATCTATCGGCGGTCACCAGCTGTGATAGCGCGGGCCTGGCCTGCGTGCTGGCGGCACTTTCGGAGGCCGACCAGGGCGGAAACCACGTCGTTGCACGCCATGCTCCCGAAGGAATGCAGGCATTGGCGAAGGTTTGCGGCGTGGAAACAATGCTGCATTGAAAGCCGCGCTCTAAAAGCCATGTTGCAAACATAAAAAAAACGGGGCCGCTGCCCCGTTTTTTTATGTGTGATCGACGGTATTACTGATTGCCGGAAGGCGCGCCGTCGTGCTGCTTCTGTTCCCATTGCTGCTGCTCTTTCAGCAGTTCGGCGGGATCGAAATTGTTGTCCTTGCCGTTCGAACCCTGCTGCAGCTTCAACATTACATCCGCCGGCGGATTGCCGTCATACAACTTGTTGAGCCGGGTCTGGCGCCAGGCGTCGCGCACAAAGGCGTAGGGGTCATAGGCCGTTTTCAGGAAGCTGTCGGCATCCAGCAACTGCGCACGCATCTGGATGAAGTAGACCACCTCGGGCACGTAGTACACGCCGTCATGAAAACCGTGGTTGCGCTCGAAATAGCTGAGTGGATCGAACAGGTAGCCGTCGACCGGAAACTGCCAGACATCGCGCATAGTGGATGGGCCGAGCAGCGGCAGCATCAGGAAATCGCCTTCCGGAACGCCCCAGCGTGCGAGCGTAATGCCGAAATCGGTTTCCTTCAGCGGAATCTGCATTTTCGTCGCCGGATCGAAGAAGCCGGCCACGCCTACCGTCATGTTGATCAGGAAGCGGCCGGTATCCGTGATGGCATCGCTCGGGCGGGCCTGCAGCATATTGTTGGCGATGCTGATCGGCAGGCGGATAGTGGTGAAGAAATTGCTCACCGACGTCTGCACCGGCTTGGGGGTGACCTTGCTGTAGCCCACCGCGACCGGCCGCAGCACGTGCGTATCCAGCGCCATGTTGAAGGCGTAGCTCTTGCGGTTGAATTTCTCCAGTGGATCGTCGGTACGGGGCGGAGCGATGGCGCAACCGACCAGCAACGTCATCATGGCCGCCACGGGAAGAGCGCGGCGCAGCGTGGCAAAACGAGGCAGGGAAGGCATCAAAGGGGAATCCGCTGCAGAGGAAAGGGGGAAGGGCGTATAATTGTACTTGTTGGTTTTATATTGTCCACGGCTTGCGCGACGCTTTCGCGGCTGGCGCATGGCAATCGGACATGATAAGAGTCAATCGCGTTGCCAGCCAAGTGGCTGCCCGATAGACTGTACGACCGCATAAGTCTTTTATTGTTTGAGGATTTCTCATGGCCCGCATTACCGTGGAAGACTGCCTAGAGGTAGTCGACAACCGTTTCGAACTGGTGCTGATGGCGACCAAGCGCGCCCGCCAGCTCGCCAATGGCGCCGAGCCGGCGGTCAACCCCGACAACGACAAGCCGACCGTGTTGGCCTTGCGTGAAATCGCCGACCGTCGTATCGACCAGGCCACCATCGACGAGATCGACCGCGCCGAGCGCGAGCGTGCCGAACGCGAGGCACTGGAATGGGCCGCACAGGAAGTGGACGACGATCTTTCCAAGGGTGGAGACGACTGATGGATGGCGGTGGCTGTCGATCGCGCAGCCGTCGCCCGGCCACGCCGGGCATGCCGGTGTGCGCATTCGCCAGTGTTGTTCCTGTCAGTCTCCACGCCTCCGGCCTCGTAGCGAGGCGTTCGCCTCAACGGGGGTCCTGACACCATGTCGGCGGCCACGCATCCCGCGCCCACGGATACGTCTGCGCTGCCGCCTTATGTGCTGGCGCTGAAAGAGCGCATTGCCTACCTTCCCGAGCAACATATCCAGCGCGTGCTGCGGGCCTTCCAGGTAGGCGCGGCGGCGCACGAAGGGCAGACGCGCAAGAGCGGCGAGCCGTATATCACCCATCCGATTGCCGTGGCTGGCATCCTGGCCGAATTCGGCATGGATGCGGAAACCATCATCGCGGCGATTCTCCATGACACGCTGGAGGACACTGCGCTGAGCCGTGCCGAGCTATCGGGCGAATTCGGCGAACCCGTGGCCGAGCTGGTCGACGGTGTTACCAAGCTGGACAAGATGCGCTTCAGCAGCCGGCAGGAGGCGGATGCCGAAAGTTTCCGCAAGATGCTGCTGGCGATGGCACGCGACCTGCGGGTGATCCTGATCAAGTTGGCCGACCGCCTGCACAATATGCGCACGCTTGGCGCCAAGGAATCCGATTCGCGCCGCCGCATCGCCCGCGAGACGCTGGAAATCTACGCGCCCATCGCGCAGCGCCTGGGCATGAACAAGTTCAAGGCGGAGCTGCAGGATCTGGGCTTCCGTGCGCTTTACCCGGATCGTTATCGCGTGATCAGCGAGCGCATCCGCGCCGCGCTGGGTAATCGTCGCGAGGCCATGGGACGCATCGAAGGTGCGCTGTCCACGCGGTTGATCGAGGAGCGTATTCCGGTGCGCGTCGTCGGACGCATCAAGTCGCCGTGGAGCATCTATTCGAAAATGCGCAGCGAGCACAAGAGCTTTGCGCAGTTGATGGATGTATACGGTTTTCGCGTGGTCACTGACAGCGCCATGAGCTGCTACATGGCACTGGGCGTAGCGCACGCCCTGTATAAGCCGGTCGATCGGCGTTTCAAGGATTTCATCGCCATTCCCAAGGCAAACGGCTATCAGTCGTTGCACACCGTATTGCTTGGGCCCTTCGGTGCGCCGATCGAGGTCCAGATCCGCACCGAGGAAATGGATTCGGTAGCCGAGCGCGGTGTGGCTGCGCATTGGGCCTACAAGACCGACAGCGGTCCGGCCAACAGTGCGCAAGCGCGTGCGCGCGAATGGCTTTCGGCGCTGGCCGACAGCCAGGCCAACACGCCGGAGGCGGCGGAATTCATCGAGAACGTCAAGATCGACCTGTTCCCGGATGAAACCTATCTGTTTACGCCGCGCGGCGACATCCTCTCGCTACCGCGCAGCGCGACGGCGCTGGATTTTGCCTATGCTGTACATACGGATGTGGGCGATCATGCGGTGGCCGCCCGCGTCGATAAAAAACTGCTGCCCTTGCGTACCCGGCTGGAATCCGGACAGTTGGTCGAGATCATTACGGCGCCCTCCGCCGTGCCCAATCCGGCATGGCTGGAATTCGTGGTAACCGGCAAGGCACGCACGGCGATCCGCCAATACCTGAAGCACTTGCAACATGAAGACGCGGTGGACTTCGGCCATCGCATGCTCGATCGCGCGCTGGACGCGCTGGGTACCAACCTGGATGCCATCCAGCCGGCCGTGCTGGAAAAATTCCTGCACAAATCCAAGTTCAAGCGTCTGGAGGAGCTGCTCTCGGATATTGCCCTGGGCAATCGCATGCCCGATCAGGTTGCCAGTCAATTGGTGTCCTCGCGTGGCACCGCGGCGCGCGGCGCGCCGATCGCACACGTGGCGGAAAACATCCGGATCACCGGTGCCGAGCGGGGCGTACTCAGCTTCGCCAACTGCTGCCATCCGCTGCCTGGCGACGAAATCATCGGCTACCTTTCGCCGGGCAAGGGCATCGTGGTGCACCGTGTGGAGTGCCCGAACGTCGTCGAGTTGCGCAAGTCGCCGGAACGGTGCGTGGCGATCGAATGGGGGCACGATGTGCAGGGCGATTACCGCGCTGAATTGCGCATCGAAGTCATCAACCGCCCTGGCGTGCTCGCCACCGTGGCCGCCGCCATCGCTGCCGCCGATTCCAATATCGAAAACGTGGAATACGTCGAACGTGACATGGCGGCCGCCACGCTGCTGTTCACCATCGAGGTGAAGAATCGCAAGCATCTGGCCGATGTGATCCGGCGCGTCCGGCGTACCGGCGTGGTGAGCGGAGCTTATCGCTATCCGCTTTGATCCACTGGGGCATGCGGGCGACGCCTCGCTATTCGTCCTGGATGGACCGCTCTAAACTTCGCTTTTCCCTCATGGATTACGCCCATGCCTCGTACCATCATCGCTACCGAGCAGGCTCCCGCCGCGATCGGCCCGTATTCGCAGGCCGTGCGTGCCGGCGGCACCGTGTATTTTTCCGGACAGATTCCGCTCGATCCCGCTACTGGCGCTTTGGTCGAGGGCGACATCAGTACGCAGACACGTCGTGTGTTCGACAATCTGGTGGCGGTAGCCGAGGCGGCCGGCGGTTCGCTCGCGCAGATCGTGCGTGTGGGTATCTACGTTACCGACCTGGCGAATTTCGCGGCCGTCAATGCAGTCATGGGCGAGTATTTCCAGCAGCCGTATCCGGCGCGTTCCACCATCGAGGTTTCCGGTTTGCCGAAAGGCGCGCAGGTCGAAGTCGATGCCGTCATGGTGCTGGACTGATCGATATCTGCGCGGCCGGCTGACAAGCATGATCGCAACAAGCGCTGTCGCCGCGGACTGGCTCGGTTAGTCTTGCATCGATGGCTGCTTCCAAATCTCACGCTATGGCCGAATCGATTGCCGACCCGGGCCGCCTGCCCGTGGCGTCGCTCGGCGGTGTCGGTCCGGCATTGGCCGATGCGCTGGCGCGCCTCGGGTTGCATCGCGTGCAGGACCTTTGGTTCCACCTGCCATTGCGTTATGAGGACCGTACCCACCTGATGCCGCTGGAAGATCTGCGTCCAGGCATGCGCGTGCAGGTGGCTGGTGTGGTGGAAGCCGTCGAAAAAGCCTATCGGTATCGTCCGCAGCTTAAAGTGATGATTGGCAATGGCGCGATGCACACGCTGCTGCTGCGCTTTTTCCATTTCAACCGAGCGCAGGCCGAGCAGTTGCGAGCGGGCCTGCGCCTGCTTTGCTACGGTGAAGTACGGCAAGGCGCGGGCGGCCTGGAGATGGTGCATCCGCAATACCAGCGGCTGGATGAAAACGCGCAGGTAGTGCTGGAGGAGCGGCTCAGTCCGGTCTATCCCACGACCGAAGGACTCGGGCAAAAGCGCCTGGGCGGTGTGATCGCCAAGGCCTTGCAACTGCTTCCCGACGAGGCGGAGCTGGAACTGATTCCGCTATCGCTATGCGCGCAACACGGCCTGACGTCGTTGCGCGAAGCGTTGCTCTATGTGCATCGGCCACCGCCCGATGCGCGCGTGGACCAGCTGACCCAGGGCAGGCATCCCGCGCAGCAGCGCCTGGCCTTCGAGGAACTGCTTACCCAGCATATGAGCCTCAAGCGCCTGCGTGCCGCGGTACGCGAACGTCGCGCGCCGGTGTTGGGCGGCAGCGGTGATCTGCGGCAACGATGGCTGGAATCGCTGCCATTCCGGCTCACCGGCGCGCAGCAGCGCGTGTCGCGGGAAGTAACCGCCGACATGGCGCAACCGCGGCCCATGCTTCGTCTCGTGCAAGGCGATGTCGGTTCGGGCAAGACCGCGGTGGCGTGTTCGGCATCGTTGTCCGCCGTGGAGGCTGGATATCAGGTCGCCTTGATGGCGCCGACCGAATTGCTGGCGGAGCAGCACCTGCGCAATTTTCGCCATTGGCTGGAGCCGCTGAATATTCCGGTCGAGTGGCTCGCCGGCAAGCAGCAGGGCAAGGCGCGCCAACTGGCGATGCGCCGGGTGGCGGAGGGCGCGCCGGTGGTGATCGGTACGCACGCGCTGATGCAGGAAGGCGTCGAATTCGCGCGCCTGGGCCTGGTGATCGTCGACGAGCAGCACCGTTTCGGCGTGCAGCAGCGATTGGCGTTACGCGACAAGGGCCTGGAGGGCGAACTGGTGCCGCATCAACTGGTCCTGACGGCCACGCCCATTCCACGCACCCTGGCGATGAGCGCTTATGCCGACCTGGACATGTCGGCCATCGACGAGTTGCCGCCCGGCCGTACACCGGTCCAGACCATTGCGGTTTCCAACGCGCGTCGCATGGATGTTATCGAACGCATTCATGCCGCCTGCGTGGAAGGGCGGCAGGCCTATTGGGTCTGCACCCTCATCGAAGAATCGGAACAACTGCGGGCGCAAGCCGCCGAGGCGGCGCATGCGGAGCTCACCCACGCACTGGCCGACTGTCGCGTCGGCCTGATCCATGGCCGTATGAAGCCGAAGGAAAAGCTGGCAGTCATGGATGCATTCAAGGCCGGCGAACTGGCAGTGCTGGTCGCTACCACCGTGATCGAGGTGGGCGTGGATGTACCCAATGCCAGCCTGATGGTGATCGAAAACAGCGAGCGCCTTGGCTTGGCGCAATTGCATCAATTGCGCGGACGTGTCGGACGTGGCGCCCTCGCATCGAACTGCGTACTGCTTTACCAGCCGCCGCTGGGGCAGCTGGCGCGCGAACGCTTGCAGGTCATGCGCGAGACCAATGACGGTTTCCGCATCGCGGAAAAAGACCTGGAGCTGCGCGGACCTGGCGAAGTGCTGGGCACCCGCCAGACCGGCCAATTGAGTTTCCGCATGGCGGACCTGGCGCGGGATGCGCATCTGCTGCCTGCGGTACAGCATGTCGGCGAGCAGATGCTGGCGCAGCATGCAGAGCGGGCAGGACGCCTGATCGAGCGCTGGATCGGCGGTGCGGCGCGATACGCCCATGCGTGAGAGCGGCGAACGGGAATGAAAGCGGTCGCGCTTTGCTTTTACTATTCCCGGTTCACCCTTTCCCACTTGCCTGAAAAACCATGAGCAAACCGCAACTCCTGATCGATACCGACCCCGGCGTGGATGATGCGCTGGCCATTCTGATGGCCCATGCGCATGCCGACGTGCTTGGTTTGAGTGTCGCCGCCGGCAATGTGGGTCTTGCGCATACCGTGCGCAATGCGCGCACCTTGGTCGATAAGGTCGGCGGTTCGACGCCAGTGTTTGCCGGCTGCCCGACACCGCTGGTACGCCTGCCCGACGAAGACGCGGCGTTCGTGCACGGACAGGATGGACTGGGCGATGCCGGTTTCCAGGAGCCGGTAACCGGCATTGCCGACGAACACGCCGTGCACGCCTTGCTGCGCTTGACCCGCGAACGGCCGGGCGAAGTGACGCTGGTCGCGCTGGCCCCCTTGACCAACTTGGCGCTGGCGCTACGGCTGGATCCGGAACTGCCGCAGCGCGTAAGGCGCCTGGTCGTGATGGGTGGCGCGGTCACCGGGCATGGCAATACCGGGCGCGTGCCCGCCGAATTCAATGTCGGCTTTGATCCGGAGGCCGCGCATGTGGTGTTCGAAGGTTTTCCCGACTTTGATCTCGTCGATTGGGAACTCACGCTGCGGCATGCCTTCGACGAAGCGGATTTCGATGGCTGGCTGGCGGCCGGCGATCAGCGTGCGGTCTTCTTCGAACGTATTTTCCGGGTGGCTCGCCAGACCAACAGCGAGCGCGGCCGGCGTGGAATCATTGCCGCCGACGCGCTGGCCATGGCGGTGGCGATCGATCCTTCGGTCGTAGTCCGCAGCGAGCGCCGCCGCGTAGGGGTGGAACTGGACGGGCGGCTCACCCGCGGCGCCACCGTGGTGGACTGGGGCGGCCGGCTGGGCTTGCCCGCCCAGGCCAACGTGGTACTGGAACTGGACCAGGCGAAGTTCGCCGCGATGGTGCGCCGGGCTCTGGGAGCAGACCCGGCGGCGTGAACCACGATATCCTTTCGCCGGTACGCCACCGTGCGTTCGTCGCTGGCGGCAGATCCGGGTGGTTAGCAGGTCGACTGGCTTGACCAAGTCACTGAACGGCCAATATAATGCCGCTCTTTTCACCCACCGCTTTTAGAGTCCGCCATGAAGCCCGATATCCATCCGAATTACCGCCAGGTGGTGTTCCAGGACCTCTCGTCCGAGTTCGCGTTTCTGACGCGCTCGACGATTGCGACCAAGGAAACCATCAAGTGGGAAGACGGCAACGAGTACCCGCTGATCAAGGTGGATATCTCCAGCCATTCGCACCCGTTCTACACCGGTAAGCAGAAGACGATCGACGCCGGCGGTCGCGTGGACAAGTTCCGCCGCCGTTACGCGCAGAAGTAATCGTTCCGAATCCGCCGCAAGGCAGCTGCGGGTTCCATGCACAAGGCAGGCTTCGCGCCTGCCTTGTGCATTTTTGCGTCCATCCGTTGGACCATGCGCCGTCGGATTGTCATAGTCCGATGTGCGATAATAGATAGGATGCATCGTCGCCTCCCCACGACGATGCGCTTTTCCCTTGCCGGCTGGTTGCCGTTCTGCGGTCGCCCCGGTGGCGACCCATGAGCAGGAGGTTTCCGTGTCCGATTCCAAATCCGTCAAGCTGGTAGATGAGTCCAACGGCCGTAGCAGCGAACTCCCGCTGCTTACCGGTACGATCGGTCCGGCCTGCATCGACATCGCCCCGCTGTACAAGGACACCGGGCACTTCACCTACGATCCCGGCTACGGCAGCACCGCCAGCACGAAGAGCGCCATCACCTACATCGACGGCGACCAGGGCGTGCTGATGTACCGTGGCTACCCGATCGAGCAACTGGCCGAAAAGTCCAGCTTCCTCGAAGTGGCCTATCTGCTGCTCAACGGCAACCTGCCGGACAAGAAGCAATTTTCCGGCTTCGAGAACGACATCACGCATCACACGATGATGCATGAGTCGCAGAAGAATTTTTTCCAGGGTTTCCATCATGATGCGCATCCGATGGCGATGCTGGCCGCTTCGGTCGCTTCGTTGTCGGCGTTCTATCACGAAGACCTGGACGTCGATAATGCCGACGACCGCAAGCTGGCCGCGATCCGCCTGATCGCGAAAATGCCGACCATCGCCGCTGCCTGCTATCGCTATTCAATCGGTTGGCCGTTCCGCTATCCGCGCAACAACCTCGAATACGTCGATCGCTTCCTGCACATGATGTTCGAAGTGCCGAGCGAGCCGCTGGAAATGAGCCCGGTTGCCGCGAAGGCGCTGGACCTGTTGTTCATTCTGCATGCCGACCACGAGCAGAATGCGTCCACGTCCACGGTGCGCCTGGTCGGTTCGACCGGTGCGAATCCGTATGCATCGATCGCGGCCGGCATCACGGCGTTGTGGGGTCCCGCGCACGGCGGCGCCAACGAGGCGGTGCTGAAGATGCTGGAAGAGATCGGCTCGCCCGACAAGGTGGAAACCGCCGTCAAGCGCGCCAAGGACAAGAACGACAACTTCCGCCTGATGGGTTTCGGCCATCGCGTGTACAAGAACTTCGATCCGCGCGCCAAGATCATCCGCGAGATGTGCCACAAGGTGCTGTCCGAGCTGGGCGTCAACGATCCGTTGCTCGACGTGGCGATGAAGCTGGAAGAAGCGGCGCTGAAGGACGACTACTTCGTCGAACGCAAGCTGTATCCGAATGTCGATTTCTATTCCGGCATCATCTACAAGGCACTGGGTATTCCGACCGAGATGTTTACCGTGATGTTCGCCATCGCGCGCACCGCCGGCTGGATCGCACACTGGATTGAGCAGCACGAAACGCCAGGCTCGCGCATCGGCCGCCCGCGGCAGCTGTACGTGGGTTCCGACAAGCGCGACTACGTGGGTATCGACAAGCGCTGAGCTTGCATGACGCCCTCTCCCGCCAGGGAGAGGGCGCAAGAAAATCCCGGTGCGAAGACGACGTTATTTAATCGCCGCGGCGAGCTTGCGCTCGAAATCGTCCTGCTCGCCGCCGGCCTCGGCGAGCATGATCTCTACCGACGCCAGTGAGGCGCGACGCATCGGCTTGTCGTCGATGCGATCGAGCGGTGCCTGGCGCAGCGCGTTATGCGGAAGCACGGTAAGGTCGAAGGGAAGCCGGTCGGCGGCGAACAGCAACACCGGATATTCGGCCTGTTCTTCACGGCTGATGCGCAATCGGCGCGTCTGCATTTCGAACGGCACGCCGTGTTCACGTAGATAAAGTCCGATTGCTTCCGGATCGTCGCTGAACACGTGCAGGCAGACAGCCGAATGCGAATCGGCCGTTCCATCCAGTACGCTGCCGACCAGCCTTGGCTCGAAACCCTGCAGGAAGCGCATCGCTTCGACGGCGGCTTCACGCCGTTCTCTCAATAGCTGCGGCTGGCTGTCGCCCTGGAACAGGCGCTGGTGCTCGCGCAGCGCCTGTTCGATCTCGTGATTGCGTGGAAGCGCCTGTTCGTCCAGCACGCCCAAGCGTTCGGCGGCCTTGCGTTTGGCGTGGTGAAAGTCGCGGATGCCGTGTTCGCTCATCAGTCGCGCCGCCTCCTGGGCGACACGTAACCGGTTGCGCTGCACACGGTCGTGCGCGTGGATGCGATGGTGTTCGCCTCGTGCCATTGCTCCGGCCCTCAATTGCGCGCCCAAGGCAAGACTACCGGAAAATCAGAAAATATCGTTAGCCTGCTGTTGATCCTGGTTTTGCTGCTGTTGTTGCAGTGCCTGGTTATGCAGGCGATCGATATCCTCGACCTTGAAAAGCTCCGACATCGCGTTCGGATCGCCGGGTGAGGTCGGCAGTCCATTTTCACGATTGATCTGCACGGTACTGATCCCTGGCGGCATCGTCAGGCTGTTTTCGGGCGCGCCGTTCAACACGTCACCCATATAGTCGATCCAGATCGGCAATGCGGCCTTGGCGCCAAATTCACCTTTGCCCAGCGAACCGAAATCATCGAAGCCCACCCATACCGCGGTTGACAGGTCGCCGTTGAAGCCCACGAACCATGCGTCGCGGTGATCGTTGGTGGAACCGGTCTTGCCGGCCAGATCGGGACGCTTGAGGACGTTTGCGGCATAGCCCGTGCCCATCGGCGACTGGATCACGTCTTTCATCAGCGAGGTAACAAGAAAGTCGTTGCGGATATCGATGACGTGTGGAGCAAGCACCGGCGCGGCCTCGCCGGTGTGCGCGTCGGCAGGCAAGGTGGTTTCGCCGGCCATGGCCACGCTCGACGCGGGTGCCGGCGCGTTGGAGGAGGTGGCTGCCACGCCATTGGTCAGCATGCTGGCCGGAGGTGGGGCAGGTGGGCTGTCCTGCAGCAGGCGCGCCTGGCAGCTCGCGCACGCGCGGGCCGGGTTGGCGACATAAACCGGCTTGCCATCGCGATCGTCGATTTCGCTGATGAAGTAAGGCGTGACCAGATACCCGCCGTTGGCGAATACGGCATAGCCGCGCGCCATGCTTAGCGGCGATACGGAAGCGGTGCCCAGCGCCATCGACAGATTGTTCGGCAGCGCGTCCAGGGGGAAGCCGAAGCGCGTGACATAGTTGCGCGCGTAGCGCACGCCGATGGCATCGAGCAGGCGCACCGACACCAGGTTCTTGGATTCGATCAGCGCCTCGCGCAGGCGCATGGGCCCGGCGAATTTGTCGTCATCGTTGCTGGGTGTCCACAGACCGTTGGGCTGCGAGGGATCCGGCAGTGCGATGGGCGCGTCGTTGATGATCGATGCGGCGGTATAGCCGCGCTCGAAGGCGGCCGAGTAGATGAAAGGCTTGAAGCTCGAGCCTGGCTGCCGCGCTGCCATCACGGCACGGTTGAACTTGCTGCGCTGGAAGTTGAAGCCGCCGACCAGCGACTGGATCGCGCCGTTTTCCGGATTGAGCGAAACCAGGGCCGCCTGGGCCTTGGGAATCTGGGTGAGCTGCCAGGCACCCTTGGCATCCTGGGTGACGCGAATGATGTCGCCAGGCTTGAGTACCGCATCGACCGCCTTGGGCGTGGCGCCCATGCGACTGTCGCTGATGTAGGCGCGCGCCCAATCCACTGCGGCGAGGCCGAGCTTCACCGTTTGATGGTCCGGCAGGTAGACCGAGGCCTCGGTGGCAGAGGAGGCGATCACCAGCCCGGGAACCAGACCGGCAACATCGTTATAGCTGGATAGGAGATTGCCGTAGTCAGCCTCGCTGGCGCCGGGCGGTAATGCCTCGTGCGCCTCCGGGCCGCGCCAGCCATGGCGATGGTCGTAAATGGACAGGCCATCGCGCACCGCCGCCACGGCGGCTTGCTGGCGCGTACTGACCAGGGTGGTCTTGACGACGTAACCCTCGGTCAGCGCGTCATTGCCGAGGCGGTCCAGTGCCTGCAGCCGAGCCATCTCGGCAACGTAGGGCGCGTCTACCTGGATGGGTTGCTCGTGTGGCGCGGCATCGTCGGGCGCGTTGATGGCTTCCTGGTACTGCGCCTGGTTGATGTACTTGTGCTCCAGCATCTGGCCCAGCACCCAGTTGCGCCTGCCGATCAGGCGCGGCGTGTTGGTCAACGGATTGACCGCCGAAGGCAACTGGAAAGTGGAGGCAATGGCCGCGCACTGCGCAATGGTGAGCTGGTCCAGGCGCTTGCCGTAGTAATACTCGGCGGCCGCTGCCACACCATAGGAGCGGTGCCCGAGGAACATCTTGTTGAGGTAAAGCTCAAGGATCTGGTCCTTGCTCAATTGCCCCTCGATGCGCAGGGCAATGAACATCTCGATCAGCTTGCGCGAATAGAGTTTTTCCGGACTCAGGAAGAAATTGCGCGCCACCTGCTGGGTGATGGTCGAGCCGCCCTGGGTCTTGTTGCCGCCGGACGCGACCACGTGGAACCCGGCGCGCATCACGCCGCGCCAGTCGACGCCTGGATGGCTGTAGAAATCGGCATCTTCGGCCGACAGGACGGCATGCTTGACCATGTCCGGCACCTGCTCGATGGAGACCGGGATGCGCCGGGTCTCGCCGAACGTCGCGATCAGCTTGCCGTCGGCGGTCAGCACCCGCAGCGGCACCTGCATGTGATAGTCCTTCAACACCGCTACCGAGGGCAGCCGGGGAGATACCAGCCAGTAAGCCACTCCGGCGGCGGCGGCGAGAAGCAGGAGACCGCTGAAGCCCAGGATCAGGCACCAGCGCAGGAGGCTTTTCAGGATTCGCGTCATGGGGTTAGCGGTGCTCGGTCTGGTTCATTACGCGCAGGGCATCGGCCATGTCCGTTCACGGCCACGGGCCAGCCGGCAAAGCCGGGTCTGGTCATTTGTTGCAGGAGAAGACGGAAGGTAATGGGCGGGCAGAATCGATCCAACTTATTGAATCTCAAAATGATGACGGGATATCCAGGCAGGCTTTCCGGCTGTGCCAGGGGCCGCTCCATGCAAAGGTTACAGGGTTGCGCATGGGCTCCGGCGAATGACGACGGTCCGCTTCCCCGCGCCAACGCATCCGCCAGCCTCCTGGGCATCATGCCACCTGCCTGGAGCGAATCAGATCATCCCAATCGAGACCTGAGTCAAAACAGTTCAGAGTATAGATGTAGCAGTATGTGCGGCATGAGCGACGGATTAGCAAAACCTTAATCGCGTACCGGGCGGGTTGGTCCAAATGTGCAGGCCATCACGCCAAAAGTCTCGAAGAAGATCGCGTAGGCCGTTGCTATTGCGTTAATTTTTGGATTAAATGGCCCGGCAACCCGCCAGTCTCTGGCGGAAGCGTCAGGGGTCAAGGGGGAATCATCGTGGGGCTCTTCACACCCAAGAAGCCGCCGCTCGTCGGTGTCGACATCAGTTCGACCGCCGTCAAGCTGCTGCAGCTCAGCCAAGCCGGAGGCCGCTATCGCGTGGAGCATTACGCGATCGAGCCACTGCCCCCCAATGCTGTCGTCGAAAAGAACATCGTCGAGGTCGAGGCCGTCGGCGAGGCAGTGCGCCGCGCGCTCGCGCGTTCGGGCGCCAAGCTCAAACACGCCGCCGCCGCCGTCGCGGGGTCGGCGGTCATCACGCGCATCGTGCCGATGGCGGCCGAGCTGTCCGATGAAGATCTGGAAAGCCAGATCCAGGTCGAGGCGAACCAGTACATCCCCTATCCGATCGATGAAGTAAGCCTCGATTTCGAAGTACTCGGCCCGGTCCGCGACAACCCGGAAATGAATAACGTGCTGCTGGCGGCATCGCGCACGGAAAACGTGGACATGCGCGTAGCCGCGCTGGACCTGGGCGGACTTGCCGCGCAGGTGATCGATGTCGAAGCGTTTGCGATGGAAAATGCCTTCGCATTGATCGCGGACCAATTGAACGTCGGGCGCGATGCGCTGGTCGCGGTGGTCGATATCGGCGCCACCATGACCACCCTTTCCGTGCTGAAGAACCAGCGCACCATCTATTCGCGCGAGCAGGTCTTCGGCGGCAAGCAGCTTACCGACGAGATCATGCGTCGCTACGGCTTGTCCTATGAGGAAGCCGGCCGCGCCAAGCGCAAGGGCGGATTGCCCGAATCCTACGAGACCGAGGCGCTGCAGCCGTTCAAGGAATCGCTGGTACAGCAGATCAGCCGCCTGCTGCAGTTCTTCTACGCGGGCAGCGAATTCAGCAAGGTCGACCAGGTCGTGCTGGCCGGCGGTTGTGCTTCGATCGACGGCATCAGTGCGATGCTGGAAGAACAGCTTGGCCTGCCATGCATCGTTGCCAATCCGCTGGCGCGCATGTCGCTGTCCAACCGGGTCCAGGCGCAGTCGCTGACCCAGGATGCGCCGGCCCTGATGATCGCGGTCGGACTCGCCATGAGGAGTTTCGACTGATGGCACGCATAAACCTGCTTCCGTGGCGCGCCGAACGCCGCAAGATCCGCCAGCGCGAGTTTTTCATGCAGCTTGGCGCGGCTGCCCTGGCGGCCGTGGGCGTCCTGCTCTTGTGGGGTTTCTGGATGGGCATGCGCGTCGACAACCAGAACGAGCGCAACGCTTATTTGCAAGACCAGATCAAGCAAGTGGACGCGCGGCTCACCAAGATCAACGATCTGGAAAAAGTGCGCGCCCAGTTGCTGGCACGCAAGCAAATCATCGAACAGCTGCAGGCCAACCGCTCGCAGATGGTGCACTTGTTCGACGAACTGGTTAAGACGATCCCGAGCAGCGCGCGCCTGACTTCGATCAAGCAGGCCGGTGACCAGATGGTGCTCGACGGCGTGGCGCAATCGAACGCCAGCGTTGCCGACTACATGCGCAACATCGAAACGTCGCCGTGGATGGGGCAGACGGACCTGAGCAAGACCGAGAACAGCCACGACTCCTCGCGCATGCCCTATAAGTTCGGCCTGACGGTCGCACTGCAGAAGCCCAAGGACGACAGCCAGAACCCGGCCACGCCCGCATCGTCGGGCACGAGCGCCGCCGCGCCCAAATCCGTCGTGACGCCGTCCGCCAACGCGCAAGCGCCAGCTGGCGCCGAGCCTGCCAAGGGAGGAGCCAAGTAATGAAACTCCTCGACGATCTGCGCAATCTCGATCGCAACAACATCGGCGGCTGGCCAAAATCGGTCAAGACTTTTTTCACGGTGTTGCTGTTCGCCGTAATCATGCTGGTCGGCTGGTATGTCGTGATCAGCGACCAGCAAGACAATCTGCAGAACCTGGCCGGCAAGGAAGAAAAGCTCAAGCAGGAGTTTGCCGAGAAGCAAGCCAAGTCGGTCAACCTCGAAGCGCTGCAGCAGCAGCTCGACGAGATGAAGGACATGCTGCGCCAGCTGCTGCGCCAGCTGCCCAGCAAGACTGAAATGCCGGAACTGCTGGTGGACGTTTCGCAGACGGCGCTATCGGCCGGCCTGCAACAGGAACTGTTCCAGCCGGGCACGGAAGTCCCCAAGGACTTCTACGCGGAGAAGCCGATCCAGCTGAAGATGATCGGTACCTATCACCAGTTCGGCACCTTCATCAGCGGCGTGGCCTCGCTGCCGCGCGTGGTCATCCTCACCATGCACGATGTGTCGCTGACCCCGCTCAATACGCCCGGCAAAGGCAGCGAGCCCGGTCCGAACCAGTTGCTGGTACTGCAAGGCACGGTGAAGACCTATCGCTATCTGGACGATTCGGAGACCGGCGATACGGCAGGCAAGTCGAAGAAGGTCAGGGGGCGGAAATGAGGACCATGACTGCCATGAAACCTGCCCGCTTCGCCAAGCTGTTCCTGCTGGTCGGCACGGCGCTGGTACTCGGTGGCTGCACCCGCGGCATGTCCGACCTGCGCGACTGGGTGGCGCAGGAGAAAGCCAAGCGCGGAGCACCGATTCCGCCGCTGCCGGTGATCAAGACGTTCGAGACGTTCACCTATACCGATCAGGACAAGCGTGACCCATTCAGCCCAAGCCCGGACGAGCTGAACGAGAACAACGGTCCCCGCCCGGATGAAGGACGTGCAAGGCAACCGCTCGAAGCCTACTCGCTGGATAGCTTGAAGATGGTCGGCACGATCGGCAGCGGCGCCACCATGGAAGCTCTGGTCAAGGATCCTGGCGGAGTGATCCATCGCGCGCACGCCAACGAATACATGGGCCAGAACTATGGCCGCATCACTGCCATCAGCAGTGACCGGATCGATCTGGTCGAATTGGTTTCCAACGGCAATGGCGGCTGGATGGAACGTCCGGCCAGCATCGCGCTTGTCGCGAAATAGGAATACAGGGGCTGATGCAATGACTAATCCAATCAAACCAGTCCGGAGCCGTGCCATGCACTTGGCGAGCCGTTGCCTGATGACCGCCATGGTGCTGGGCGTCGCTGCCTGGGCGAACGCCGCCATCGCGACCAGCACACTGCAGAACATCACCTACAAGACGCTGCCCGGTGGCCGGGTCGAGCTGCGCATGAGCTTCGACAGCAACCAGGTTCCGCAGCCCAATGTGTTCACCACGGACAATCCGCCGCGCATTGCGATCGATTTCCCGGACACCACCAACGATGCGGCGCGCCACCAGGACGTTGGCGTCGGCACCACCACCGGCGTCTCGGCCGTTTCCGCGGGCGGGCGCACCCGGGTCGTGGTCGAGTTGATGCAGGCCTCCTCGTACAAATCCCGCGTCGAAGGCAACAGCCTGGTATTGGACGTCAACAACGGCATGCAAACGCAGCCGGTGACCACCGCGGCCACGATCGATCCGTCCAAGGCGCTGCCCTCGGCCATGAGCGGCCCGGCCATCACCAACATCGATTTCCAGCGTGGCGCGAACGGATCCGGTCGCGTGCTGATCAATTTCAGCGGTTCCGGCGCGAACGCCAACATGCACCGCCAGGGCGACAATATCGCGGTGGATATCGATAACGCGCGCCTGCCGGCCAGCCAGGGCCAGCGCTTGAACGTGCTCGACTTTGCCACCCCGGTGCAATCCATTTCGCCGCACTCGACCGCGAGCGGCGCGCACGTGGACATTGCCTTCAGCGGCGACGTGGATACCTCTTCGTACCAGACGGGCGATCAGTATGTGGTGGAAGTGACGCCCAAGAAGCAGACGTCCAAGGACACCAATCCGGCTTCCGATGCCCAGCCGGTGTACACGGGCAATCGCGTGACGTTCAACTTCCAGGACATCCCGGTTCGCTCGGTATTGCAGTTGCTGGCCGATTACTCGGGCATCAACATGGTTGCCTCCGATACGGTGGGCGGCAGCATCACGCTACGGCTGAACAATGTTCCCTGGGACCAGGCGCTGGATGTAATCCTGCGCGCCAAGGACCTGGACAAGCGTCGCGACGGCAACGTGATCTGGATCGCTCCGCAGAAGGAATTGGCCGATTACGAGCAAAACATCGCCGACGCGCGCTTCAAGGCGCAGGACACGGCGCCGCTGATCACCACCTATGTTCCGATCAGCTATGGCAAGGCGCAGGACATCGCCAAGCTGCTGACCACCGGGAGCATGCAGAGTATCGCCGGGGGTACGACCGGATCTGGCGAAGCCAGCCAGCACCGCGGCTTCCTCTCGCCGCGTGGCAGCGTCACTTTCGACCAGCGCACCAATACGCTGCTGATCAACGACACGGCAGAAAAAACCGCCGAACTGCGGGCCATCATTGCCCAGCTGGATCGGCCTGTGCAGCAGGTTTTGATCGAGTCGCGCATCGTCATTGCGACCGACGATTTCGAGCGCGACCTGGGCGTTCAATGGGGTGTCACCGGCAACCGCGCGAATCCCAGCGGCCAGGTGCTGCAGGTCGGAACGGCGATAGGCGGTGCGCAAGGCAATAACACGACCACCTCGACCCTCGGCGGAGGCCTGTCTTCAGGCGGGCTGAACGTCAATCTGCCGGCAACCCCCACTACGGGTACCGCATCCACGCTGGCTGCGGCCATCCTCGGCAAGAACTACGCGCTGGATCTGGAGCTTTCCGCGGCGCAATCGGAAGGCCGCAGCGAAGTGGTGTCCAGTCCGCGCGTCATCACCGCTAACCAGCAGGAAGCCGATATCCGCCAGGGCCAGGAAATCGGTTACGTGACCTTCCAGAACCAGAGCGGCGGTGCGGGTACCAGCGGCACGGCGACTGTTGCGTTCAAGGATGCCGTGCTCGAGCTGAAGGTCACGCCGACCATCACCGCGGACAATCGCGTCTATCTGGCGATCAACGTAAACAAGGATTCGCTGGACCATTACATCAACGTTACGGGCAGCGGCCAGGTGCCGGTCATCGATACACGTTCGCTCAACACCTCGGTGCTGGTGGATAACGGCCAGACCGTGGTGCTGGGCGGCATCTACGAAGTGACCAAGAGCGACACCATTGCCAAGGTGCCCGGACTCGGCGACATCCCGGGCCTGGGTGTGTTGTTCCGCAGTACTACGCACATCAACGACAAGGACGAGCTGCTGATCTTCGTCACCCCGCGGATCCTCAGCGACAGTCTGCAGTAACAGCAACAGCTGACGACAGGAAAAGGGACGGCGCCACGCCGTCCCTTTTTTTTCGGCAAAATCGCCGCCAAACTTTTTCCTCCCCCTGCTGTCAGTACATCCGCACCGTGTAGTACAGGATTTTCCGATGGATATGCCCCAAGTCCCCGCGCCCGGGCTGCTGCAGCAAGCGTTTTCCCGTCTTCGCGACGATCTCCAGCAGCAAGTCATCGGCCAGCCGAGGCTCATCGACTGCCTGCTGATCGCGTTGCTGGCCGATGGCCACCTGCTGGTGGAGGGCGCGCCGGGGCTGGCCAAGACCACGGCCGTGAAGGCCCTGGCCGGGCACATCGAAGCGGACTTCCACCGGGTGCAGTTCACTCCGGACCTGTTGCCGGCTGACCTTACCGGCACCGATATATTCCGTCCCCAATCGGGGAGCTTCGAATTCGAGCGTGGGCCGCTGTTTCATAACATCGTGCTGGCCGACGAGATCAACCGCGCACCCGCAAAGGTACAGTCGGCCCTGCTCGAAGCCATGGCCGAGCGGCAGATCACGGTCGGGCGCAGCACCTGGCGCCTGCCTGAGTTGTTCATGGTGATGGCGACGCAGAATCCGATCGAGCAGGAAGGAACCTTCGCCTTGCCGGAGGCGCAGCTGGATCGCTTCATCATGCACGTGACCATCGGTTATCCCGATGCCGCATCCGAACTGGCGATCCTGCGGCTGGCGCGCGAACAGGCCGGCATGTCTTCGCAGAAGGCGCCGCCTGCCGCCGCCACGGTGACGCAAGGAGATGTCTTTGCCGCGCGTAAAGCGGCGCTGGGCGTGCACATGGCTCAGGCCCTGGAGGAATACCTGGCGCAACTGGTGCTGGCGACGCGCGATGCCGGCCGTTATGGCAACGAACTGAAACGCTGGATCGCCTGGGGCGCCAGCCCGCGCGCCACCATTGCGCTGGATCGCTGTGCCCGCGCCCATGCATGGCTACGCGGCCGCGACTTTGTATTGCCGGAAGATGTCCACGCCGTGGTGTACGAGGTGCTGCGCCATCGCGTCTTGCTCAGCTATGAAGCCGAGGCCGAAGGCGTTCGCAGCGATCACGTCATCAGCCGCCTGCTGGATCTCGTACCCTTGCCGTGAACGATACTGCGTTGAAGCAAACGGACGGCGATGGGCGAGTGCGCGTATCGTTGGCGGAGCTGATTGCCCTGCGCGGTCGCGTATCGCATTTGCGACTTCCGCCGCAGGACAGCCGCGCCACTCGTATCGGTACTCATTCCAGCCGCCTGTATGGGCGCGGCATGGACTATGCCGAGTCGCGTGCCTATCAACCGGGAGACGATGTTCGACGCCTGGATTGGCGGCTCACCGCACGCAGCGGCCGATTGCACACCAAGCTTTTCCAGGAAGAGCGCGAAGGACAGTTGCTGATCGTGTTCGATCGAAACGCCAGCATGCATTTCGGTACCCGGGTCCGCTTCAAATCCGTGCAGGCCAGTCGCGCGGCTGCGCTGGCTGCCTGGTACGCCGTGAAAGCCAGTGAACGCATCGGCTTGATGACATTCGGCGCGGACGGCTATCTGCAACGGCCACGGGCTGGCCTGCGCGGGGCATTGGACGTGTGTGGCGCCCTGGCGCGCTGCGATGTCCAGGCGACTGGCCCGCATGAGCCGCTTTCGCAAGCCCTGCAGCGCGTTATCAAGCTCCGGCATGGCGCCAACCGCACGTTGCTGATCAGCGACGGCCAGAGCAGCGACGAAGCTGCCCGCAACCGGTTGATCGAAATGATGCGCCATACGGCCGTGCGCGTCCTGGTTGTTGCCGACGCGCTCGAACTGCAGCCGGCGCCAGCCGGTGATTATCCGATCGAGCATCAGGGTGAGCGGCGTCACGTCATCTTGCGTTCCACTCGTCAGCGTGAAGCATTCCGGCATAGCCTGGGCGAAGGGCAGGCCCGGCTTGCCGCCATGGCGGCCTCGCTCGGTATTCCCTGCCGCACCATCGATACGGCGACCGACCCGCTGGACGCGGTATCAGCGCTGCTGCGCGACACGGGAACCCGGCGATGAACGGCCTGTTCCCGCAAGCGCCCGCGCAGTTGGCGCTGCGCGATATCCATCTTCCGCCCGCGCCATCCTGGTGGCCGCCGGCACCGGGCTGGTGGGTGTCGTGCGGCGTCCTATGCGTTGCGCTGGCGCTGGCTTCGCTCGCCTATCGCCGCCGTCGTCGTCGACGGCGCTGGCGCGAACAGGTGCTGGCCGAAATACCGCAACTGGCTATGCGCCATGCTGGCGACGATGCTGCCTACGCCACTTCGCTGCACCAGTTGCTGCGCCGTGCCGCGCGGCGCTACGCCACCGATGCACATCATGTACAAGGCGCATCGTGGCGACAGGTGCTGGCGCAGGTGCCCGTCGATACGGCAACCCTCGATACCTTGATGGCGCTCGAAACACGCATGTACCGGCCGCAGGCGGATTTGGATCGGCAGGCCGCGCAGGCGGCCGTCCATCGGTGGCTGCAGGCCGCATTGCGGAGCCCGAAGATGGCCGCCGGAGAGCAAGGGCATGCCTGAGTTCGCATGGCCCTGGGTATTCGTGCTGCTGCCATTACCCTGGCTGGCATGGCGGCTGCTGAAACCGGCTTCGCCCGGGCAGGCCTTGCGTTTGCCGCATGGGTCGCTCACGTGGAGCGCGGGCGATCAACTGCCGACACGCGGCGCTGGCTCCTGGCTGTGGGCGCTGGGCTGGTTGTGCCTGCTGGCCGCGGCCGCGCGACCGCAACTGATCGGGCCACCGCAGGCGCAGATGCACAGCGGCCGCGGCATGATGCTGGCAGTGGATCTGTCCGGCAGCATGCAGACCCCCGACATGTTGCTGGGTGGGCAACAGCTAAGCCGGTTTGGCGCGGTGGAGGCCATCGCGGGCGACTTCATTTCCCGCCGCACAGGGGATGAGCTGGGTCTGGTGCTGTTCGGCACGCACGCTTTCCTGGTCACGCCGCTCACCTATGATCTCAATGCAGTACGCGCGCAGCTGCAAAGTGCCGCCGTGGGTTTGCCTGGTACCGAAACCGCGATCGGCGACGCCATCGCGGTGGCGGTGAAGCGGTTGGCCGCCTTGCCGGAACAGGCGCGCGTGCTGATCCTGCTCACCGACGGCGTCAACAACTCCGGCAGCATTTCGCCGCAGGATGCCGCGCGCGCGGCCAAAGCCGCGGGCGTTCGCATCTACACCATCGGTATCGGTGCGACCCGTATGACCGTCCCCGGTCTGTTTGGCGATAGCGTGGTCAACCCGTCCGCCGACCTGGATGCGGACATGCTCACCTATATCGCGCACGAAACCGGCGGGCAATTCTATCGGGCTACCGATGGCAACCAGCTTGCCGAAGCCTATCGCGCCATCGATGCGCTCGAGCCGATGCCACGGCATGGCCCCAGCCTGCGTTTGCGACATGAGCTGTTTCGCGTGCCGTTGGCCGCTGCCGCGCTATGCCTGTTGCTGGGCATGTTTTGGCCGCGGTGGCGAGGGACAAGCGCATGAGCGGCGCCCTCCAGTCATTCCACTTCCTGCAGCCGTGGTGGTTGCTCGGGCTGTTGGCGTTGCCCTTGCTACTGTGGTTCGGCTTGCGTAATGACGCCGCGCCGCGCGTGCTTGGTCGGCTGGTTGATCCTGAACTCCTGCCGCACCTGGTAAGCGGTGGCCAACGGCATGCCAGATTGCCATCCGGATTGTTCGCCCTGGGCTGGGTGCTGGCGGTATTGGCCATGGCGGGTCCCACCTGGAACCGCATCGCCGAACCCCTGTTCGCGGACCGTGCCGCGCAAGTGGTTGCCGTTTCATTGTCCCGGCACATGCTCGCGCGGGACGTGCCGCCCAGCCGCATGGAGCGCGCGCGTTTCAAGGCGCGCGATCTGTTCTCCGCCAACAGCGATGGCCTGAACGCCCTGATCGGTTACGCCGGGCAGTCGTTCGTCGTGGCGCCGCTGACCAGCGACGCGCACAGCCTGGACGACCTGCTCGATGCAATGTCGCCCGACACCATGCCGGTCGATGGCGACAATGCTGCGCAGGCCATCGAGCAGGGCGTGACGTTGATCCACGATGCCGGATTGAAGAGCGGCTCCATCGTGCTGGTCACGGACGATGCCGATGCTGCCGCGCGAGACGCCGCGCACGCGGCGCTGGCCAGCGGCGTGCATGTTTCCGTGCTGGGTATCGGTACCGCCCAAGGCGCGCCGGTGCCGCAAACGGACGGCGGATTCGCACGCGACGACCAAGGCGACATCATCGTCGCCCGCCGCGATGACGATCATCTGCGCGCGCTGGCGCAGGCTGGGGGTGGCCGTTACGTGGCGATGAGCGACAACGGCAGTGACCTCGCCACGCTGCACGCCGGACAGCAGCCGGCGCAACAGGCCAAGCTCGCGGATGGACAAAGCGGCGACGTCTGGCAAGATCGCGGGCCCTGGCTGCTGCTGCCGTTGTTGCTGGTGGTGACGGTCGCATTCCGTCGAGGATGGGTGCTGCTGCTGCCGCTCGTGCTGCTGCCGTGGTTGCCCACGAACGCCAGGGCCGGCGATTGGCAGGATTGGTGGCGGCGACCTGACCAGCAGGCGGTCCATGCCTTGCAGCAAGGCCATCCGGCCGAAGCCCTCCACCTTGCGCAAGACCCCGCGTGGCGCGGCGCGGCCGCCTATCGTGCGAAGGATTACGCCGCCGCCGCACAGGCACTCGAGCAGGCCAAGGGAGCGGATGCGCAGTACAACCTCGGCAACGCGCTCGCCCAGTTGGGGCGCTACCCGGATGCGATCAAAGCTTATGATCGTGCCCTGCAACTTGACCCGCGCAACGACGATGCCCGCGCCAACCGCAAAGCGGTGGAAGAGGCGATGCGCAAGCCGCCGCAAAACCCGCCACAGCAACAGCAACAGCAAAGTGGACAGAACGGCCAGAGCAAGCAAGATCAGCAAGGCGCTGGAAAGTCGTCTGCGCAAAGCCAGTCACAGCGGGGCGGACAATCCGGGCAGCAGCACGATAGCCACGGGCAGCAGCAAGATAGCCAACAGCGTGGTCAGTCCAGGCAGGATCGCGACACGAAGCAGGGCGATCAGGACCAAAGCGCTCAGCAAGGCGCACAAGCTTCGCCACCAAAAGGCGGCAGCGATACGCAACAGAACGCCGAAGGCGCCAAACCAGACGCATCCAGGCAAGCGCCCGCGCCTGCATCCAGCAGCGAACAGGCGCAAGCCGAAAAAGCCCGGCAGGGCCTGCAATCGCAAATGGACAAGGCATTGATGCAAGTCCGGCAGAAGGCAGCCGATAAGCCTCCGACGCATGAACTGGGCGCGGCGGACAGCGATGACCCGCTTGCCAAATTGCCCAATGACGTGCGTCGCGACCTGCAGCGTGTACCTGACGATCCGGGCGCGCTGCTGCGTCGCAAATTCGAGCTTGAATACCGTGAGCGCATGGGCGCGCAGCCGGATGTTGGAGATCAACCATGAGTCGTCGCTGGCTGTTGCTGCTCTGTCTGTTATTGCCGCTGAGCGCGCTGGCGGACGTACAGGCTTCGCTGGATCGCGACAGCGTGCACCTTGGCGAGACGGTCACGCTCAACCTGCGCATCGATGGCAGCACGAGCGCCAGCACCCCCGATCTCAGCGCGCTCGACAATGATTTCGAAGTGCTGGGCACCTCCACCAGCAGCAGCCTGAGCATCGTCAATGGCCGGCAGAGCGCGCAATGGATGATCGGCGTCGCCCTTCGCCCCAAACATGTCGGCGATTTGCCGATACCCGCGCTAACGGTGGCGGGCAGCCAGACACGTCCGCTGGTCCTGCACGTCAGCCCGCCCGATCCGTCCGCTGGCACCGACAACCGCAAGGATGTCTTCATCGAAGTGTCGGCCAACCCCCAGCGGGTTTATGTCGGGCAACAGCTGCTCTATACCGTTCGCCTGTTCTACGACATCAACCTCAACAACGGCAGCCTGCCCGATCCGCATGCCGATGGCGTGGATCTGCGCAAGCTCGGTGCGGACGACAATTACGACGCGGATCGCAACGGTCGCCGCTACCACGTGATCGAACGGCGCTATGCATTGATTCCCCAGCGCGCCGGGACAGTGACCATCCCATCGATCGAGTTCCAGGGCGAAGCGATCGATCCGGGCAACCCCAACGATCCTGGCAGCTTCTTCGGTTCGGGCGGATTGTTCGGCAACGCCTCGCCGGTAAGCGCCGATTCGCCACCGCTCGCCATCGAGGTGCAGGCCGCGCCTGCCGACTGGGGCAGTACGGCATGGTTGCCCGCGCGTGCGCTCACGCTCAAGCTCGAAGGCGTGCCGAGCGACGGCAAGGCCACTGTGGGTCAGCCGCTCAACCTGCATATGAGCATCGATGCGACCGGCATGCCCGCCGACGCTTTGCCCGAGCTGACGCTGCCCGCCATCGATGGCGCAACGGTCTACCCCGATCCATCCACCGATACCACCCATGACGATGGCCAATGGCTTGATGGCCATCGTGAACGCAGTTTTGCAGTGTTCCCGCAGCGTGCCGGCACACTGACCATTCCCGCGGTCAGCCTGAGCTGGTTCGATGTGCAAACCGGACAGAAGCGGGTTGCAACCCTGCCGGCTCAAGTCCTTGCCGTGGCGGGCGCTGCGAATGGCGCTGCGGCCACCTCGGCGCCTGCCGTGCCGTTGGCGTCGAACGCTTCACCGGCGATAGCGGGCAGTGTCACCGCCACGCCGGCGGCCTCCGCGCCGGCTGCGTCATGGCTGCCGTGGCGCGGGATCGCCCTTGGCAGCTTCGGGCTATGGCTGCTCAGCGTTGTCGCGTTCGTGTGGTGGCGCAAGCGCACGCCGTCATCTGCACCGAAAGCCGCACCTGATTCATCCCGTGCCCTGCGCCAGGCTTTCATGGAAGCCGCGCGTGGCAACGATCGTTCCGCCCAGGCCCGCCATCTGCTGGCCTGGGCCCGCAGCGAACGGCCGGGGTTGCGAAATCTTGGACAACTATCGGATGCGTTGGCATCCGACGTGCAGCGCGCGGCGATCGAACGGTTGCAGCAACAGCAATACGCGGGCGCCTCCGATCGGACGCCAGATGATCTTGCCGCGGTGTTCGCGCAGGGTTTCCTCTGGCGCGACGAAAGCGGGCATGGGGGCAAGGATTCGCCGCTACCGCCGCTGTACCCTTTCAAGCTCGATTGAGCGCCTGTTGCCAGATGGCTGACATGCGGTCGTCGAAACAGCAAAGCCGCACCTCCAGGGCAGGGTGCGCCGAGAGCGCCTCGCGCAATGCGGCGATCGCCACCGGCGCGGCCTGCTCGGGCGGATAACCGTAGATGCCGCAGCTGATCGCCGGAAAACCCAAGCTGCGTAGCTCATGTTCGGCAGCCAGTGCGACGCATGATCGATAGCAACATGCCAGCAACCCGGCTTCTCCGTCACGACCACCGTGCCACACGGGCCCCACGGTATGGATGACATGGCGCGCGGGCAAGGCGAAGCCCGGCGTGATGCGTGCCGCGCCGGTAGGACAGCGCACGCCGGGCGACACTTCCGGCAATGCGCGGCAGGCTTCCAGCAAGGCTGGCCCGGCAGCACGATGGATAGCGCCGTCCACCCCGCCCCCGCCCAGCAACGCCGGGCTGGCGGCATTCACGATGGCATCCAGGGCCACTCGGGTCAGGTCGGCTGTGACGACAGTCATGGGCATGGGTTCAGCCTGTTTCAGCTTATGCTTGGGGCAAGTGACACACCTATTGAGTGCCGGCCATGGCCAAAACGGAAGACATTTCCTTCGGTTACCTGCTCAACGACGTAACGCTGCTATTTCGCAAGCATTTCGATCGACGTGCGGTGAAATTCGGGTTGACGCGCGCGCAGTGGCGCGCCACCAAGATGCTGTACCGGCGCGAGGGCCTGCGGCAGACCGAGCTGGCTGAATTCCTGGAAATGGAGCCGATCGCCGTGGGCCGCGTGATCGATCGCCTGCAGGCGGCCGGTTTCGTGGAGCGGCGGCCGGATCCGAAGGACCGTCGCGCCTGGCGCCTGTACACCACTGCCCAGGCCAGCGAAGTGGTCGACGATATGGAACGCATCGCATACGAATTGCGCCGCGAATGCACCGTGGGCATCACCTACGAGGAAATGTCCCAGGCGATGGACGTCATGACCCGCCTGAAGGAAAACCTGCAAGCGCTCGATGTCGCCGAAGCGCCGGCCGAACGCAGCGAGGACGGCGCGGCCAACGGCTGACGGCAAGGCGGCTAACCGCCTTGCCGCAACCATCAAGACATAGGCCGCTTAATCGTCCGCGCCGTCGCCAGCGAAGGCATTCGGCGCCGAGCCGAAGTTGCCGTCGGCCTGCGCCGCCATATAGGTAAACACCGCATACACCGCCACGTTCTGCGCCAGTTGTTGCGGGTCGATCTTGTCCAGCGTGTCATTGGCCGTGTGATGCCAGTCGAAGTAGTACGTGGCGTCCTGCGCGAGCGATAGCGCCGCCATGCCCTTCAGGTGCATTTGCGAGAGATCCGAGCCACCGCCGCCCGGCCGCTTGGGATCGTAAGCCACGCCGATCGGTTCCAGCACCTTGGCGATCTGCTCGATCGCGCCGCGCGCCTGCGGCTTCACGCTGGCACTCATGCGCCAGACCGGCGCCGCGCCCAGGTCCGATTCGGTGCCGAGCTGGAATTTGCCGACTTCAGCGGCGTGTCGATCGGCGTAGGCACGGCCGCCCCACAGACCCATTTCCTCGTTGGCGAAGGCGATGACGCGCACGGTGCGGTCCGGCCGTTGCGGCAAGTCATGGATCAGCTTGGCCGCGCCCAGCGCAATGGCGACGCCGGCGCCATCATCGATGGCACCGGTACCCGGATCCCACGAATCCAGATGTCCACCGATGACCACTACCTGATCGGGATACTTGCGCCCGGTAATGTCACCAATCACGTTATAGCCGGTGTAGGTGCCGGCGAGCCCGCAATCGAGGTCCAGTTTCACCGTCACTGGCTTGCCATAGGCCAGTACGCGCTCGAGCTGGTCGGCATCGGGATTGGACAGCGCGGCGGCAGGGACGGCCTTGTCCGGATGCTTGAAATCGGTGAAGTCGGTGACGCCGGCATGCGGCGTGCGGCTGTTCGGATCGGTGCCGGCCGAACGCAGCAGGAAACCGGCGGCCCCTTTGGCATAGGCCACCAGCGGGCCTTCCTCGCGAATGCCCGCGCCAATGCCGTAGTCATGGCCATCCTTAGTGCGGTGCATGCGATAGCCGATGTATACGATCTTGCCTTTCACGCTGGACGGATCGGCCGCCTTCAAGGCTTCCAGGCTGGGAAACTGCACCACCTGCGCGGTGAGGCCGCCCTTGGGCGTCCCCGGCGAATAACCCAATGCGGTCAAGCTCAATGACTGCGGAAAGGGCGCCACGATCGCGCCATGCTCGCTGCGCCGGACCCATAGCGGATAAGTCACCGGCTCGGTGTAAACCTTGTCGAAGCCCAATGCCTTGAACTTGGCGATCGCCCATGCCCTGGCGCGAGGGTCGTTCACGCCGCCGGCGATACGTGGGCCGATCTCGGTCGTCAGCGATGCCACCACCTGGTAAGCCGTGTCGTCGTGCATGGCCTTGTCGCGCAGTTGTTCGGCGGTGTGCACGGCCGCCGCCGGTATCGTGGTGGGCGTGTCGGTGGCGCAGGCAAGACCGGTAGCCAGCATCAAGGCAGCGGCAAGCAAAGTAAGAGTAGGGCGTTGCATGGAAGGATTCCCTGTAAGCGAGCCCCGATTATGGGGCTCGCATCAGGCAACGCTTAGGCCAGAAGTCATAGTGACGAGGGAAAGGACGGAACGGAAAGCAGAGGTTGCTGCGCGCCCATCCGCTCCGGTCACTTCCCGTTCTTTATTTTCTACGACCGGCTTTTGAGCAAATCGCGGATTTCGGTCAGCAACGCCACATCCGGCGGCGTGGCCGCGGCAGCCTTGGTGTAGAACCGGTTGATGATCTTGACCAGGATGAAGATGGCGAAGGCCACGATCACGAAAGCGATGACCGTATTGATGAAGCTGCCGTAGGCGATCGCGACTTCCGGGATCTTGTGCGCCGGATTGCTATTGTCGGCCGGACGGATCACCCATTTCATCTCCGAGAAATCGATGCCGCCGGTGATCCAGCCGATCGGCGGCATGATGATGTCGCTGACCAATGAAGTAACGATCTTGCCGAACGCCGCGCCAATGACGATACCCACCGCCATGTCGACCACGTTGCCGCGCATGGCAAATTCCTTGAACTCCTGCAGCATGCCCATTGTCGTCTCCCTGAGGTTGTCCGCCGGATGGCAGGGTCGACTTTAACGCAAGCTGGTGAAAACCGTAGGTGTGCCACCGCGACCGGCCGCCTATTTTCCGATGCCGTCGAGGGTTCCGCGCGCGCCCTTAGACGATGCGGCCGTCCAGCGCAGCGATGCCCTGCAATTGGGCATGGAAGCGATCGCCGCGCTGCAGCGCCGCGACGCCGGCCGGGGTACCGGTGAAAATGAGATCGCCCGGCTTTAGCTCGAACAAGGTGGACAGTTTCGCGATGATGTCCACGACGCTGTGCACCATCTCGCCCAGGCGTCCTTGTTGCCGCAGCGCATCGTTCACGTGCAGGCTGATGGTGGTATCCGCGCTGAGCGATGCCTCGCTCGCCAGCCGCAATGCCGATACCGGTGCGGAATGGTCGAAGGCCTTGGCCACGTCCCACGGATGGCCATTGGCCTTGGCCGCGGCCTGCAGGTCGCGGCGGGTAAGGTCGAGCCCGACCCCGTAGCCGAAGATGGCGGCGGCGGCCTGCGTCGCGTCGAGATCGCGGCCGCCGGCTTTCAGCGCCACCACCATTTCCACCTCGTGATGCAGGTCGGCGGTGGCTTGCGGATAAGGCACGTCGCCGCCCTCCGTGACCACGGCATCGGCCGGCTTGCAGAAAAACATCGGCATGGACGCATCCACCGTTGCGCCCATTTCGCGCGCATGCTCGGCATAGTTGCGGCCGATGCAGAACACACGGCGGAGCGGGAAGCGTTCTTCACTTCCATAGATGGGAAGGCTAGGAATAGTCGGGGCAGGAATGACGTAGCGCATCGGCCAAGATTAGCAGCTATCCACTGCTGTTCTCCCAGGCTGGAGGCTTGCCAACTTTCCAGGCCATCCATCTTTAGATGCCATGGCAGGTATCGCATAGCTGCCACGATGAAACGTCACGGCAACGCAGTACGCATAGCCATAGCTATGAATGGTTCTATCCGCATGGGCATCCATGCACGCAACGCGCGCGCGCGCGCAGGTCGATCGCAGATCGCTTTGTTCGTCATGAGACATGACAGCTGTCACCGACACGGCCTGATAGGCATAGGTGGTAGCCGCGTAGGCAAACGCTTATCGTGCAACGGTCGGGAACACATGGGGTATCAGGGTGAGCAATACCGATCTGCTGAAGGAACTGCGCATCGAGCGCCACCAGCGCGAGGAACACCATGCTCGCGGTCCGGCGCGCTGGCCATGGATGGTCGGGGCAATCGTGCTGGTCGCGATGGTCGCGGGCGCCGCCTGGTGGCTATACGGCCATCGCGCCGTGCCCGTGCAAACCGCGCAGGCGGTGGCGGCTGCCAGCGACCCATCGGCCGGTGCGGTATTGCAGGCCACCGGTTACGTTACGGCACGCCGCCAGGCGACAGTGTCCGCCCAGATCACCGGTACCTTGACCGCGGTATTGATCGAAGAAGGCGATCGGGTCAAGCAAGACCAGATCCTGGCGAAGCTCGATGACAGCCAGTACAAGGCCGCCCTCGATACCGCCATCGCCCAGGCCAAGGCCGCGCATGCGCTGGTCGCCCAGTACCAGGTGCAACTGGCGCAAAACCTGCGCGATGCCGCGCGCGACCAAACGTTGACCATGCAAGGGCTGATTTCCAGGCAGGTGGCCGAGCAGGCGCGCACACTGGCCGATAGCACCCGCGCGCAGTTGCTTTCGCAGCAGAAGCAGGCCGTCGCGGCGGATGCACAGGTGGTAGAGGCGCGCGTCAATTTCGATTATTGCGTGGTGCGCGCGCCATTCAATGGCGTGATCACCACCAAGGATGCGCAGGTCGGCGAAATCATCTCGCCCTTCTCCGCCGGCGGTGGCTTCACCCGCACCGGCATCGGCACCATCGTGGACATGGATTCGCTGGAAGTCGATGTCGACGTCAACGAAGCCTATATCGGTCGCGTCACCCCGGACATGCCGGCCGAAGCCGTGCTCGATGCGTATCCGGACTGGAAGATTCCCGCGCACGTGATCGCCATCGTGCCGGCCGCCGATCGCGGCAAGGCTACCGTGAAAGTGCGCGTGGCGCTGGAACACAAAGACGCGCGCATCGTGCCGGACATGGGTGTGCGCGTCTCGTTCCTGGAGGCCAGGCCCGCGGTCGCCACGCAGGCGCCCAAAGGCGTGCTGGTGCCGGCTGCGGCCATCGTCAAGCGCCATGGACGCGATACGGTTTTTATCGTGGCGGATGGCAAGGTGCGCCAACAAACCGTGCAACCCGGCGCACAGGATGAGGGCGACATGCGGGTGATTCCCGCAGCGGTCGATGCCGGCGATGTTGTGGTGGTGTCGCCGCCGCAAGCCCTGCATGACGGTTCGGATGTAAGCGTGCAAAGCCGTTCGCCCTGAATAAAGCAGGCTGGCTTGCGCGCCAGCCGATCGATCCACTCGGGAGGTGAGAGCTATGGGTACGTTGATCGAGATCCGCGATCTTTCCAAGATTTACGAACGCGGCAAGCAAAGAGTCGAAGTGCTGCATCACATCAACCTCAACATTGCCGAAGGCGATTTCCTCGCCTTGATGGGGCCATCGGGTTCGGGCAAGACCACCTTGCTGAATCTGCTGGGCGGGTTGGATACGCCCACTGGCGGCAGCATTGCCGTGGCCGGCCAGCGCATCGACCAGCTGGGCGCCGGTGCGCTGGCGCGCTGGCGCGCCGCGAACGTGGGCTTCGTATTCCAGTTCTATAACCTGATGCCGATGCTCAGCGCGCAAAAGAACGTCGAGCTGCCGCTGCTGTTGACCAGGCTTTCAGCGGCGCAACGCCGCAAGAACGCATCCATTGCCTTGCAACTGGTGGGCCTGGCCGAGCGCGCCTCGCACAAGCCGGCCGAACTCTCCGGCGGGCAGCAACAGCGGGTGGCGATCGCGCGCGCGATCGTGTCCGACCCCAACCTGCTGGTCTGTGACGAGCCAACCGGCGACCTGGACCGCCAGTCGGCGGAGGAAGTGCTTGGCCTGCTGCGCCAGCTCAATCGCGAACATGGCAAGACCATCGTGATGGTGACGCACGATCCGAAGGCCGCCGAATACGCCGACCAAACCTTGCACCTGGACAAGGGCACCCTGGTCGAGCAGGCGCTCGCGTAACGCATCACCCTGCAAGCGCTTCGTTCGAAAGGGCAAGGACCTCGCGGAGGATTTTCCATGAAATATTTCCATCTGATCTGGGCCGCGCTGTTCCGGCGCAAGACCCGCACGCTGCTTACCCTGGTCTCGATCGCCGCCGCGTTCCTGCTGTTCGGCATGCTGGATGCGGTGCGTACTTCCTTCGACCAGGCCGGTGCCAGCGCGAACGGCGCGCGGCGCCTGCAGACCGGGTCCAAGCTGTCCTTCATCCAGACCTTGCCGCAAGGGCTGGGCGGGCAGATCGAGCGCGTGCCCGGCGTGAAAGCGGTGGCCTATGCGAACTGGTTCGGTGGTGCCTACCAGGATCCGCACAACCAGATCTTCAGTTTCGCGGTCAGCGACAACTACATCGACCAGTATCCGGAAGTCGACGTCAGCGATGCGGCGCGCAAGGCCTTCGCCACCACGCAAACCGGCATCATCGTCGGCCAGGCGCTGGCGGATAAATACCATTGGAAAGTCGGCGACCAGATTCCATTGCAATCGACCATCTTTCCACTGCGCGACGGCAGCAAGAACTGGACCTTCGACATCGTGGGCGTGATGCACGCCAAGGACAAAAGCGCCGGCTGGTACGACCAGGTGATCCTCATGCACTGGAAGTACTTCGACGAAGCCACGCCTTACAACGGCGGTACCGTCGGCTGGTACGTGGTCAGCGTGAACGACGCGAACCAGGCCGACAAGGTGGCCAGGGCCATTGATGCGCTTTCCACCAATTCCGATCATGAGACCCGCACGCAGACCGAAGCCGCCGCGTCGGCGTCCTGGATGAAGCAGTTGGCCGACATCGGGCTGATCGTAGGTTCGATCATGGGTGCGGTGTTCTTTACGCTGCTGCTGCTGACCGGCAACACCATGATGCAGGCGGTGCGCGAACGCACTTCGGAACTGGCGGTGCTCAAGACGATCGGCTTTTCCAACCGCGGCGTGCTGGCGATGGTGCTGGCCGAATCGCTGTTGCTGGTGTTGCTTGGCGGCGTGATCGGCATAGCGCTTGCCGCGCTGCTGATTCCGGGTGTCAGCGCTGGCAGCGGCGGCTTGCTGAACCTGCCCACGGTCGGCATCGGCAGCTGGACCTTGGGCGTCGCGCTGATGGTGGCGATCGGGTTGATCGTCGGCGCCCTGCCGGCATGGCGTGCGATGCGCCTGAACATCGTCGACGCATTGGCCGGACGCTGAGGAGCCATGTCATGAATGTCATTTTCAATCTGATTCTCTTGCTGGTGCTGGCGGCGTTCCTGGTGATCTGGATGTATGTATCGTGGCCGGTGGTGCTCGCGCTGGCGGTGGTGTTTGGAGCGTGGATGCTGCTCACCCGGCGCGGTCGCCAGGCGGCCTCGGTCACGGCGGTCGGCCTGAGCACGCTGCGGCAGCGGCTGGGCTCGTCATCGGTGGTGATTGTCGGTATCGCGGGCGTCGTTGGCGTGTTGGTAGCGCTGCTGGCGATGGGCGACGGTTATGCGCAGACCTTGCGCAAGACCGGCAGCGACGATACCGCCATCGTGATGCGCGGTGGATCGGCCAGCGAGGTAATGTCGGTGATGGAGCACGACAGCGTGGTCGTGGTGCCGCAGGCCCCCGGCATCGCGCGCGACAGCCAGGGCAAGCCGATCGCTTCGCCGGAAATCGTGGTGGCCGCGAATCTTCCGGTCAAAGGCGGGGCGCCGGATGAAGAGGGCAGCGTGCAATTGCGTGGTGTTGGCGAGCAGGCCTGGGCCGTTCGTCCGCATCTGAAGATCATTGCCGGACGCAAATTCACGCCAGGGATGCGCGAGCTGGATGTAGGCCAGGGCGCGCAACGGCAGTTCGCGGGGCTGCAACCCGGTCATCAGGTCAAGCTGGGCAACCAGGAGTGGACGGTGGTCGGGGTCTTCGCTTCCAACGATGCGCTGGATTCGGAAATCTGGGGCGATGCCGACACAGTCGCTTCCACCTACCGCCGCGGCAGCAGCCGCGCATCGGTAACGGTCAAGCTGACTGGCCCGGGCGCCTACGCTGCATTCAAGGCCGCGCTGGCCGCCGATCCGCGCCTGAAGGTGGATACCGACACCACGCTGGATTACTTTGGCAAGCAATCCGAAGGCATGAGCAAAGTCATGCGGATCATGGGGATCACGGTAGGCCTGATCATGGCGATCGGTGCCGTATTCGGCGCCCTCAACACCATGTTCGCGGCGGTGGCCTCGCGGGCGCGCGAGATCGCGACCTTGCGGGCGATCGGCTTTCGCGGCCCCCCCGTAGTGATCGCGATCATGCTGGAAACCATGCTGCTGGCCCTGCTCGGCGGGCTGCTTGGCGGACTGGTAGCGTGGCTCGTGTTCAACGGCTATACCGCATCGACCATGGCGGCTGGCACGGTCGGGCAATTGACGTTCGCCTTCAAGGTCTCGCCCGAGTTGCTCTGGCAAGGCTTGAAATGGGCGCTGGCGATCGGCTTCGTCGGCGGCCTGTTTCCGGCGGTGCGTGCGGCGCGGTTGCCGGTAACTACGGCATTGCGCGAACTGTGAACCTTGCGGGCGCGCGCCCGCGCCCGTTCGTTTTTCCATCCCGATAGCCGGGGTGCGTGCCTGAAGCGATGTGCGCAATGCAAATGCCGTGCGCGCGCTCGTTGATAGCGCTGAAAGGTCGCGGGCTTCAACCAGGCGTTCTGAGCAAGGGCCCGAAAGCCACTGGACCCCCGGCATCCCCGTTTATATCGACCCGGCGTGTGCGCGCGTGTGCGGACGCCGGGTATTGCATGCGCGAATGCTTTCGTCAGCATGCGGAAAGATGAGTGGCCATGTGCCACGAAGCGTTTTGGCCTGACCTTCAGCCTTTGTGGCCGTGCGCTTGACGAACGCCTTGCTAGGGATGCTCTGGTCAATGCTACGCAGGCGGCATGATGACCAGAAGGCTCGCAGAGTGTGTTGTGCGGCGCCGGGAAGACTGGCCGTCTTGCCAAGCCGCGCGGCGCACTCTGCGTGCCTTCTGGTCATCACCCCATCGCTTTAAATTCAACATGTTGGGGCCAGCTCTGTCTGTCCGCATCCCTTCGGCCCGTCGTCTCGACAGACGGCCAGTCTGCCTTCGCCGACGAACCTATGGTCTGCGAACAGACAGAGCTGGTGACGCCTACGTAGCATTGACCAGAGCATCCCTAGAGTGCGCCTTTCATGCCGTCCCGTTAAGAGGGCGTGGGCGTAGAACCGTTGCGTTCGTACTATTCCCACACGTAAGCGCTCGCGTCATGATAAGTCTCCTCGAGTAAAGGCACTCACCATGGCGTCAATCGAAAAGCGCACCACGGACATCATTCGTCACAACGAATCCGAATTGCTCCAACAGTGGCGTAACAATCTGGAAGCCCTGGGCTCCCGCGGCGACGTCAGGTCGAGCAACGATGAGTTTCACAAGGAGACGTCACAGTTTCTGCACCTTTTCGTGGATGGGCTGGATGCAAGCGGCGGCAAAGGCCTGAGCGATCCATCCTGGGACGATGTGCGGGCCTTTCTGGAAGCCTTGTCGCACAACCGCGCGGTCAAGGGCTTCGATTCCCAGGAAACGGCCGGCTTTATTTTTTCGTTGAAGAAGCCGCTATTTCCCCTGCTGCAACAAGAGTACGCAAAAGATCAAAACCAGCTGATAGAGCAGCTGTGGGAGATCTCCGGACTGATTGATGCATTGGGGTTGCACACCGTCCGCACCTACCAGAAATCGCGCGAAGCGGTCATCAAGCGGCAGCAAGAAGAGTTGCTCGAGCTTTCGACCCCGGTCGTGAAACTGTGGGACGGCGTGCTGGCGTTGCCGATGATCGGCACCCTCGATTCGCAGCGTACCCAGGTGGTGATGGAATCCCTGCTCCAGCGCATTGCCGATACCGGCTCGGAAATCGCGATCATCGACATCACTGGCGTACCGACCGTCGATACCCTGGTCGCACAGCATCTTTTGAAGACGGTGACGGCCATTCGCCTGATGGGAGCCGACTGCATCATCAGTGGCGTGCGCCCACAGATTGCCCAGACGATCGTGCACCTGGGCCTGGACTTGCAGGGCGTCATCACCAAGGCGAATCTGGCCGATGCCTTGGCCTTGGCACTGGGCCGAACCGGGTTTGCCGTCAGCAGGAAGGTTTAAGCATGGATCGTATTCCCATCTTGCGCATGGGTGATTGTTTGCTGGTAACGATCCAGGTCGACATGCATGATCAACTTGCCCTGGCGTTGCAGGACGACTTGTCCCAGCGCATCAGCGAGACGTCCGCCAGCGGCGTGTTGATCGACATTTCGGCGCTCGACATCGTCGATTCGTTTGTCGGGCGCATGATCGGCAACATCTCGGGCTTGTCGCGCATCATGGATGCGCAGACCGTACTGGTCGGCATGCAGCCGGCCGTGGCAATAACCCTGGTCGAATTAGGCCTCACCCTTCCCGGCGTCAAGACCGCGTTGAACGTCGAGCGCGGGATGGCGATTTTGCGCGAGCACGTGAGAAACCTATGACGGTCCTGGAACAGGGGACCCATTCTATTCGTGTCGAGCAGGATGTGGTGCTGGCGCGGCAAGCGGTTCGGCGGCTTGCGCAGACCTGTGGCCTGCGGTTGGTGGATCAGACCAAACTCGTTACCGCAGCGAGCGAGCTGGCGCGCAATACCGTCATCTACGGACGCGGTGGCGACATGGACTGGACGCTGCTGGAAGAGAACGGGCGGCGCGGTCTGCGGCTGCACTTTCGTGATAAAGGCCCTGGAATTGCCGACATACAAAAGGCCATGACCGATGGCTGGACCACCGGTGGCGGCCTTGGCTTGGGATTGACCGGCGCCAAAAGGCTGGTCAGCGAGTTTGAGCTCGATAGCGCACCGGGCGCAGGGACGCGCGTGACCATTACCCAATGGGCATGACTGTCGGCGGGGGCCCGACCGCCATCCTGACGGTCGAAGACGTCAGTCAAGTAGGGCATGTGCGGCGAGCGGCGCAACACCTCGCCCAGCGGATCGGCCTCTCCGACACGGATGCCGGGCGCGTCGCGTTATCGGCCACGGAGCTGGCGAGCAACATGATCAAGCATGCCGGCGGAGGCGAACTCTATCTGCAGCGGGTTCCCGGTAACGAGGTCGGGGTCGAGTTGTTGGCCGTTGACAAGGGACCGGGACTTGACCTCGGTACGTGCGTGGCTGACGGGTTTTCTACCCAAGGTACCCAAGGCATCGGCTTGGGAGCGGTGGTGCGGCAGGCATCTGTCTTCGATGCCTACAGCGACGTGCGTGGATCGGTGATCCTTTCGAGGATCTACGACGGCAGGGCGCCTGTGCAGGACATGGCGCTGGGCGTCTGCCAGTATGCGTTGCACGGAAGCAGCGCCTGTGGCGATGCATGGCAGGTCGCCCTGGCGGACGGGAACGTCAGTGCGGTGGTTATCGACGGCCTGGGGCATGGGCCGGAAGCCGAGTACGCAGCGAAGGCCGGCGTAGACGCTTTCTTGCGTTCCCCCTTCGGGGATCCGCCGGCGCTCCTGCAAGCGTTGCATGCAGCGATGACGGGTACGCGCGGCGGCGCCGCGGCGGTGGCCCGCTATACGGGCCATGACGCCACCTTGCACTTCGCCGGCGTAGGTAACATTGCAGCCCGGTTGCTTGGCGCCGGTGTGTCGCGCGGCCTCGTTTCCATGCCGGGCATCCTCGGCGTCAACCACCGCAAGGCGCAGTGTTTCAGTTATACGCAGGTGGCAGGAAATCTTCTGATCTTGCATAGCGACGGCCTGCAATCCCGATGGAACATCACGGACTATCCCGGACTGGGGCACAAGCATCCCGCTGTCATCGCGGCACTGTTGCATCGCGATTTTCGCCGTCGCACGGATGACGTGACCATTTTGGTTCTCCCTTTGGGGAATGCCCATGTCCAGTCAAACTAACGAGACGGCAGGCGGCGAATTGGAGCGGCTTCGGGCGGAAGTCGCGTCGCTGCGCGACGAACTCAACGAAACCAACCAGGGCGTCTTGGCGTTGTACGCCGAATTGGACGTCCAGGCCGAGCAGCTACGGCAAGCCTCGGATCTCAAAAGCCGTTTTCTCTCGTACATGAGTCACGAGTTTCGCACGCCATTGGGTTCGATTTTGAGCATGACGCGCCTGCTTGCCGATGAGCTGGACGGTCCTCTCGCCGCGGAGCAACGCACCCAGGTCGGACTCATCAGTTCGGCCGCGCGCGAATTGAGAGACATGGTGGACGATCTTCTCGACCTGGCCAAAATCGAGGCTGGCCGCATTACGATCTCGCCGGCCTGGTTCGACATGATCGATTTGTTCGCGGCGTTGCGCGGCATGTTCCGTCCTATCGTCGACACGACCGCGGTCGATTTGATTTTCGAAGAGCCTGAAGGCTTGCCGCGCCTGTATACCGATGACAAGAAGCTGGCGCAAATCCTGCGCAACTACATTGCGAACGCGCTGAAGTTCACCGCCAGGGGCGAGGTGCGGGTATCCGTGCGCCTGGAGGGACGCGACGAGGTTCGCTTCGCGGTGAAAGATACCGGGATAGGCATCCCGGCCGAGATGCACGAACATCTATTCGAGGATTTCGTCCAGGTGGATTCGCCGGTGCAAAAGCGGTTGCGCGGAACCGGCCTGGGGTTATCTTTGTGCAAGCGCTTCGCGGAACTTCTCGGCGGCCATGTCGGCGTGCAGAGCGAACCGGGAGTAGGCTCCACTTTCTATGTGCTGATTCCTATTGCATTGGTCTTGGAGTCGAACCATGTGCCCTGACATCCAGGTGCTTGTCGTCGACGATAACGTCGCCACACGTTATGCCATGCGGCGCATTCTTCACAAGCACGGGTATTCGGTGCTCGAAGCCGGCACCGGGACCGAGGGCATGGCGAAAATCCAGAGCGATCGCGTCGATGCGGTGTTGCTGGACGTCAATCTTCCCGACGCCAGCGGCTTCGATATCGTGCGCCACTTGCGCGCGACGGCGAAGACGGCGCTCCTTCCCGTCATCCATGTGTCAGCGGCCTCGATCGCAACCGGCGACCTGATCACTGGCCTGGATGCCGGCGCCGATGCTTACCTTATCCATCCGGTCGACCCGGATGTGTTGCTCGCCACGCTGCGCACCTTGCTCAGGGTGCGCGATACCGAATCGGCGTTGCGCCAAAGTGAAGAGCGCTTCCGCGAGATTTTCAATGGCGTCGTGGCGCCCATCGCGGTGATCGACGGCGATCTGCTGCTGCACGAAACCAATCCCGCGTTCGATAAACAAATTGGACGTGTACGCATCAAGGACAACTTGGGCGCCAGTTTCGCGGCAGGACAGGAAGAAGTGCTGGCGGCGCTTTCGTCGGCATTGCAGAAGCAGCAGCGATGGCAGGGCGCGCTGACGATGGTGATGGATGGCGTGCTCCGCGATACGCATTGGCGCATAGCGCCGTATCGCGAGCCGAGCGTAGGCATAGCGTTTGTGGAAGATGTCACCCGGCACAAGGAGCGCGAGCGTGTTCAGGCCGAGCGCCTCGACAGCACGCAGCATCGGTTGAACCAGGAAATCGAGGTTCGCCAAAAGGCGCAATCGCAGCTTTTTCAGGCGCAAAAAATGGATGCGCTGGGCAAGCTGACCGGCGGCATCGCGCACGATTTCAATAATTTGCTGACTAGCGTCATCACCGCTACCGAAATGCTCACGGTGAAGCTCGACAGCCACGACACGGTTTCCGCCAAGCGTTTCGCGAGCATGGTATTGCGGTCGGCGCACAATGCCGCCACCCTTACGCACCGCTTGCTGGCCTTCGCCCGCCAGCAACCGCTGGATACGAAAGTGGTGGACGTAAATGCCAACATAAGTTCCCTGGGCGATTTGTTGCGGCGGACGATTGGCGAACAAATCGACCTGGACATTACCCTGGCAGCGGAGCCGGCGATCGCCAAAGTCGATCCGAACCAGCTTGAAAACGCCGTGTTGAATCTGGTCATCAATGCGCGCGACGCGCTCTCGGGCAATGGCCGGATCACCATCGAAGTGGCTGACCAATGGATCGCCAACGATCCTGAACTTGCGCAAGGCCGCTACGTGGTGCTCACCGTCGCCGACAACGGCAGGGGTATCGCAGCCGATGTCCTGGAAAAAGTGTTCGAGCCCTTTTTTACGACCAAGGCCACGGGTCAGGGCACGGGACTTGGACTATCGATGGTCTACGGGTTTGCGCGCCAATCGGGCGGGATCGCACGTATCGAAAGTCGCCTCGACCAGGGCACGCAGGTTCATCTCGTGCTGCCCAGTGGCGTAGGCGAATCGTTATCGGCAAATAAGTCGGCGCCAACCCCGATGGTCTCAGGGCAAGGCGAAAAGATCCTGCTGGTGGAAGATATGTCGCCCGTCCGCGCCCTCGTTGCCGAAGCGCTGACCTCGGCCGGATATCGATGCGAACAAGCCTCCGACGGGGCTTCTGCCGCCCAGCTGCTGGTTGCCCATGACGACATCCGGCTGCTGTTTACGGATATCGGCTTGCCGGATATGCGTGGAACGCAACTGGCACAGATCGCCCGCCAGGCGCGGCCCGCGTTGCCCGTGCTCTTCATGACCGGGTATTCCGAGGAAGCGGCAAAACGTAGTGACCTGATTGACGAACGCACGGATATCATCACCAAGCCATTCGAAGTTGGAAGGCTGCTGTTGACGATTCGAAGGATGTTATCCGCGCACTGATGGATGAACGCAAAGCAGCCTGGCTTTGCGCAGAACGACGACACGCGATCCTTGGCCGGCGGCCCAGGCCGGCGTGACCTGTGGGCTGCTGCCCGTGGGAAATAGAAGCGCGCACCGCCATGGCATTTCCCACGCGGCAGCGCTACATGTCCAAGCCGGCTGTCGAGCATGCCTTCGCCGTGCATCGCTGCATCGCTTGAGCAATCGACTCCATACAGCGCGTTCACCCGGGCCATGCGATGAACAGGCCAGTGCGACAGTTCATCGATAGCGTGACTGCCGCTTCAACTTTCCAGGAAAGCCTGCATCCTCTATGACATCCCGCCATGCCACCGGCCTCCTGAAACGCCTGCGTCAGCAATTGAGTGCGGGCCTGGTAACTGGCGCGGCCGACGACGATCCCAGCGGCATCGCCACGTATTCCCAGGTCGGCGCGCAATTTGGCTATGCCACGGTGTGGAGCCTGGCATTGGCCCTGCCGTTGATGGTGGCGATCCAGGGCATCAGCGCTTTCATTGCGCGCGTGACGGGTAGAGGCCTGGGAAGCGTCATGCGGGAGCATTATCCGCACGCCATTGTGCTTCCCTTGATCGGCATGGTCGCCATCGCCAACATCATCAATTTGGGCGCAGACATCGCGGCAATGGGCGATGCGTTGCGGTTGGTCGTGGGAGGGCCTGCGCCGGTGTATGCCGCCCTTTTTGGACTGGGCTCGCTGGTGTTGCAAATGGTGGTGCCTTTTTCGCGTTATGCGCCGTTCCTGAAAATCATGACGTTAAGCCTGTTCGCCTACGTCATCACCGTGTTCGTGGTGCAGGTTCCATGGCTCCAGGTGTTCAGGAGCGTCGTGTTGCCCGCGATCCATTGGAATGCGGCCTATACGGTGGCTATCGTCGCCATCCTGGGCACCACGATCAGTCCCTATTTGTTTTTCTGGCAGGCCGCGCAGGAAGTGGAAGAAATTCGTTCCATCGAAGCACGCAAGGCGCTGAAGCGCGCGCCGCACCAGCGGACGCAGGCGATCGAACGAATAGGTGTCGACACCACGGTCGGCATGATCTTTTCCAATATCGTGGCCGCCTTCATCATCATAACGACGGCCGCGGTGCTGCATGCGCACGGCAAGACGCATATCGCCTCCTCGGCGCAGGCCGCCGAAGCATTGCGTCCGCTCGCCGGTCCCTTTGCTTTCGCGCTTTTCGCGTTCGGCATCATCGGTACGGGATTGCTTGCCCTGCCTGTCCTGGCCGGATCCACCGCGTATGCGGTGTGTGGTGCGCTCGGGAAGACTTACGGCCTCGGCCATGAACCGCGTTATGCGAAATTCTTTTACGGCGTGCTGATCCTCGCGACGATCGCCGCGGTATTGATCAACCTGCTGCCGGTTGATCCGATGAAGGCGCTTTTTTGGAGCGCGGTGATCAATGGTGTCATCGCCGCTCCGGTCATGGCCATGATCATGTTGATGGGTACCAATGAACACATCATGGGGCCGGCGTGCATGCTCGGCGGCTGGATGAAAACCTTTGGCTGGCTCGCGACGGTAGTCATGGCAGCGGCTGCCGTCGCCATGTTTGTCACATGGGGGCATTGAGTGTCATGAACGGTTACATCCCGTGTCCATGATGTCTTGCATGTCGCACGCCTTTGCTTGCCGCTGCTTGATATTGCAAGGCAGAGCCTTGTCGAAGATGAAGGCATGCGCACGATCGCATCGGCGGTGCAGGGACCGAACGCATCGCGGTATCCCGCCAGTGCCGTTCGCATATGGGCGCCGCATGACGGTATCCCGCTTGAACGGAAAAGGCATGGAATTTGCTTTCTCTCATTCGGACTCCTTCCAACGTACTGCGCATGTTTATTTTCGATATTCCCTATAGCCCCGCAGAGTCAGAGACTTGGCTGGTGCTCAACGGTGAAGACGCCAAACCGTTTCGCAGCCGAGGCGAGGCGTTGCGATATGCCATGACCGAGGCCGCGCGCGTGCCAGACGTGAGCGCCGCGATAAGCATTGAAGGCGCGGACGGGCAGTGGCGGTTGTTCGACCGCAGCATGCAGCCCGTTAAGACCTGACCAATCCCGTCAGAAGTGGACCATGCACCTGCCTCGGCTGGACCTTGCACCGTCCAGTACGCCAGGAGCCATGGGCATCGCAGTAATTTGTTGGCTGTATCAGCCGTGGTGCCGATCGCAATGGGCCGCGCATCTTGGGCGCTCGTGATGATCAGTGCACCTTGCGCTGCCGCACCAGCGTGATGGTGCCTACGCCCAGCAGGATGACCGCCATGCCTGCAAGATCATACGGCCCCACTTTTTCACCCAGGAGCCATACGCCGAACAGCACCGCCACGGGCGGATTGACGTAGGCATAGCTGGTCGCCAGCGCCGGGCGGACGCGCTTGAGTACATACAGGTACGCGCTGAAAGCAATCAGCGATCCGAATACCACCAGGTAAACGGCCGCAAGCGTAGCGTGCAGCGCCGGATGCGAAGGCAGCGTTTCGCCGCCCAGATAGCCCGCGATAAATAGCGCGATGCTGCCGCACACCATTTGCGCCGCCGTGTTCATCATGCCTGCGGGCATATCCTGGCGGCGGCTCCAGACCGAACCGAAAGCCCAGGCGACGGCCGCCACCAGCAAGGCGAGCGCGCCCAGGCGCGAGGCGGACAGACCGCCGCCGACATTCAGCACGATCACGCCGGCAAAACCGATCAGCAGGCCAACGGTTTCGCGGCGCGTCGGCCAGTCGCCGTACCACCCGGCAAATATCGCGGCGAATAACGGCATGCTCGCCACCATCACGGCGGAAAGGCCCGAGCTCACGCTTTCCTCGGCATAGCACACCAGGCCGTTACCCAATCCCAGCAGCAACACGCCAGTCACGGCGGCATGGCACCATTGGCGCGTACTCGGCATCGCCGCGCCGCGCAGGCGCAAGTAGCCGAGCAGCAGCGATCCGGCGATGGCGAAGCGCATGCCTGCCAGCAGGAATGGCGGATAACTGCGCAGCGCGACACGTATGGCGAGATACGTGGAACCCCAGATGATGTACAGCGCGAACATCGACAAAGGCACCCAGCTGCCGGAGGCATGCTGGTCGCGCGCGACGATGATTGGGTTGGCGGCGGAATCCGTCATCGGCTTGTCGGCGGGGAATGGATCGTAACGATAGCCGCAAGGAATGCGTGGCAGTAGCGCAGACATTGCAAGGCAGGGTTGAAGACGAATCAAAAAGCGCCGCGAATCTCTCAGGTTTGCATGTCCACGTTCAATCCTCTTACAAGCATGCGGCGTTATGGCCAGGGCAAAACATTACGTGTTTGCCTGGCTGAAAGCCTTGCGCTGCTCTTCCTGCGCCAACAAGGCGCGCTTGCGTTCCACCCCCCAGCGCCAGCCGCCAGGCGTGCCGTCTTCGCGCACGATGCGATGGCATGGCACCAGCAGGGCGAGCCGGTTGCTTCCGCAGGCGCGGCCGATCGCGCGCGCCGCGCCGGGCTTGCCAAGTTCCGCGGCGAGCTCGCCGTAACTCTTGGTGGTGCCCGAAGGAATGCGGGTCAGCGCTTCCCACACGCGCCATTGAAAGGCGGTGGCTGCGACGTCGAGCGGCGGCATGTCCGGCGCTGCCCGGTCGCTCCAGCCCAGTTCGCTGGCGATGCGTGCGATCACGGCATCGAGCCATTCCTCGCGCCCATGGTCGACGCGCTCGCGCGTCGCCTTTGGGAATTCTTCCGCCAGCCGCTGCTCGAGTTCATGGTCGTTCGCGCCCAGCGTGACCGCGCAGATGCCTTTGCCCGTGGCGGCCACCAGCAATTGCCCAAGGGGAGTGCGGGTGGTGGTGTAGCGGATATCCGCACCGGCGCCGCCGGCGCGATAACTGGCCGGGGTCATGCCGAGCAGGCGATTGGTGTGCTCGTAGACGCGACTGCCGGAACCGAAGCCGGCGTCGTACACGGCATCGGCTACGGCGGCGCCCGTGCGCAATGCCGTCTTGAACTGGCCGAACCGGCGCGCGCGATGGTATTCGGCGGGGCTCATGCCATAGCGCCGGCGAAAGGCGCGCTGCAGGTGGCTTGGACTCAATTGCGCGGCGTGCGCCAACGCGGCCAGCGATGGCGCTTCGGTGGCGCCCTCGATCAGCGCGCGGACATGTTCCAATGGGATTTCAAGCGTAGCGGGCGAGCGGCGCATGGCGGCGTCCTGAGCGGAGTGCCGTCAGCGTAAGGCGGACGTCCGAAGGGCACTATCCGGATCTTGCGATCAATGATGCGCCATGGGACGCGAGTGGCGAATGACCACGTATTCGCCTTCGAGCACATCGGGCTGCCGGGCCGCTTGCATGGGAGCCGCAACGCGGCCGCGCTTCCACTGGCGCCACACCAGCCACAGCGCGCCACCGGTCATCAGCACGCCCGCCACCACCAGCCCGAATACCATCAGGACGCCGATGACCAACAAGCTGAGCACCACGGACAAAGCCTGGGCCAGCGGATGACGACGGCGGTGCAGCAGTGGCAGGACAACGCGCATGTTAAAAATCCGTATGGTAAAATCAAGGACTTACGCGCGTAACGATGAGGCCTGGTGGCCTCCAAGGCAAGTGCCCATGGATACAGCAACGCCCCGCCGCCTTTGCCGGCTGCAGGATATGCCCGACGGTGAAGCGATGGCGCTGGACGTCATGCTGCCGGAGGGAGAGGAGAGCGTCATCCTGTTGCGGCAGGGCGAACGTGTAAATGCGTGGCTCAACATCTGTCCCCACGCAGGGCGTCGCCTCGATTGGGCACCGGGCAAGTTCCTGGTTTCCAGGGGCATGCTGGTATGCGCGGCACACGGCGCGAGTTTCAGTGTCGATAGCGGCGAATGCACCGGCGGTCCGTGCCGGGGTGAAAGCCTGCGCACGGTGCCGGTGCGAGTGGAGCAGGGCGAGGTGATTCTGGACGCCTGAAACGCTTTTCGTTGAAGAGGGTGAGGGAACGCAGTTGCCCTAAATCCACCCGAAACCCGGCGAGCCGGAGGAGATTTTCGCCATGGCGGCAAGCCCGCGCTCCCGGCATGGAAGGAATCAGCGGAACATGAGGTTGATGACCACCAGGGTGATCACCAGCACGATCAACGTCAACGGCAGGCCGGCACGCAGGAAATCCTTGCTGCGGTAGTCGCCCGGACCCGTGACCATCATCAGTGCCGGATGGCCGGAGCTCAACAGGAACGTATTGGATGAGGACACCGCCACGATCAGCGCATACGCGGATGGATTGCCACCCGTCGCGACCGCCACGCTGATCGCTACCGGCACCATCATCACCGTGGCGCCTACGTTCGACATCACCTGGGAAAACAGCAGCGTGAGGATCGCCAGCGAGGCTTGCAGTACCCATGGCGAGGCGTGGCCCAGGTGCAGCAGCACTTCCTGCGCCACCCATGCGGCGGTACCGGTGGAATCCATCGACCAGCCCAGCGGAATCAGGCAGGCGGTGACGAAAATCGTTTTCCAGTTGACCGCCTTGTACGCCTCGTCCATGTTGAGCACGCCGCTGAGCAGCATGCCGATGGCGCCGGTCATCATGGCCACGGAAAGATCCAGGTTGGTGAACAATGCCAAGCCTTTCGCCATCAGGAAAAAGCCCACCGCCTGCCAGATCTTGTTGGGGCGTTGCTCTTCGCGCGGGATGTCGGTGACGACTACCAGGTCCTTGTCTTCGGAAACCTCCTGCAGCGCTTTCCAGCTGGAATGCAGCACCAGCGTATCGCCGGTACGCAGGCTGACCGAGCGCAGGTCGTCACGATAGACGTGATCGCCGCGGGTGATCGCCAGCACCGAAATACCGTGGCGCTTGCGCAGCCGCAGGTCGCCGACCGATTGCTTGAGGAAGCGCGAGCTAGGTGGGATGACCGCTTCGGAAATGCCCGCGCGCGTGGGATTGAACAGTTCGCCCAGCTGGCGCATGCGCGGCGACAGCCGGCACAACTGGTTATTGGCAAAGCGGTTGAGTTCGTCGCGCGGTCCCAGCACGCCAAGTACCGAACCGACCCAGATCACTTGATCGGCCGGCGGCGCCATGCGTGCGTCATTGCCGCTCTTGATCGCCAGGATCAGTGGCGCGCCGTGCAATTGCTCCACTTCACCGATGCTCATGCCGACCAACGGGCTCTCGGCGGTCACGGTAAGCTCGGCAGTCTCGCCGACGATGCCGTAGGTCTCGGCGAAGTAGCTCTCGGTACGGCCGGGCGTCACGTTCTGGCGTTCGTCCTCGCGTTCGGGCAGCAGCTTGTGCGTGAAGAAGTAAAAGAACAACACGCCGGCCACCGCCAGTGCGAGGCCTACCGGCGTTACGCTGAACAGTCCGAACTTGGGCACCGTCTGCGCGCCGGGCGGCAGGTTGGCGTTGGCGCTGGCGATCAGGTCGTTGAGCACGATCAGCGGAGAATTCGCGATCAGCGTGGTGTTGGTGGCGGTGAGGATGCAAAACGCCATCGGCAGCAGCAGCCGCGAGATCGGCACGCCAGTGCGCGCGGACAGGCGGCTGGTAACCGGGATCATCAGCGCGGCCAGGGCCTGGCTGGGAATCACCGCGCTGAACAGGCTGGTGACCGAGTTGATCACCAGTCCCAGGCGCGACTCCTTGCCGCGCGCCATGCGCATCACGAATTGCGCGGTCAGGCCGAGCACGCCGGCGCGATCGAGTCCCGCGCCCATGATCATGATCGCGATGATCGCAATCACCGCGTTGCCGGCGAAACCATTGAATACGCGATCGGAGGGAATCAGGCCGGTCAGGCCGATCACCACCACGACCAGCAGTGCCACCATGTCGGCACGGATCCATTCCAGCACCAGCATGAGCATGGTGAAACACACCAGCCCCAGCACCAGGATCATCTCGGGAGTGAGGGTCAACGCCACTGTGGATCGTCCCTGGCGGGCGCTGGGCAAGGCTGGATGCGATGGGGCAGCAGTTGCTTCACGCGGTGACTCATCCCTGTTTGACGGGAAAGTATAAGCGCGCGCCGCTTTGGACTGGTGAACCGTTGCCCTCTCTCTTCACCACCATGGGTGGTGGCGAAGGTCGAAGTGCGTGGAACTAGACCTTTTTGTAGAGCAAATCCCACACCCCATGCCCGAGTTTCAGCCCGCGCCGCTCGAAGTGCGTTTCGATGCGCCAGTCTGGCTTCTCGGCGTACTGGCCCGGGCCGACGGCATTGCGCCAATCCGGCGCCGCTTCCATTATTTCGAGCATGTGCTGCGCGTAAGGCGCCCAGTCGGTAGCCAGGTGCAGCAAGCCGTCCGGGATCATGCGCGTGGCAAGCAGGGCGACGAAGCCGGACTGGATGATGCGCCGCTTGTTGTGGCGCTTCTTGTGCCAGGGATCGGGGAACCAGATGCGCGCCTCGGCCAGCGTGGCCGGGGGAATCTCCTGCTCCAGCACCTCGACCGCGTCGTGCTTGTACAGGCGCACATTGCTGGCATCGCGCGCGGCCAATGCGTTCATCAGCCGGCCCACGCCGGGACCATGCACTTCCACGCCCAGATAGTCGCGGGCCAGGTCGTGCTCGCTGGCCCACGCCAGCGCTTCGCCGTTGCCGAAGCCGATTTCCAGCACACGTGGCGCATGGCGGCCGAAACGTGCGTCGAAATCCTGAGCGGTACCGGTGTAATCGATACCGTAGCGCGCCCAATGCGTATCGAAGGCGCGCTGCTGGGCCGGGGTCATGCGACCTTCCCGCAGCACGAAGCTGCGGATGCGGCGCATGTATTGGGGTGCGTCGGTGCCGGTCATGCCAGTCAGCCGATGGTGCCGTCGATCGGGCTGGAGGCCGAGGCGAAGCGCTTGCGCGGGATGCGCCCGGCGCGAAAAGCGGCACGGCCGGCCTCGATCGCCAGCTTCATCGCATGCGCCATCAAGACAGGGTCTTTGGCGCCGGCGATCGCCGTATTCATCAGCACGCCATCGCAGCCCAGCTCCATCGCGATCGCCGCATCCGATGCGGTGCCCACGCCGGCATCGACGATGATCGGCACGCTCGCGTTCTCGATGATTTCCAGCAGGTTGTAGCGATTCTGGATACCGAGGCCCGAGCCGATCGGCGCGGCCAGCGGCATGACCGCGACGCAGCCGATCTGTTCGAGTTTCCTGGCCAGGATGGGATCGTCGCTGGTGTACACCATCACGTCGAAGCCATCGGCCACCAACTGCTCGGCCGCCTTGAGCGTTTCCACCACGTCGGGAAACAGCGTGCGTTCGTCGCCGAGCACTTCCAGCTTGACCAGCTGGTGGCCATCCAGCAGTTCGCGCGCCAGCTTGCAGGTGCGCACGGCGTCCACGGCGTTGTAGCAACCGGCGGTATTGGGCAGCAGGGTGAACTGGTCCGGCGGCAGCGCATCGAGCAGGTTTGGCGCCTTGGGGTCCTGGCCCAGGTTCACGCGGCGGATCGCCGCGGTGACGATCTGCGCCCCGGCGGCCTGCGTGGCGCGCCGCGTTTCATCCAGGTCCTTGTACTTGCCGGTGCCGGTCAACAGGCGCGAACCGTAGTGCTTGCCGGCGATGATCAGGGGATCGGTGCTGTCGTGTGTCTTGAAATTCATGGGAGTACCAGGCGCGCGGCGCGGGGAGGATGGACGATGAGATCAGCCGCCACCGATGGCGTGGACGATCTCCACGCGATCGCCCTGGCGCAATGCATGGCTTTCGTGCCGGCTGCGCGGCACGATTTCATGATTGACTTCCACCGCGACGCGGCGACCCGCGTAGCCGGCTTCGTGAAGCAACTGGGTAACGGTGATGCTGTCTGCGCAGTCGCGCGGATGGCCATTGAGAGTGATCTGCATCCGCCCATTCTAGCGGTAGCGCCCCGGCGATGGCCGCACTGGTGTGCGGTAGCCGGGCCACCGCCCTTCAATGCTGACTGTCATTGCGTGGCGACGCCGGCGCGCTTTCGCGCGGGTGCGGCGCATTCTGCGACGGATGGAACTCCTGCGGGCGCGCTTGCTCGGGATGCGCGTACTGTGGCATCCCGTATTGGCGTGGCTGCGGCTCGTAAGAAGGATTGGGCTCGCGCATCGGCGCGTAGGGACGCGCCTGCTCAGGAACGTACTCGTGTGAATGCTGGGCCGCGCCGAAACGCTGTTGCTCTTCTTGCACGGAGGGCTGCGGCTGGGCGCGCGGTGCCTGCTCGATGGGCCGGATCTGCTGGGCCTGCTCGAAGTGCGGCACCTGCGGCAGGGACGGTGCCGCCGGGCGCGACGCAGCCGGCACCCCCCGCGTGGCAGGGCGTGCGAAACCTTCGCCGGTGATGACCCTGGGCGCCGCATTCACGTGCGCATCCAGGATGCGTACCTGGGATGCCGGACGTCCGGCACGGGCCGAAGCGGTAGCGGCCAGCGCCGCTGCCGGTCGCCCGACCGCCACCACCGTGCGATTGAATGCAGCCGAGGGCAGCGGCCGTGCACTCACGGCACGCGGCCGGCCGAAGCTGGCCGCTGCCGGACGTTGCAAGGCGGCCGGCGCCAGCACCGAGGCGGCGGCCATCTGTTGCGCATTCAGATGCACCTGGCTGCTCTGCACGTTGCGGGCGCTGGCAAACGCTTGTGCGGAGACCGCTGTCAACGCATGGGCAGCATGACGATAGGTATAGGCCGAAGCCGGTATCGGACGCCCGCCCTGGTAGAGGGCGTACTGATGATGGATGGCAGTGGCCAGTGCGCCACGATCGCCGTAACGGCCGCCATCCAGGTTGGACAGGTTCACCCCGGTGTAATAGTTGCGCGATGCGCGATACCACGGGTTGTAGACATCGCGCGGCCCCAGCGGGAACCAGCCGACCGGGCCACTCCTGCCGCTGCCGACGAAGGCCACCAGCGCTGGCGCATAGACCGGGCGCATGCGGCGCGGACCAGGTATCCAGCCCCAACGGTTATGCATGAATGCCCAGCGTCCGTAGTGATAGGGCGCAAAACCCCAGGGCAGATCATCGATCCAGGTCCAGCCCCAGGGCGCGATCCATACCCAATGGCCAAACCGGTAGGGCGCCCAGCCGACCGCCACATTGGCGGGGTACCAGACAGCCCCGTAGTCTTCGTCTTCCTCCCAGCTGCCCCAATTGTCGAGGTCGTCACTGCCAACCACGTCGTCCGAGACGTATTGAGCGCCGGCACTGTTTGCTTCCTGCGCATCGCGCCCGCTGCACCACACATCGAAGGCATCGCCACCTTCGCTGTCGTCGACCACGACGTTGTTCAATGCCGAATCGTTGAACTGGTAATGGCGCCCGCTGTAAACCTCGCGCTGCGCATGGTTCTCGCCGTAGACCGTCGCGACGCCGTCGAATACGGTTACCGAGGTGGCATTGCCGTCGCCGTCCACGTCCACCCGGACAATGCCGGGCTGGTTGAGCACCAACGCCAGGGTCGGGGTATCGATTTCATAGCTGGCGCCCGGATCGAGGTTGCGCACGCTGAGGTTCAAGGTGCCTTGGGTCAGCTCGAACTGGCCGATCTGCTCATTGAGATTGAGCACTCCCAGGTCGCTGCCGCCGGCGATGCGCAGCGCCGCGCCGCCGAGGTCCAGTTCCGCCTTGGCATCCGGCCCGCTGGACAGCTTGTCGCCATTGGTCAGCGGTCGGTTGATATCGGCCGCGCTCCACGCGGTACTGCCCGCGGGCATCAGCCCCAGATCACCGGCCGCGTAAGCCACGCGCGCCACCCGCGCCGGCGGATCGCCGGCATCCGTTTGCGCATGGGCTGCGCCTGCTCCTAGCAGCAAGGCGGCAAACAGCAACCGCCAGCCGCGCGAGAACGGAACCGCAAATTCGAATGCACGCATGCGACTCTCCGTGCTGTGGCGCGCGAGACGGTCGCGCTTTCGTCGGCGTCTGTGGATAGCTGTTGCAGCTCGATTATGCGCACGGCGCGTGATGGCGGCATCTGCCGCATGCCATGGTGGCGCGGGCAGTTCAGGAAAACGCCATCGAAGAGCACCGGGCGTTGCCAAGCGAACCTGGAACGTGCGCGCTCCAGGATTCCAAAAGCCGCATCCGCCGGTTACCATCGCCGGACGCAAAGCGGGTGTAGCTCAATGGTAGAGCTGTAGCTTCCCAAGCTACTGACGAGGGTTCGATTCCCTTCACCCGCTCCATGCTTCCATCCCTCCGGTTCCCCACCGAGATTTTCCAACCCGACAGCGTGAGCTGATATGGCGGACGTGATTACCCTCGGTTGGCGGGAACGGCTGGCGTTGCCCCAGTTCGGCATCCCTGTGCTCAAGGCCAAGCTCGATACCGGTGCCCGCACCAGTTCGTTGCACGTGGATGAGTTGGAGACGTTCGTGCGCGATGGCGATACCTGGCTGCGCTTCATGGTCGGGCTCGGCCGCCGCGCGGCGCGGCACGTGCAGTGCGAAGCGCCGGCGTGTGATCGTCGCGTGGTGATGGACACCGGTGGCGGCCGCAGCGAGCGATGGTTCATCCGCACCCAGGTCATGCTGGCCGGCGAGCGTTTTGAGGTTGACATGAATCTGACCGATCGCCGGCACATGCTGTTTCCCATGCTGCTGGGCCGCACCGCGCTGGCCGGGCGTTTCACGGTTAATCCCGCACTTTCCTATACCCTCCCCAGACCCGCGCACACGACGATGATGGACAAGTCATGAAAATCGCCATCCTTTCGCGAAATACGCGGCTGTATTCGACCCAGCGGCTGGTGGAAGTGGCGCGCGAGCGCGGCCACGTGGTGCGCGTGCTCGATCCGCTGCGTTGCTATGTGCGCATCGCGCCGGGCGAGGTGGAGATTCGCTACAAGGGCAAGGCGCTGCACGATATCGACGCGGCGATCCCGCGCATCGGCACCTCGAGTACGTTCTATGGCACGGCGGTGCTGCGGCAGCTGGAAATGATGGGCGTGTATACGCCCAACCCCTCCGACGCCGTGCTGCGCGCGCGCGACAAGCTACGCTGCCTGCAGATTCTTGCCGCCAAGGGCCTGGACATGCCGGTGACGGTATTCGGCGACAACCCGGACGACACCACCGACGTGCTGGACATGCTCGGCGACCCGCCGCACGTCATCAAGCTCAACGAAGGCAGCCAGGGCACGGGCGTGGTGCTGGCGGAAAAGCGCAGCGCTTCGCAGAGCGTGGTCGAAGCCTTCCGCGGCTTGTACGCCAACTTCCTGGTGCAGGAGTTCATCGCCGAAGCCAAGGGCAGTGACCTGCGCTGTTTCGTGGTGGGCAAGCAGGTGGTTGCCGCCATGCAACGCGAAGCGCTGCCCGGGGAATTTCGTGCCAACTTGCATCGCGGCGCCACCGCGGTGGCGGCCAAGCTGACAGCGGCCGAGAAGCGTATCGCGGTGGACGCCGCGCAAGCGCTGGGGCTGGGCATCGCCGGGGTGGACCTGCTGCGTTCCCGGCGCGGTCCGCTGGTGCTGGAAGTGAATGCCTCGCCAGGGCTGGAAGGCATCGAGGCGGCTTCGGGCGTGAACGTGTCCGAACACATCATCCAGCACCTGGAGCGCCATGCAGGAAAGCCCGCCAGGCGCGATTAGCCGAGGGGCCTGCTCGTACTGTTCGCGAAACGCTCACCCGAGTTTGCCCGCCAGGGGCGTCATCAATCGATCGTGTACGTCCGCACACGCACTCGCTCATCCTTGTCCGGCGAGCAACAGCCCTGGACCGCCCATGCGTCATCCGTGAGTGATATCGCCGGATTAACCTGCCAGTGAGCGCAAGTTAACTGCCGCGTAACCCCCCCACCCCTATAAAGGCTGCACTGTTTGTTTGCTCGCCACTTCAATCGCAAGGTCCGGTGACAGCAGGCGACGGTATCGGGGCAGTAGCTTCAGCCCGGGTGTAGCGACACATGTCGCGGCATCCGGGCTTTTTCTTTGCCTCGAGCGAACCCGGCCACGGTGTTCAGCAGGGCGCTTAACATTTGCCGCGCGCACTCGTTAAGCTTGGACCTCCTCCGGCCTGTGCGCCGGCTGCGTAGCGGAGAGACGCATGCGCGTTCTGGTGATTGAAGACAATAGCGACATCGCCACCAATATTGGCGATTACCTGGAAGATCGGGGCCACGTAGTGGATTTCGCCGGAGATGGCGTCACCGGGCTGCATCTGGCCGTGGTGCACGACTTCGACGTGATCGTGCTGGACCTGACCCTGCCGGGCATGGATGGCCTGGATGTCGCCCGCAAGCTGCGGCACGAGGCCCACAAGCAGACCCCGGTACTGATGCTGACGGCGCGTGATGCGCTGGAGCAGAAACTCACCGGCTTCGAGTCCGGTGCCGACGATTACATGACCAAGCCGTTCGCCCTGCAGGAGCTGGCCGCACGCCTGGAAGTGCTGGCGCGCCGCGGCAAGGGGCCGCAGAGCCGCGTGCTGAAGGTGGCCGACCTTACCTACAACCTGGATACGCTCACGGTCACCCGCGAAGGCAAGTCGATCCAGCTCAACCCGATCGGCCTGAAGCTGCTGCAGGCATTGATGGAAGCCAGCCCCTCGGTCGTCACGCGCCAGGATCTGGAACAGAAAGTGTGGGGCGAAGAATTGCCCGACAGCGACAGCCTGCGCGTGCATATCCACGGTCTGCGTGCCGCGATCGATAAGCCGTTCGACAAGGCGCTGATTCACACCAGGCACGGCATCGGTTACCGCATGGTCGATCCGGATGCAGTCCAGGCGTAAGCTGCGGTTCCGCCTTATCGTCTCCTTCGCGCTGTTCGGCTTCGGACTGAGTGCGTTGTTTGCCATGGCCTCGCTGTATGTGCGGGCCAAGGTTGAAGACCAGCTTGTCGCAGTGGCGTTGCAAAGCGACGTCGATCAGGCGGTCGACAAGACGATTGCCAATCCCAACCAACCTGTTGCGTCCGAGTTGGTCGAGGCCTGGATAAAGAGCGATCGCACGATCTATAAGATGCCGCTTGCTTGGCAGAATCTTGATACCGGCGTCCACGATATGTACGAAACGGATGCTGGTGGTCATCCTAGGCATTACAAGCTTGCGGTACGTCGCAAAGACGGCATCATTGGATTTATTCGCTACGACATCAGCCGTGAGGATCTGGGCAAACGCCAACTCATCACCTCGCTGGTTGCGGCGGTCATCTTGTTTAGCCTGCTGTCGCTTGCTATCGGATTGTGGCTTTCGCGCAAAGTGCTCAAGCCGGTTAGCGAGTTGGCAACGCGCCTGCGCGATTTCCGCAAGACAGGGCGTGCCGAACCGTTGGCTCCCCATTTTGCTGATGACGAAGTCGGCGAGCTCGCGCAGGCGCTGGATGAATACTCCACCCGCCTCACCGCCATGGTCGAGCGCGACCGCGAATTCAACTCCGACGTCAGCCACGAATTGCGCACGCCGCTGGCCGTTATCGCCAGCACGACCGAATTGCTGCAAGGCTCGCCCGATCTCACCGACAAGCTGCGCGAGCGCCTCAAACGCATCGAGCGCGCCTCGCGCCAGGCCACCGAGCTGATCGAGGCGCTGCTGTTGCTGTCGCGCGCCGAACGTCGCGGCCCCACGCGCGGCGAAACCACCGACGTGGCCAAGGTGGCCGCCGACGTGATCGAAAGCCAGCGGCCGCAGTTGCGCGACAAACCGGTCGATATCGAGCTGTTGCGGGGCGATTCGGTCAGCGTGAATGCGCCTGCGTCGGTGTTGTCGGTCGCGCTTACCAACCTGATCGGCAACGCGATCAAGTACACGCTGGAAGGCCGCGTGAGCGTGCAGGTGGAGCACGGACGCATCGAAGTGATCGACACCGGTCCCGGCATCAAGCCGGAAGATGCCGAACGCCTGTTCCAGCGTGGCGTGCGTGGCGAAGGCGCGGGCGGCAGCGGCGCAGGGCTGGGGTTGGCCATCGTGCGGCGCCTGTGCGAACTCTACGGATGGGATGTTTCCATCCGTCCACGCACCGATGCCAACGGTGCGATTGCCTGCATCGTGTTCGATCGAGGATCGCGCTGAGCGCTTTTGCCGGGATGTCTCCCTGGCCGGATGTGCGTAGAGGCTCCTGCATCCTTTCCTGGAAAGAAGGATGCGAGAGCACGAGCCTTAGCACTCGATGACATTCACGGCCAGACCGCCGCGCGATGTTTCCTTGTATTTATCCTTCATGTCGCGACCGGTGTCGCGCATGGTGCGGATCACCTTGTCGAGCGACACGCGATGCTTGCCGTCACTCTTCAACGCCATGCGGCTGGCATTGATGGCCTTGACCGAACCCATGGCGTTGCGCTCGATGCAAGGAATCTGCACCAGGCCGCCGATGGGATCGCAGGTGAGGCCGAGGTTGTGTTCCATGCCGATCTCGGCGGCATTCTCGATCTGCATGACGCTGCCGCCAAGCGCGGCGGTCAGCCCGCCAGCGGCCATCGAGCAGGCGACGCCCACTTCGCCCTGGCAGCCTACTTCCGCGCCGGAAATGGAGGCGTTCTCCTTGTAGAGGATGCCGATCGCGGCAGCGGTGAGCAGGAAATCGATCAAGCCATGCTCGTCGGACTTCGGGCAGAAGCGATGGTAATAATGCATCACGGCCGGAACGATGCCGGCGGCGCCGTTGGTTGGTGCGGTCACGACCCGTCCACCCGCGGCGTTTTCCTCGTTGACGGCCAGCGCATAGAGATTGACCCAGTCCAGGATGGTGAGAGGGTCCCTGAGCGCGGCTTCGGGTTGGTTACGCAATTCGGCCGCCATGGCCGGCGCCCGCCGCGTCACTTTCAGTCCGCCGGGCAGCACCCCCGGCGAGCGCAAGCCGCGTTCGACGCAACCCTGCATGGCCTTCCAGACCGCCAGCAGGCCGGCGCGGATGTCCGCCTCACTGCGCCACACTTTCTCGTTTTCCATCATCAGCTGCGCGATCGTCAGCTGGTGCTGTTCGCACAGCGCCAGCAGCTGATCGCCGCTGGCGAAGGGGTAGGGTTGTTCGGTGGTGTCGGCGACGATGCGGTCTTCCGCCGCCTCGTCATGGTTGACCACGAAACCGCCGCCGACCGAGTAATAGTCGCGCGTGGCCAGCTCGTTGCCGTCGGCGTCATAGGCACTGAAGCGCATGCCATTGGTATGGAACGGCAACTTCTGGCGTTTGTTGAATATCAGGTCGCGTTTTTCCTCGAAATCGATCTCGTGCCTGCCGAGGATGCGGATGCGCTGGCTGGTGCGCACACGCTTGAGGATTTCGGGAATACGGTCGGGGTCGACCTTGTCCGGGTGTTCGCCTTCGAAGCCGAGCAATACGGCCTTGTCGGTGCCATGGCCGCGGCCGGTCATCGCCAGCGATCCGTACAGTTCCGCTCGCACGCGCGCGACCCGGTCGAGCACGCCCTTCTCTTCCAGCCAGCGTTCGGCAAAACGCGCCGCGGCACGCATGGGCCCCACCGTATGGGAGGAGGACGGACCGATGCCGATCTTGAAAATATCGAAAGCGCTGACAGCCATGGATGCACTGCGATGACAGGAGTGAACTGGCTATTCTACGCGGGCATCCACCTGACCGCAGTGTATTCGCCTCCGTATGGCCGAGTTTGTTCTTTATCAGCGGGACTACTGCCACCTTTGCGACCAGGCCCTGGCGGTGCTGGCGCAGGCGCGTGCGCCGGATTTCGACAGCATCTGGGTCGACGACAGCCAGGAACTCGTGCAGCGCTACGGCGTGCGCGTGCCGGTATTGCGCGACCTGCGCGATGGACGGGAACTGGATTGGCCGTTCGACGCCGCGGCCGTGGCCCGCTGGATAGGGGAGCCGACGGAGCAGTAACCAGGCGTGCGACCGCTCGCGGAGCGCAGCCGGGCCGGCTGCCACTCACCCCGGCCCTCTCCCCGGCGGGGAGAGGGCGTCAAACGCGCAAGCACGCTGCTTTTCTCCACTGCGAAAGCATCTCGCTTTTCCTCCTCTCCCCTGCGGGCAAGCGGGGAGAGCACACGGATGTGCTCGGGTTTGAGGAGTGAGGAGAGGATCGAGGTGAGGGGCAATCTTGCGAAGGCATTGAAGCGAAGCGTGCGCTGGCTGGGTTCAACGCAAGAGCCAGTGGTTACCGCCGGCTGCTTATTTCGCGCCAAGCACCAGATGCGCCGTCACGGCAACGTCGGCGCCGATCACCGAGGTGTCCTGGTATTGACCGCCGCCGACACCGAAATCGAGACGTTTCAGGCTGCCGCTTACGTCCAGCGTCGCGCCGCTGCCTTGCGGCTTGAAGTTGATGTTCAAGCGCACCGGCTTGGTGACACCGTGCAGCGTAAGCATGCCCTCGGCGATCACCTGGCCGCCTTGCTGGTGAAAGGCGGTGGTGACGAAGTGTGCTTGCGGGTACTTGGCGACGTCGAAGAAATCCGTGCCTGGCAGGGCGTTGTCACGATCGTTGTCGCCGGTCTTTGCACTGGACAGATCGACCGTTACATCGAATGCCGAACTGGCCAGTTGGGCCGGATCGTAGTGGATCGTGGCCGTCCATGTATCGAAATGGCCATCGAAGCTGCTGCCCTGGAAGCTGCTGCTGAAACCAAGCATGCTGCCCGGACGCACCGTGTAGTCGGCGGCGCCGGCAACGCCCGGGGCGGCCACTGCCAACAGCAAGGCGAAGGGTAGGAAACGAACGCGGGCGGTCATGAAAGTTCTCCTGGGGAAGGCTTGCCGTGGCGCACGCGGCCGAATGGCAGCATGCGGCGCAAGACATTGTCCTGGTCAAAAACGTGATGCTTCAGCGCCGCGCCGACGTGCCCGACCAGCACCAGCAACAGCAGGTAGAACAGATATTCATGCACGGCGTGCGCGGTATGGGCGAGATCGTCGTTCTTCGCCGCCAGCGCCGGCAGATTGAATTGCTTGAACCATTGCAGCGGATAACCGTGCAGCGAGTTGTACCACCAGCCGCTCAGCGGCATGGCCAGGATGAACCCGTACAGCAGCACGTGGGTGGCATGGGCGGCGATGCGCTGCCAGCGCGGCGCAGGTTCATCCGGCGGGGCGCGATCGAACAGGCGCCACGCGAGTCGCAGCGCGAACAACGCCAGGATGGTCAGGCCGATCGACTTATGCAGCGCATAGACATTGATCTTGCTCATCGAGGGCGACATGCCGGTCATCAGCAATCCCCAGGCGCCATTGCCGAGAATGCCCAGCGCCATGACCCAGTGGAAAAACTTGGCAACCGATCCCCATTGGCGGTTGTCGTTGCGCAGGCTCATGGGTGCTCCTTGCCATGGGTCGGATTATCGGCGGTGGAAGTCTGACTGTCGCGGATGCCTTCCAGTTCCAGCCATAGCGCTACATCGTGGCCGATGGCATGGGGAAAACCGTTGATGCCGAACGCCGTGCGGTCGAGGCTGGCGGTAGCGGAGAAGCCGGCCACCGTATGCATGCCGTAGATCGTCGTGCCGATCCGGTTGACCCGGAAGGCAATGTCGATCGGCCGGTGGATGCCATGCAAGCTCAATACGCCGTGCAGCACGCCATGCGTGGCGTCTTTGCGTTCCACCGAGGTACTGGCGAAATGCGCGATCGGATAAGCCTTGCAGTCGAGCAGCGAGGGCTGGCATGCCGCGGCGTTCCAGGCGGCATCGCCCAGGTCCACGCCCGTCATGTCGAGATCCAGTTCGGTGGCGGCGCCGGACCAGTCATCCGGATCGAACCGCAGCCAGCCATGGGCGATATGCAGCCGGCCTAGCGGACGCGAGAAGCCGTCGTGGTCGATGCTGAAGACGATCTGGCTGTGCACCGGGTCGTAGCGATAGGTAGCGGAGGCGGCATGGACGCAAGGTCCTGGCGCCATGCATCCAAGGCAGGCCAAGGACAACAGATAGGGAAGGCGGCGGACCATGCTTAGGAGTCTGGCCGAAACGCCCCGATGTCGCCAGCCGGCGGGCGGAAACGGATCGTTGTCGCGCAGGCGACAACAGCCGTCGCAGAAAAGACACACGGCGGACCCCGGGATTTGGCATGATCCGCGCTGTGCGGGGTGTGTGAAGGGCACCACCCCGCCTGACGTGCCTGAGGGGGCCACTGTGGCGGTTTTCATGTTGGGGCTGGCCTTCATGCTGGGTACTTCCGTACCTGGCGGCCCCGCGTCGGCCGCTTCCGCGGCGCCACCGGCCCGGCCCGCCTCGCATACGCCCGCCGCCGCCCCGCTGCCCACCCCCCAGTTCCGCCGCTACGGCATGAACGATGGCTTGCCCAGCAGCAGCGTGAACGCAATGGCGCAGGATGACGAGGGCGCCATGTGGTTCGGCACCAAGGACGGCATCGCGCGCTTCGACGGCGTGCACTTCCGGGTGTTCAGGCATATCGAGCAAGATCCCGGCTCGCTCTACAACAATGAAATTTCCTCATTGCTGGTCGATCAGCAGGGGCGGCTCTGGGCGGGCGGCCTGGATGCCGGCTTGAACCAGTACGACGCCGCGTCCGGCAAGTTCATCCATTGGGGCCACGATCCCTCCGACCCGCACAGCCTGGCGAGCGATCGCGTGTGGGTGATCGCGCAAACCCCCGACGGCGTGATCTGGGTAGGCACCAGCGAAGGTCTCGAACGCATGCGGCCTGACGGGCGCGGCTTCGAACATATCGCCAATCCGTTGCTCGGTTTATATGCGCCGGACTTCGGCACCGTCACCGCGCTCTATGCCGATCCGCAGGGCTGCTTGTGGGTGGGCTCGGACCGCGGCGTGTTCCGGCGCGAACTCGATGGCAGCTTCGTGCGCATCAAGCCGGCCGATCCCCGGCAATCGATGGACGCATGGCGCATCGATGGCAACGGCCAGGAAGTGCGCATCGCCGCTGAAAGCGGACTGCTGGTGGTGGGTGCCGATGGCATCGCCAGGCCGTTTGGCGAACCGGTCATTCCACCCGGCACCAATGTCATGGTCAGCACCCGCGATACCGCCGGCCATCTGTGGATCGGCACGCAGCGCGGCATGTATCTGCAATCGCGCCCCGATGGACCGGTGACCGCCGTGTTCGACCAGCCCCTGCTGTATGGCAACTTGCCCGGCAGCTGGATTTCGCAGACGCTGGTCGATCGCGAAGGCGGTTTGTGGGTGGCGTTGCTCGATGGCGGCGTGGCTTACCTCGCGCCGGACTGGAACAGCTTCAGCCGTTTCACGCATATCCCGGATGACCCCGGCAGCCTGCGCGATTCGGCAGCGACGACCATGGCGCGCGGCCATGATGGCCGGCATGTATGGGTGGGTGAGCGCGACGGCCGGATCGATCGCCTCGATCCGGTCACGGGCGGCGTGGAGCACATGCTCAGTGGCCTGCGCGGAAAAGTGCTCGGCATGACCGAAGACGATCGCCAACGCCTGTGGGTGGCCGTGCAAGGCGCGCTGTATCGCTATGACTATGTGCATGGCCGGCTCGATCAGGTCGATCCGCAGACGCACGAACTCAACCGTCCGCTGGAAGTGGAACCCGGCATGGACGGCAAGATGTATGCACGCACCTTCGGTCACGGCATCTTCCGTATCGATCCGGACACGCTGGCGGTTTCCCAGGTGGCGATGGACCGGCCGAACGAAAAGGTGATGTGGGGCAGCGAAATGATGCTCTACCAGGGCACCTTCTGGTACGCCAGCGATGGCGGCCTGATGTGGCTGGATCGCGCGCGCGACCGTTTCGTGATGGTGCCCGGCGTACCGGCGGGCCAATCCATCAACGCTTTCGACTTCGATCGCACCGGTATCTGGCTGGCCACCGATGACGGCCTGGCGCATTATCGCCGCCGAGGCGATGGGCTGGTGCTCGATCGCACAGTCGATGCGGCCCGGGGTTGGCCTTCGCTGCAGGCGGTCGATCTGGATGTCGATTGCCTGGGTCGCCTGTGGATTTTCAGCATCGACGGCTTGTGGCGCTTCAACCCCGAGCACGGAAGCTTCCACCAGCTGGGCCTGCAAAACGGTTTGGCAAACGGCGAATTCGGCCGCGGCTTTGCCTTGCTGCCCAATGGCTACCTGTATGCGGCCACGCTCGGGGGCGTGGTGGGCTTCGATCCGGACAAGGTCGAGAAGGCGCCGGTGTCGCCCGCGCTATCGGTCACGCAGGTCAGCGTGCTGCGCCATGGCGTGGTGCGTAACCTTCCACTACGACCCGCACCGATAAAGGTGAGCTGGCGCGACAGCCAGCTGCGTGTCCAGGCCCGGGTGTTTTCGTATATCAATCCGTCAGCCAACCAATACCGTTACCGGTTGCGTGGGTTCGACAGCGATTGGGTCGATCTGGACAACCACGGCGAGCGTGAATTCACCGGCCTGGGCAGCGGCGATTACACGCTGGACATCACGGCGCGCGGCGCGGACGGCGGCTGGATGCAATTGCAGACACCCCTGCGCATCCAGGTGCAGTCGCCGCCCTGGATGCGTTGGTGGGCCTGGCTGCTCTACGCGGGACTGGCGGTGGCATTGGCCATATTGCTGCTGCTGGCCTGGCGTCGCCGGATGGCGCACCGGCATGGCATGCAGCTGGCCGAGCAGCGGCGCCAGATTGCCGAACAGGCCAGCGCGGCCAAGAGCCACTTCCTGGCGACGCTCAGCCATGAAATCCGCACACCGATGACGGGGGTGATCGGCATGGCCGAGTTGCTGCTCGCCACGCCGCTCAATGAAACGCAGCGCGACTACGCCGAGTCGATGCAGCGTGCCGGCAATGTGCTGCTCAAACTCTTGAACGATGCCCTGGACCTCGCTCGCATCGAGGCCGGCAAGCTCGTGCTGGATAGCGTGCCGTTCGAAGTGCGCCCGATGATGCAGGATGTGCTGCGCCTGCAACGCGGCGCTGCGCAGGCCAAGGGCCTGGCGCTCAGCCTGCGCATCAACGATGACGTACCCGCATCGTTGGTCGGCGATGCACTGCGGATTCGCCAGGTACTGTTCAACCTGGTCAACAACGCGGTCAAGTTTACCGAGCGCGGCAGCATCATCATCCACGCCGGCTGGACGGATGATCACCTGTGCCTGGATGTAAGCGACACCGGGCCGGGCATTTCCGAGACCAGCCGGGTACGCATGTTCCATCGCTTCGAACAGGACGAAGGGCCGCAGCGAAGCATTGGCAGCGGACTGGGCCTGGCGATCTGCAACGAGCTGGTCAATCTGATGGGCGGCGGCATGACGCTGGAATCGGCGCTCGGCGAAGGCAGCACGTTCCGGATACGCCTGCCCTTGCAGATGTCACGGCTTCCGGCTGCGGCGGATATGCCTGCGCCGGCTCGCCGACGTGTGTGCGACGTGCTGCTGGTCGATGGCGATCCCGTCGCCGCAAACGCCATCCGCCATATGCTCGAACATCAGGGGCATCGCGTGCGCTACGCCACGCACGGCTTGAATGCGCTGGCTGAAATGGCGCTCGGACCATGCGACGTAGTCCTGCTCGAACTGGAGCTGCCAGGCATCGATGGTTTCCAGGTGGCGCATTTGATGCGCCAGGGCGAAAGCGATGGCGAGCACGTGCCGATCATTGCACTGGGCACACGGGGCGATGAAGCGGCTCGCATCCGCCAGGCGGGCATCGATGGATTCCTGCGCAAGCCGCTGACGGGTGAACAGCTTTCGTCCGCCCTGGCGGCCGCGCTCTCGCCGCGGTCGGCAGTGAAGGTGCAAGTCAATCTGGCGTGAGCGGTGGTTGCCTCAGAACAGCGGAACCAGCAGCAGTACGATACCGACGATGCTCACTGCCCAGACCAGCGTCCGCACATAGGCGATGCCCAGCGCGTACGCCGGCACGTAGATCAACCGCGCCCAGAAAAGCCGGGCGCCAAGCACCGTCATCGCGGACGCCGTTGCAGCACATGGCCGGCAAGTACGGTTGCGGCGAAGAACACGAATGTTTCCGGGAAATTCGCGCGCGGTCCAATCCCGCCGTTACGCCAGTCATGGGGGGCAGGGTGAGGGGCCAACCTCGCCCGAAGAGTCATTCAAAGCACCGCTCCGATATGCGGCAAGGCCAGATTGCCCCTCACCTCGATCCTCTCCCCCAAAGGGATAGAGCAAGAAACATATCCATGGACCATCAAGCTAATGCCTGACAGCACCTGCAACCCATCACGCCAGGACTTGGCCAACCTGCAAGGCCGATGGGAACAAATCGCCCACGAAGCCGATGGCCTCAACAACCCTCCCGACGAACACGGCGCACCCGGCGCCATCACGACCATTCGCGGCCAGCACTTCGCCGTGCACAGCGTAACTGGAGAGTTGCTACTGGAAGGCACCTTCGCGCTTGATGCCTCCGTTACGCCCAAGGCCATCACCTGGGTGGACGCGATCGGCGCGGATGCCGGCAAGCAACTGCCGGCCAGCTACATCCTCGATGGCGACCGCTTCGTATTCATCGCTGCCGACGAAGGCTGCGAACGACCCATGGTATTCAAGACTGTCCCCGGACTGGTGATGCGAAGCTTCGTTCGTCGACGCTAAGTCCGGCAGTCGCGGCGATAACTGCCATACATGGATGGCATGGCGTGACAAACGCCGGCTGCGTTCTTCGTTTTCAAGAAAAGATTCGGAAAGGAGAGTGGCGCTTGTCGCTGATGGCAACGACGGCGCGCCACCATGGTTGTTGGCAAGGTGTGCTCTTACTCCATCCCTCTCCCCGAACGGGAGAGGGAACAAAAGGGAAGCAAGGCAATACTTACCAGATCTTTACCCGCTGATCCGGCGACAGATAAAGCTTCTGGCCCGGCTTTACATCGAATGCGTCATACCAGCCATCGATATTGCGCACAGTTTCCGCCCGGAAATTGGCCGGTGCATGCACGTCGGTAGCCAGGCGCTGGCGCAGCGCGGCGTCGCGGATCTTCGAACGCCATGCCTGCCCGAACGCCAGGAAGAAGCGCTGGTCGCCCGTGAGGCCGTCGATCACCGGTGCAGGTTTGCCGCCCAGCGACTTGTGATAAGCGGCATACGCGACGGTGAGTCCAGATACGTCGGCAATGTTTTCGCCTAGCGTCTGCTGGCCGTCCACATGCAAGCCGGGCAGGGCTTCATACTGGTTGAACTGCTTGACCAGCTTCTGCGTGGCGGCCTGGAAGTGCGCGGCATCCTGCGGCGTCCACCAGTTTTCCAGCTTGCCCTGCGCATCGAAATCGGCGCCGGTGTTGTCGAAGCTATGGCTGATCTCGTGGCCGATGATGGCGCCGATGGCGCCGTAGTTGGCGGCCGCATCGGCGTTTGGATCGAAGAATGGCGGTTGCAGGATCGCGGCCGGGAAATTAAGCGCATTCTGCAATGGCAGGTTCACCGCGTTGACGGTCTGCGGCGTCATCCACCATTCGCCGCGATCCACCGGCTGGTTCAGTTTGGCGAGTTGATGCCGGTATTCGAGCGCTACCGCGCGCTCGTGGTTGTCGAGCGGATCGTCCGCGCGAATGTCCAGCGCGCGATAGTTGCGCCAGGATTCCGGATAGCCGACGCCAACGCGCAGCGTGGCGATTTTTTCCTTGGCCTTGGCGCGGGTGGCCGGGGTCATCCACGACAAGGTATCGACGCGGTCGTCGAAGGCGGCCAGGATATTCTTCACCAGCGCCTGCACCTTCGCCTTGGACGCCGCCGGGAAATAATGCGCCACATAGATCTGGCCGACGGCATCGCCCAGGTCGGTATTGGTAGCGGCGACGGCGCGCTTCCAGCGCTCCTGCTGCTTGGGCGTACCCTGCAAGGTGGTGCCGTAGAAATCGAAGTTGAGGTCGGCATAGGCTTTGGGCAGCAGTGGCGCGGCCTCGTCCAGCGCGTGGTAGCGCAACAGCGCCTTCCAGGTTTCCAGCGGTTCGCTCGCCACCAGGGCGGCGATGCCGGTGGTGGCCGAAGGTTGCCAGACGTCGATCTGCTTCTGTCCGGCCAGGCCGGCAGCCTTGAAATAGGCGTTCCAGTCCAGGCCGGGCGCCTTCTGCGCGAAGTCGCCGACGTTCCAGACGTTATTGGCCTTGTGCACATCCTGGCTGTCCACCAGCGATTCCTGCGCCTGGGCGATCCTGGTTTCCAGGCCGATGATGGCCTTGGCCTGCGTCTCGGCATCGGGCGTGCCGGCCAATCGCAGCAGCGACGTCACATAGGTGAGGTACTTGCCGCGAAACGCCGCCATTTGCGCATCCTGCGACAGGTAGTAGTCGCGGCTGGGCATCGCGATGCCGCCTTGCAGCAGGTAAGCCATCGGATGCGAGGGGTCTTCCAGGCCCTGGGTGACGAACAGGCCGAACACGTGTTCGGTATGGAAGTTGGTGGCATTGATCGGATCGACGTCGGCGCGTTGCTCGCTGCCAAGCACGCTGGCCAGGTCGTTGCGCGTCTTGATCGCATCGATGCGATCCAGCTGCGGTTTCAGCGGGGCGAGGCCCTGCTTCTCGATGCTGGCCTCGTTCATGAAGGCGGCGTAGTAGTCGGCGATCTTGCGCTCATTGGAACCGGCCGCCGCGGGATGCGTGGCGGCATTGCGAATCAGTTCGGCGGTACGCTTTTCGGCCAGTTCGTAGACCTGCAGGAACGTACCGGTGCTGGAGCGATCGGCCGGGATCTGCGCCGTCTTCAGCCAATCGCCGTTGCTGTAGCCGAAAAAGTCGTTGCCGGGCTGGATGGTGTGGTCGATACCTTTCAGGTCGATGCCGATATCCGTGCCGGGCGCGGCGCCTTGTCCGGCACCCATTGCGATCGTGGCCACGCCCAGGGCCACGGCACTGCCGAGCATCGATAAGGTGAGGAGCTTTCGAAATCGCAGCATGACGATCGCCTTCTATGGAGTGAGTTCCCGACGATAGTAGGCCACGACGGTTTTGTGGGCATGACTTTTGGGCTAGGCGAATCGGTGCGCGGAGTGTGGAGCTGCTCCCTTCTTTTGCCGGGGCGAGGCCATGCCCTGAGCGCGCCCTATTTCATCTATCCATATTCCTGAGGAAAGAGAAGCCCACATTGCACGCGCTTGCTTGATCGTTACTCGTCTCAGCTGTTCAACAGTTCACTTGCAATAACCGATGCATCTGCTTTTTGCGCCCCGCAAAAATATCTACGTTAACTAAGTTTGTTTTGATGAAGTCGCGTAAGCGGCAGGCCTCACTCGGCGTCTCCGCTCCAAGGAAACGGAGTGCTACATATTTAAGAATAGTTCTATGGAACAGGCATGACTTACTCGCGACCATAAATGCCACCGTTTTTCCGACGCACCCATATTCAAATCCGTCACGGCTTCATGAGCTAAGGGTTGCACCGGCACGCTCCGACGAAATGTCGCTGCTTGTCAGCAGCATGACTGTGCCGCGAAAAACATCAATGGCTTTTTATGGAGCGTGCAAGCGTGAGTTCTAGCAGCCTCGCGGACCTTTCATCATCGTTACCCGATACGCGCCAAGGCACCTCGGTGGACGATACGTTGCTGCATAGCCTGATGCTGCTCTGTTCGCATTACGGCAAGCAGAAATCGGTTCATGCCTACAAGGCGAACCTGCCTTTGGTGGGGCCGCTGGAGCCTTCGCTGGCGCTATCGGTGTTGGATCAGGCCGGCATGTCCGCGGCCCTGGTCAAGCGCAAGGCGGCCACCATCTCGCCACATCTGTTGCCGGTGGTTTTGCTGCGCAGGGATCGCGGCGGCTGCGTGCTGCTGGGTTGCCAGCGCGTGGAAAAAGAATTGCGCTATCGCGTCATCATGCCGGAGGTTGGCGATACGGCCGTGGAAGTCGGCCAGGAAGAGATGGACGCGATGTACGCGGGCGTTGCGATCCTGGCCAAGCCCAAGCCGGATACGCAACCCGATGCGCGCACTGGCACCTTGCCGCCTGCCGCCAAGGGCCACTGGCTGTTCGCCACGCTGTGGCGCTATCGCTCGTACTACGGCCAGGCCGCGCTCGCCAGCGTGCTGGTCAATGTGCTGTCGCTGGCCAGCATTTTCTTCACCATGAACGTGTACGACCGCGTGGTGCCGAATTACGCGCTGGTCACCATGTGGTCGCTTGCCATCGGCGTGGCTATCGCCATGGTTTTTGAAGGCGTATCGCGTTTCGTGCGCAGCTACGTGCTGGACATGGCCGGCAAGAAGGCCGACCTGGTGATGGGCAGCATGGTGTTCCGCCAGGCGATGTCGGTGCGCATGGAATACAAGCCCAGCTCGCCCGGCACGTTCGCCAACCAGTTGCGCGAGTTCGATTCGGTGCGTGACTTCGTGACCTCGGCCACGTTGTCGGCGATTGCCGACCTGCCGTTCGTGCTGTTGTTCGTGGCGGTGATTTTTGCCGTGGGTGGCCCGCTGGGCTTCGTGCCGCTGGCGATGATCCCGCTGGTCATCATCGTCAGCACCATCGTGCAATGGCCGCTGTCGCGCGTCATGAACGAGAACTTGCGCGAATCGTCGTTGAAGCAGGGCGTGTTGATCGAATCGATCGAAGGCATCGAGACACTCAAGGCGGCCGGCGGCGAAGGCTTCATGCAGCGGCGCTGGGACCATTTCAGCGCACTGTCGGCCGCCACGTCGATGAAGTCGCGCCATCTTTCCGGCTTGGCGACCAATTTCATCACTTTCTTCCAGCAGTTGCAGACGGTCATCCTGATCGTGATCGGCGTCTACCTGATCGAAGCGCATACGCTGACCCAGGGCGCGCTGATTGCCACGGTGATGCTGGGCAGCCGGGCGATCGCGCCGTTGAACCAGGTGATCGGCCTGGCCGTGCGCTACCAGCAGGCGAAGGTCGCGCTGAAGTCGATCGACCAGCTGATGGCGACGCCGACCGAGCGCGATGCCAGCCAGGAATATCTTTCCGATCATGTCATCACCGGCCGGATGCAACTGCGCAACCTGGGCTTTTCCTATCCGGTGCCGCAGGGACAGCCGCCGCCGCCGCCCATGCTCAGCGGGATAAATCTGTCGTTCGCCGCCGGCGAGCGCATCGGCATCGTCGGCAAGGTCGGCAGCGGCAAGTCGACGCTGCTGCGCATCGTGGCGCGCCTTTACCAGCCGACCCAGGGCGAATTGCTTGCCGATGGGCTCAACGCTTCGCAGCTCGATCTTGCCGACTGGCGTGCGGCGGTGGGTTACGTCGGCCAGCATTCGCGCCTTTTCTACGGCACCTTGCGACAGAACATCATGTTGGCGCGGCCGCAGGCCAGCGCCGAGGAATTCCTGCACGTGCTGCGCCTTACCGGCCTGGAGGGCATGGCGGCGCGTCATCCGCTGGGCGTGAACCTGCCGATCGGCGAAACCGGCGAAGGCTTGTCCGGTGGCCAACGGCAACTGGTGGCGCTGGCGCGGGCCCTGCTGGCACAGCCCAAAGTGCTGCTGCTCGACGAACCCACCAGCGCCATGGATAGCCAGACCGAGGCGCGCTTTATCGAACATCTCGCGCGCGCCACGCAAGGGCAGACATTGTTGCTCGTGACGCATCGTCCGTCGGTGTTGAGCCTGGTCGATCGCGTGCTGGTGGTGGACGAGGGCAAGCTGGTGGCCGACGGTCCCAAGGACACGGTACTGGCGAACCTGGCGGCGGCACGTGCCGCCGAGACCGCGCCGCGTGCTGCCAAGGTGTCGTCATGATCGCGCCGTGGCTGCGCGGCAAGCGCAAGAACCAACAGGCGTTGCAGGCCGGCGATGCGAAATACGTCAACGACCTCCATGAAGCGCTGCTCGCCCAATCCCTGCCCGCGACGCGAATCACGTTGTGCGTGATCGCCGTGGTGCTGGTCATTGGCATGACGTGGGCGCACTTCGCGCGGGTCGAGGAAGTGACCCGCGCCGAGGGCAAGGTGGTTTCGCAGAGCCGCGAGCAGGATATCCAGAGCCTGGATGGCGGCATCCTGGCGGATATGCGGGTGCACGAGGGCGAGCAGGTATCCAAAGGCCAGCTGTTGCTGAAGATCGATCCGACGCGCGCGCAGGTCGGCTATCGCGAAGTGCTGTCCAAGGTGATCGGCTTGAAAGGCACGGTTGCCCGCCTGAAGGCCGAAGCCTATGACACGCCGCTGGTTTTCCCCGAGGAGGTCCGTAAGGACGCCAAGGTGGTGAAAGAGGAGACCGACGCTTATCGCGCGCGCCGCCATGCGCTGGATCAGGCGGTGGCATCGCTGCAGCGCAGCTACGACCTTTCCGCGAAGGAGTTGGCGCTATCCGAGCCGCTGATGCACAAGGGGCTGGTATCGGAAGTGGAAATCCTGCGCATGCGGCGCGACGCCAACAGCTTGCAGGCGCAGATCGTCGAGCAACGCAACCGCTTCAAGGCCGAGGCCAATTCGCAACTGGCGCAGGCGCAGCTCGAACTGGCGCAGACCAGCGAAAACCTCGTCGGCCACGCGGACGCGCTGGAGCGTACCGACGTGGTCGCGCCACTGGATGGCGTGGTCACCAATATCCGCATCACTACCCTCGGTGGCGTGATCAAGCCGGGCGAAACCATTTTGCAGGTATCGCCGGTCGACGAGCCGTTGTGGGTCGAGGGCAAGATCAAGCCGTCGGAAGTCGGCTTCGTGCACCCCGGCCAACCGGCGACGATCAAGCTTTCCGCCTATGACTATGGCATTTACGGCGCGCTGAAGGGCGTGGTGAAAGTGGTCAGCGCCGATACCCTGGAAGACGAGCGCAAGCCCAACGAGGAACGCTTCTATCGCGTGCTGGTGCAATCGGACCAGCGCACGTTGCACGCTGGCGGCAAGGCGTTGCCGATCATTCCCGGCATGACCGCGACGATCGATATCCGCACCAGCGAAAAGACCATCCAGGATTACATCCTCAAGCCGGTTTTCAAGGCCCGCGAAGCATTCCGGGAACGATGAACATGCACCCAAGTACATGCTGGCCTGCCGCGTCGGGCAGGCGATGGAACGGCCTGTGGATGCTGGCGATATCGCTGGCATGCACGGGCATCGCCGCGGCGAACGACGGCACCGCGCCGCCGCCACGCGCATCGGTGGCGGCGGCGGCCACGGTGGACGAGGAGGGCGCGGCGCCGGCGCCGCACGGACCCGTCACCGGCGCCTCGCCTACCGTGGCCGCTTCCGTGTTTGCGCAATGGCTGAACGATGCGCCCGAAGACGAGTCGCTGCATCGGCGTGATGCGGCGCTCACGGCGGCGCAACTGCGCAAAATGTTTTACGACATGGCCACGCTGGCGGCGGCGGCCAGTCCCGATGTGTTGCAGGCGCGTGCGCAGGCCGAAGCGGCCGGCGACGACGTCGGCACCGCGCGCGGGCAGCGCCTGCCGCAGGTCTCGCTGGGCGCACAGACCCGCGCCAAGACGTTTGGAGGCCCGTCCTTGTCGCCGAACGATACGAACCGGTACGACTCCGTATCGCTCAACATGCAAACCACCGTGTTCGACTGGGGCAGCGGGCGCAAGAACGTGCAAAGCAGCCGGCAACTCGCGCAGGCCGCCGGCCTGGGCTATCGCGCGGCGCTGGAAAGCAACGCCCTGGACGTCTGCACGACGCTGCTGGAACTCGGCCGCCACCGCACGATGACGGCGCTGGGCGATGCCTACGTCGCACGCATGCGCACGCTGGTGAACATGCTGGCGCAGATCGCCAGGGCCGACCAGGGGCGCCGCAGCGAATGGGTGCAGGCCAAGGCGCAGTTGCTGTCGGCCATGACGGTACGCGATACCAGCGCCACACAAATGCGCAACGACGAACTCAAGCTGCGCATTCTGCTCAACGGCCAGCATGCGGAGATACCCGACGGCGGCCGCTGGCCGATCAGCGATGAAGGCCTCAAATCCCTGGCCGGCGATTATCGCGATCATCCCGCCGTACTGCAGGCCAAGGCGACCGCTGCCGCGGCCGACCTTCACGCCGGTTCGCTCGGTGCTTCGTTCAAGCCGCGCGTCGACTGGCTGGTCAGCAAGAGCGCCTTCCGGGATGCGCAGGGATTGCAGCGACCGTGGCAAACCGTGTTGCAGGTGAGCTGGCCGCTCTTCAGCGGCGGCGCCAATTCGTCGTCGCGCCGCGCCGCGTTTGCGCGCGCCGAGGGCAGCCATCAACAAGCCGCGTCGCTGGAGCGCAACTACGAGTACCAGCTGCGCGATGCGGTGTTGAATGCACGCGATGCTTTCAAGCGCGCCGACGACTATGGCGACCTGGTCAATGAAACCTTGCAGGTGCGCAAGGCGATGTTCGAGCAGTGGTACCAGCTGGGCAAGCGCAGCCTGCTCGACGTGCTCATCTCCGAAACCGATCACTACAACGATCAGATAGGCGAGGTCAGCAGCCGCTTTGACGGTTACGAAGCCGTCATCAGCGCTTATGCGGGCGCGGGCAAGTTGCTCGATTGGCTAAGCAGTTCAGGGGAAAACGAAGCAAGCAAGCAGTAGACAGGCCTCGGCCTACCAAGAACCAAGACAAACGAAGGATAAGCAGTGATCGACAACAGGATGACGTCAGGGAAGGCCGTTTCGCCGGCCATCATCACGGATGTATTCAGCAGTTATGACCGCATCGAGAACGGCGGGACCATCTACACCGTAACGCCGCAGATGGAAGGCCTGGCCACGCCGAACAGCCTGGTCCGTATCTATGACAACGGTGTGTTGCTGACCAGTGCGTATAGCAATGATCAAGGCAACTGGTACTGCACGCTTCCCACAGAAAAGTCGCTGGCCAACGGTTCGCATGTGCTTACGGCCGCCGCTGCCGGCGAGCCTGCCGGTGAGGGTTTTTCGATGACGGTGTACTTGCCGTCGCCGGCCATCTCCCTGGTGCAGGACCTGGTCGGCGATATACAGGGCGACCATTACAGTGGCTCGACTATCGACGACACTCATCCCACGCTGCGTGGCGAGGCCGTCGCCAATGGCCTGGTGACGATCTACAGCGATGGCCAGGTGCTCACTACCGTAAACGCCAATCGATACGCCGGCTGGCATGTGTCGGTCGATTTGCCCCCGGGGACGCATCATCTTGTCGCGGTCGATTCGACTGGCCGTGCCAGTGAGCCGTTCGAGGTGACGGTGGTGGCACCCAAGGTCAATCCGACGCCCACCATCGACGGTATCTACGGCAGTGAGGGCGAGCTCTTGAACGAGGGCGGTACCAGCGAAACCGCGCGCCCGACCCTCTCTGGCACGGCGGCCCCTTTAAGCTTCGTAACGATCTACGACGGGGACCTGAACCATCCGATCGGCACGGTAAGGGCCAGTGATTGGGGCACCTGGCACTTCATGCCGGTAACCGATCTTACCCAGGGCACGCATCAATTCATCGCGGCCACGGCGAGCAGCGAGCCCAGCGCCGCCTTCGTGATCGATATCGCTGCCGCGCCACCGGCATCGGTGGAGATCACGGGCGTCTATGACGGTGAGGGTTACTCGCAGGGTTACCTTGCCAATGGCGACACCACCGACGATACACGGCCGACCCTGGAAGGCAGCTACGTCCCGTATGGAACGGTCAAGATCTATGACGGCGCCAGTTTGCTGGGAACCGCGCCGGTCGGCCCCGACGGACGCTGGTCCTACACGCTTCCGCTTTCGCAGGCGCTGTCCGTGGGTACGCATGTCTTGCATGCTTCATCCGAAGATGGCGCGCACGATGCGACGTTCACGATCGTGATCGAGGCGCCGCCCGCCATCACCGGCGCGTATGACCATGTCGGTCCATCGCAAGGCGAGATTGCATCGTTCGGCACGACCGACGACAACCAGCCCACCTTGCGCGGCACCGGCGTGCCCGGCACGACCGTGACCATCCGCGATGGCGGCTACCCGATCGGCACGGCACATGTCAATGACGACGGTTCGTGGGAGATGACGCCGGAGCAGCCGCTGAGCGACGGCAACCACTTCTTCTCGGTGCAGTCCGAGATCGGCACGGTGGGCAACGATTTCTTCATCGGGATCGTTACGCAGGCGCCGCCCGCGCCGCCCGCCATCACCGGCGCCTATGACCATGTCGGTCCATCGCAAGGCGAGATCGCATCGAACGGCAAGACTGACGACAACCAGCCCACCTTGCACGGTACCGGCGCGCCTGGTACGACCGTGACCATTCTCGATAACTACCTCCTGATCGGCACGGCACATGTCAATGACGACGGCTCGTGGGAGATGACGCCGGAGCAGCCGCTACGCGACGGCAACCACTCCCTCACCGTGCTGGCCGAGAACGGCATGGCAGGCAACGAGTTCTTCATCGGGATCGTTACGCAGCAGCCGCCTGAGCCGCCCGCGCCGCCCGCCATCACCGGCGCCTATGACCATGTCGGTCCATCGCAAGGCGAGATCGCATTGGCCGGTACGACCGACGACAACCAGCCCACCTTGCACGGTACCGGCGTGCCCGGCACGACCGTGACCATCCTCGATGGCGGCCGCGCGATCGGTACGGCACATGTCAATGACGACGGCTCGTGGGAGATGACACCGAAGCAGCCGCTGAGCGACGGCTACCATTCCCTTGGGGTGCAGGCCGAGAGCGGCACGATGGGCAACACTTTCTTCATCGGGATCGTTACGCAGGCGCCGCCCGCGCCCCCCGCCATCACCGGCGCATACGACCATGTCGGTCCATCGCAAGGCGATATCGCATCGAACGGCAAGACCGACGACAACCAGCCCACCTTGCACGGTACCGGCGCGCCCGGCACGACCGTGACCATTCTCGATAACTACCTCCCGATCGGCACGGCACATGTCAATGACGACGGCTCATGGGAGATGACGCCGAAGCAGCCGCTGAGCGACGGTAACCACTTCCTCACGGTGCAGTCCGAGAGCGGCACGATGGGCAACGCTTTCTTCATCGGGATCGTTACGCAGGCGCCGCCCGCGCCGCCCGCCATCACCGGCGCGTATGACCATGTCGGTCCATCGCAAGGCGATATCGCATCGAACGGCAAGACCGACGACAACCAGCCCACCTTGCACGGTACCGGCGCGCCCGGCACGACCGTGACCATTCTCGATAACTACATCCCGATCGGCACGGCACATGTCAATGATGACGGCTCGTGGGAGATGACGCCGAAGCAGCCGCTGAGCGACGGTAACCACTTCCTCACGGTGCAGTCCGAGAGCGGCACGATGGGCAACGCTTTCTTCATCGGGATCGTTACGCAGGCGCCGCCCGCGTCGCCCGCCATCACCGGCGCCTATGACCATGTCGGTCCATCGCAAGGCGAGATCGCATCGAACGGCACGACCGACGACAACCAGCCCACCTTGCACGGCACCGGCGCGCCCGGCACGACCGTGACCATTCTCGATAACTACCTCCTGATCGGCACGGCCCATGTCAATGACGACGGCTCGTGGGAGATGACGCCGAAGCAGCCGCTACGCGACGGCAATCACTCTCTCACGGTACACGCCGAGAACGGCACGGCAGGCAACGAATTCTTCATCGGGATCGTTACGCAGCCACCCGCGCCGCCCGCACCGCCCGCCGTCACCGGCGCGTATGACCATGTCGGTCCATCGCAAGGCGAGATCGCACCGTTCGGCACGACCGACGACAACCGGCCCACCTTGCACGGCACCGGCGTGCCCGGCACGACCGTGACCATTCTCGATAACTACCTCCCGATCGGCACGGCCCATGTCAATGATGACGGTTCATGGGAGATGACGCCGAATCAATCGCTGAGCGACGGCGCCCATTCCCTTAGGGTGCAGTCCGAGATCGGCACGGTGGGCAACGATTTCTTCATCCAGATCGTTACGCAGGCGCCGCCCGCGCCACCTGCGCCGCCCGCCATCACCGGCGCATACGACCATGTCGGTCCATCGCAAGGCGAGATCGCATCGAACGGCACGACCGACGACAACCAGCCCACCTTGCGCGGCACCGGTGTGCCCGGCACGACCGTGACCATTCTCGATAACTACCTCCTGATCGGCATGGCCCATGTCAATGACGACGGCTCGTGGGAGATGACACCGAAGCAGCCGCTACGCGACGGCAATCATTCCCTCACGGTGCACGCCGAGAACGGCACGGCAGGCAACGAATTCTTCATCCAGATCGCTACCCTGCCACCGATTGCCATCGATACGCCGCCGGAAATCCTGCATGTTTCCGATGCGGATCACGCAGCGGCCGGCCTGTGGAACGACAGCACGACGATCAACGACCCACGACCGCTGTTGCAAGGTACGGCAGTACCCAACAGCCTGGTGACGATCTACGACGGCGATCGCAACCATCCCATCGGCACGGCGCAAGCCGGTCAAGACGGGCAATGGAAATTCATGCCGGGCACGCCCTTGAGCGAGGGCACGCATCAATTCATCGCGGCCACGGCGAGCAGCGAGCCCAGTGCCGCCTTCGTGATCGATATCGTGGCTGCCGCGCCACCGGCATCGGTGGTGATCACGGGCGTCTATGACGACGTGGGTAGCTCGCAGGGTTACCTTGCCAATGGCGCCACCACCGACGATACACGGCCTACCCTGGAAGGCAGCTACACCCCGAATGGGACGGTCGTGATCTATGACGGCGCCAAGTTCCTGGCGACCGTGCCGGTCGGTCCCGACGGCCACTGGTCCTACGCGCTTTTGGACGCTTTATCCGATGGTACGCATGTCTTGCATGCTTCATCCGAAAATGGCGCGCCCGATGCGACGTTCACGATCGTGATCGACACGCAGCAGGCGCCGCCCGCCATCACCGGCGCGTATGACCATGTCGGTCCATCGCAAGGCGAGATCGCATCGAACGGCACGACCGACGACAGCCGGCCCACCTTGCGTGGCACCGGTGCGCCCGGCACGACCGTCACCATCCTCGATGGCGGCCGCGCGATCGGCACGGCACATGTCAATGACGACGGCTCGTGGGAGATGACGCCGAAGCAGCCGCTGCGCGACGGCTACCACTTCCTCATGGTGCAGTCCGAGAACGGCACGGCAGGCAACGAATTCTTCATCGGGATCGTTACGCAGCAGGAGCTTCCCGCCATCACCGGCGCGTATGACCATGTCGGTCCATCGCAAGGTGACGTCGCACAGAACGGCACGACCGACGACAACCGGCCCACTCTGCACGGTACCGGGGAGCCCGGCACGACCGTGACGATTCTCGATGGCGGCCGCCCGATCGGCACGGCATATGTCAATGACGATGGTTCGTGGGAGATGACGTCGAGGTGGCTTTTGAGCGATGGCTATCACACGCTCATAGCGCGGTCCGAAAACGGCGACTTGGGCGACAGTTTCTCGCTTCACGTCGATACCAAGCCGCCGATCGACATCACCACGCCGCCGGAATTCCTGCATGTTTCCGATGCGGATCACGCCGCGGCCGGCCTATGGAACGACAGCACGACGATCAGCGACCCACAGCCGCTGTTGCAAGGTAAGGCGGTGCCCAACAGCCTGGTGACGATCTACGACGGCGATCGCAATCATCCCATTGGCACGGCGTTAGCCGATCGAAACGGGCAATGGAAATTCATGCCGGACACGCCCTTGAGCGAGGGTGCGCATCATTTCATTGCGACGACCGAGCATAGTGCGCCCAGTGCCGAATTCACGGTAACCATCGTGGCCGCCCCGGCGAGCGACCATGCCCCGGTGATCAACAGCCTGTACGACTACGAAGGTGTGCAGCAGGGCACTGTCCATCAAGGTGGCACGACCGATGCGACGCATCCGACCCTGTTCGGCACCGGCGTGCCCAACAGTATCGTGACCATCTATGACGGCGACCATGTACTTGGCAGCACGCGCGTCTATTCGGATGGCAACTGGAATTTCACGCCAGACACTGCGCTGGGCGACGGCCTGCACAACCTCATCGCGGCCGGAGCGGATGGTGCAACCAGCACCCCGTTTACTGTCACCATCGATAGCGCGGTTATTCCGCCCATCACCACGCCGGTGCTGAGCATCGATGTGGCGATGGATAACGTGGGCGTCTACCAGGGGGCGCTGCAAAATGGCGCTCATACCGACGACACCACCCCGACGTTGCAGGGCTCGGCAGCCGCCAACAGTATGGTGATTGTCGCCGACGGTACGCATGTGCTCGGCACGGCAGTCGCCAACGAGTTCGGCCAGTGGAGGTTTACGCCGGAGCAACCGCTCGAGCCCGGCGCGCACCCGTTCACGGTCACCGATGCCCAAGGTGGCCGGAGCGCACCGTATGCGATCACCATCGATACCCCCACTTCGGCGCCGGTGATCGATCATGCGCATGACAATGCCGCGGCTTCGCAAGGCGACTTCGCCAGCGGTGGCGTGGTGCACGATACGCATCCGACATTGGTGGGCTATGCGCCGGCGGGCAGCGTCGTGACCATCGCCGATGGCGACCAGGTCCTTGGCGTTGCGCGGGCCACCAACAAGGGCGAATGGACATTTCCCATGGAACTGGGCGATGGCGTGCACCATCTTACGGCGTCGACGGCAAATGGCAGCAGCGAATCGTTTGTCCTTATCGTGGAAGCACCCGTCGCGATCAACGCTCTTTCCGTCGCCGATGTGCTGCATGGCGGCGAGACCGAGCTGTTTGCCGTGCAGCCGGTACACGATGATGCGTCACTCGTCTTGCGCGTGGACGGCGACCAGGGCAACGGTGTCGTGCAGGCACCGGTTGCGATGTCGAACGATGTCGTGCTGCTCAATATCCACCAAGCGCTGCCCCATGAAGCCATCACCACGCATGTGATGTAACCGGAACTGGTTGGCGCACGTATTTGCACGGTGCGTGCGCCAACCGCTGTTACCCGGCGCTGGCGGCTTGTATTCCAGCCGCAGCATCACGCAACGCCATGCCCGTTTTCATTGGGTCGGCGAGAAACCTCGCAACTGATACGGCATGCCCCTGCATGCAAGAAGTCTTAGGAAAAACATGACTGATAAAAATACGGTATTGGGATATACCGCATCCGCGCCAACGGTCTCCTCGCATTCGCCAGCCACTATCACGGATGTATACAGCAATTATGGCGACGATCGGGGACCTATCTACGACGGCGGGACCAGCTATGACATATGGCCGGATATAGAAGGCCAGGCCATGCCAAACAGCCTGGTCTACATTTATGACGGCAGTACGCTGCTGGGCAGCACGCACAGCAATGCGCAAGGCTACTGGGTCTTTTCTCTAGAGAAGCCGCTTGGCGACGGTTCGCATGTGTTCAAGGCCGCTGCCGCCGGTGAACCTGCCGGCGCCGATTTTTCGATGACGGTCATTGCGCCGCCGCCGAGCATCTCAGAAGTGCAGGACCGGGTTGGCGACATACAGGGCACTTATTACAGCGGCTCGACCATCGACGATGCGCACCCCAGCCTGAGTGGCTACGCCGAAGCCGGCAGCCTGGTGACGATTTACAGCGACGGCCGGTTGATCACTACCGTGACCGCCAACGAATACGGCGGCTGGAATACAGCGATCGACTTGCCCCAGGGAACGTATCATCTTGTCGCGGTCGATGCGGCCGGCCGCACCAGTGCGCCGTTCGATGTGACGGTGGTGGCACCCAAGATCGATCCGGCGCCCACCATCGACCGTATCTACGGCAGTGAAGGCGGCCAAGGCGGTCTCGTGAGCGAAGGCGGTACCACCGAAACCACGCGCCCGAACCTCTCTGGCACGGCGGCCCCTTTAAGCCTCGTAACGATCTACGACGGTGACCTGAACCATCCGATCGGCACGGCAAGGGCCGATGGTTGGGGCACCTGGCAGTTCATGCCGTTAACCGATCTTGCCCAGGGCACGCATCAATTCATCGTGGCCACGGCGAGCAGCGCGCCCAGCGCCGCCTTCGTCATCGATATCGAGCCGGTCGCGCCTCCGGCAGCGGTGGTAATCACGAGCGTCTATGACGACGCGGGTGCCTCGCATGGTTACCTTTCCAGCGGAGCCATCACCGACGATACCCAACCGCTGTTGCAAGGTACGGCAGTGCCCGACAGCCTGGTGACGATCTACGACGGCGATCGCAATCATCCCATTGGCACGGCGCAAGCCGGTCAAGACGGGCAGTGGAAATTCATGCCGGGTACGCCGCTGAGCGATGGCGAACATCACTTCATTGCGACGACCGAGCATAGTGCGCCCAGCGCCGAATTCACGGTAACCATCGTGACCGCTCCGGTGAGCGGCGAGGCCCCGGCAATCACCAGCCTGTTCGATTACGAAGGTGCGCAGCAGGGCGCTGTCCATCAAGGCGACACCACCGATGCGACGCATCCGACCCTGTGCGGCACCGGCGTGCCCAACAGTATCGTGACCATCTACGACGGCGACCTGAGCCATGTGCTTGGCAGCGCGCGGGTCTATCCGGACGGCAGCTGGAATTTCACGCCAGACGCTGCGCTGGGCGACGGCCTGCACAACCTCATCGCGGCCGGAGGGGATGGTGCAATCAGCGCTCCGTTTACTGTCACCATCGATAGCGCGGTTATTCCACCCATCGCCATGCCGCCGGAAATCCTGCATGTTTCCGATGCGGATCATGCAGCGGCCGGCCTATGGAACGACAGCACGACGATCAACGATCCACGGCCGCTGTTGCATGGCCTGGCAGCGCCCAACACCCTGGTGACGATCTACGACGGTGATCGCAATCATCCCGTCGGCACGGCGCAAGCCGGTCAAGACGGGCAGTGGAAATTCATGCCGGGCACGCCCTTGAGCGAGGGTGCGCATCATTTCATTGCGACGACCGAGCATAGTGCGGCCAGCGCCGAGTTCACGGTAACCATCGTGACCGCCCCGGCGAGCGGCGAGGCCCCGGCGATCACCAGCCTGTTCGACTACGAAGGTGCGCAGCAGGGCGCTGTCCATCAAGGCGACACCACCGATGCGACGCATCCGACCTTGTGCGGCACCGGCGTGCCCAACAGTATCGTGACCATCTACGACGGCGACCTGAGCCATGTGCTTGGCAGCGCGCGGGTCTATCCGGACGGCAGCTGGAATTTCACGCCAGATGCTGCGCTGGGCGACGGCCTGCACAACCTCATCGCGGCCGGAGCGGATGGTGCAACCAGCGCCCCGTTTACCGTCACCATCGATAGCGCGGGCATTCCGCCCATCACCACGCCGGTGCTGAGCATCGATGTGGCGATGGATAACGTGGGCTTCTACCAGGGGGCGCTGCAAAATGGCGCGCATACCGACGACACCACCCCGACCTTGCAGGGCTCGGCGGCCGCCAACAGTATGGTGATCGTCGCCGATGGTACGCATGTGCTCGGCACGGCAACCGCCAACGAGTTCGGCCAGTGGAGGTTTACGCCGGAGCAACCGCTCGAGCCCGGCGCGCACCCGTTCACGGTCACCGATGCCCAAGGTGGCCGGAGCGCACCGTATGCGATCACCATCGATACCCCCACTTCGGCGCCGGTGATCGATCATGCGCATGACAATACCGCGGCTTCGCAAGGCGACTTCGCCAGCGGTGGTGTGGTGCACGATACGCATCCGACATTGGTGGGCTATGCGCCGGCGGGCAGCGTCGTGACCATCGCCGATGGCGACCAGGTCCTTGGCGTTGCGCGGGCCACCAACAAGGGCGAATGGACGTTTTCCATGGAACTGGGCGATGGCGTGCACCATCTTACGGCGTCGACGGCAAATGGCAGCAGCGAATCGTTTGTACTTATCGTGGAAGCACCCGTCGCGGGCAACGCGATCAACGCTCTTTCCGTCGCCGACGTGCTGCATGGCGGCGAGACCGAGCTGTTTGCCATGCAGCCGGTACACGATGATGCGTCACTCGTCTTGCATGGCGTGGACGGCGACCAGGGCAACGGTGTCGCGAAGGCGCCGGTTGCGATGTCGAACGATGTCGCGCTGCTCAATATCCACCAAGCGCTGCCCCATGAAGCCATCACCACGCATGTGATGTAACCGGAAGTGATTGGCGCACGTATTGCACGATGCGTGCGCCAACCGCTCTTTACCCGGCGCTGGCGGCTCGTATTCCAGCCGCAGCATCACGCAACGCCATGCCCGTTTCATCGGGACGACTGGAACTCCTGCAATTAATACAGCATGCCCTGCATGCAAGAAGTCTTAGGAAAAAACATGACTGATAAAAATACGGTATCGGGATATACCACATCCGCGCCAACCATCGCCGGTGTCAGCGATGGCATGGTTGGCGATCATGGCAACCAACCCAGCGGCGCGGTGGTGGGCGATACCCACGCGCTGCTCAGCGGCACGGGGACGCCCGGCAGCGTCATGACCATCCGCGATGGCGGCACGGTACTTGGCACGGCGCGCGTTCCCGACAGCGGTCAGTGGACTTTCTTTCCACCGCAACCGTTGGACGAAGGCACCCATCAACTTACCGCATCACTGGACAGCGGTCCGTCGAGCCAGCCATTCGAGCTGACCGTGGACACCTCGATCCTGTCGGTACCGAGCATCCAGTACGCAGGCGACCATCTGGACAGCGGCGCGAACACCGACGATACGCATTTGACCCTGCACGGCACGGCACGCGCGAATTCGGTGGTAACGATTTTCGATGGCGGCGAGAAGATCGGCATCGCGCTGGTTGGCGCCGACGGCAGCTGGTCCTATCAATCGAAAACGGCGCTCGCCCAGGGCGAACACCATTTCACCGTGGGCAACAGCAGTGGCGCCGTCAGCCAGCAAGCGTTCGACGTTACCGTAGGCACGCCGGCCGCAGCGCAGGCCGACATGGCAAGCATGAGCGTGGCGCATGATGCCGCCCCCAGCGCCACCATGGCCGCCGACGACTTCATCCTGCCGCGCCCGATCATCGATACCGTGTACAGCAACCAGGGCCCGTGGCAAGGCTATATCGGCAATGGCGCTACCACCCTCAACGCGCAACCGGTCATCGGCGGCTCGGCCGAACCCGGCACGTGGGTGTCCATTTACGATGGCAACACTTTGCTGAAGACCGTACAGTCTAACGATCGCGGCCGCTGGAGCTTTGTTGTCGACAAGCCCCTGGACGATCACGCTCAGCATGCCTTCGTGGCCAAATCCGAGGGCGCGCCCGATAGCGTGCCGCCGTATGTGATCAACGTCGATAGCGTCGTGCACGCGCCGACCATCGATCATGTCTATGACGATGCCAGCGGCAAGCAGATCGACCTGCATAGCGGCCAGAACACCCTCGATACCACGCCGACCCTGGTCGGCACGACGGTCGCCAATGGCATGGTCGCGATCTACGACGGCGGCAAGCTGGTCGATACCGTTCAGGCCACGGCGAATGGCCAGTGGTCGTACCCGCTGCAACTCGGCGAAGGCAGCCACGCGATCAGCACCTCGCTGGGCGATAGTCCGGCTGGCAATGCGTTCGTCATCAACGTTGAAGCGGCGGTGTCCGTACCGGCGCCCGGGCTGAGCATCGACTATGCGGACGATCACGCAGGCGCACAACAAGGCCATATCGCAAGCGGTGCGACCACCGACGATACCCACCCGACGTTGCACGGCACGGGTCCGGCCAATGCGGTCGTCAAGGTGCTCGATAACGGAGTGGCGGTTGGCACGGTCTTCACCGACAAGAACGGCGCATGGACGTTCGAGTCGAAGACGGCGCTGAGCGGCGACCACCAGTACACCGTTACCTCGCTGGACGGTTCGACGGTCAGCCAGCCGTTCGTCGTCCATATCGAGGCACCCGCACCCGCACCGCAACCGGCGCCGGTCATTGCTTATGTCTATGACGATGTCGGCCCCAGCCAAAGCTTCCTGAGCAACGGTGCCAACACCGACGATGCGCGTCCGCTGCTGATCGGTTCGGCGCAACCCAACAGCCTGGTCACCATCTACGATGGCGACAGCAATCACCCGATCGGCACGGCGCTGGCCGATCCGTCCGGCACCTGGCGTTTCACGCCGGATGCGGACCTGTCCAACGGTACGCACAGCCTGGTCGCCTCGACCGCCAACAGCGCGTTGAGCGAGGCGTTCGTGATCCATGTCATCCCGCTGGAGGCGGACCGTACCCCGACCATCGCCTATGTCTACGATGACGTCGGCAATTCGACCGGCTACCTGGCCAACGGCGCCAACACCGACGATGCGCGTCCGCTGCTGATCGGCTCGGCGCAACCCAACAGCCTGGTCACGATCTACGATGGCGACAGCAATCACCCGATCGGCACGGCGCAGGCCGATCCGTCCGGTACCTGGCGTTTCACGCCGGATGCGGACCTGTCCAACGGCACGCATCACCTGGTTGCCGGGACCGCCAACAGCGCGCTCAGTGCGGAGTTCGTCATCAATGTGGATACGGTTGCCCATCCGCCGATGATCACCGGTGCCTACGACCATGTCGGCAATACGCAAGGCGACCTGCAAAGCGGTGCGACCACCGATGACACCCGTCCCGTGTTGAGCGGTACCGCGGCGGCTGGCGATACGGTATCCATTTTCGATGGCGGCAAGCTGATCGGAACGGCCTATGCCGAAAACAATGGCCATTGGTCGTTTACACCCAACGCCGCGCTTCTCGATGGCACGCATAGCCTGACCGTTTCGGTTCCGGGGCAGGCGGCAAGCGATCCGTTCGTCATCACGGTCAATACGGTAGCGCCGCCGCCCGTGCTCGCCATCCAGTTCGTCGACGATCAGGTCGGCAGCCAGGTTGGGCACATGGCAAGCGGATCGACCATCGATGATACCCGCCCGACCATCTACGGCACGGCAGCAGCCAACACCACGGTCACCCTCTACGATGGCGACAATAAATTGGGCATCGCCCTGGTCAACAAGAACGGCGAATGGACCTACCGTCCCAACACGCCGCTGGCCGAAGGCGACCACAATCTTACGGTCGTCGCCCGCGATGGCAGCAGCGGCGAGTCCTTTACGATCCACGTGGATACGCATGCGGCAAGCCAGTTCAACAGCTTGTCGGTGGGTGATGTGCTCGCGGGTGGCGAAATGGAACTGTTCGCCGCGCATGTCCCTCAGGATGACGCACGCCTGAGTGTGCATGACATCGCTGCAAGCCAGTCGGCGCCGGAGAGCATGGCGATGCATGTACCCGTCGCCATGCATGAAGTCGCATCGAACGCAGCACTGTTGCTGCCGCATGAGCAGATGACCGCGCATGTGATGTAAGCGGTAAGCGGTTGCCCCTGCGTATGGTCATCCCATGCGCAGGGGCGACCTGGCAGCCATGCACTTCTCCTTCTCCCTTCCGGGGAGAAGGCCGGGATGAGGGAACAACCTCGCGACATTACAGCTACCCACCACCCCTTCTCCCCTTCGGGGAGAAGGCCGGGATGAGGGGACAACCTCGCGACATTACAGCTACCCACCACCCCTTCTCCCTTTCGGGGAGAAGGCCGGGATGAGGGAACAACCTCGCGACATTACAGCTACCCACCACCCCTTCTCCCCTCCGGGGAGAAGGCCGGGATGAGGGGACAACCTCGCAACATGGCAGCTATCGAAGCAGTGCCCCGTGAGGCGACCTGCAAACTCCCATCGAATACCGCAAAAAAGCCTTCAACCAAAAAAAGTCGATAATGCCGATCTCCGTCGGGCGGCTTCGACATGACTACAGATGCGCCCCTTTTCCGGCTACCAGGATCGCTCATGCCCCTCGCTGCCAGCAGTCCCTTTGCGCATCCTGATCGCCGCTGGCTGGCACTGGTGCTGTTATGCCTGGGCGAGCTGATGATCGTGCTCGACACCACCATCGTTAACGTCGCGCTGCCTTCCATCAAAACCGATCTCCACTTCGATGACACGTCGCTGGCCTGGGTGGTGAATGCCTACATGCTCACCTATGGCGGCTTTTTGCTACTGGGTGGACGCCTCGGCGATCTATATGGACACCGCCGCCTGTTCCTCCTGGGCATCGCCGGCTTTACCTTCACATCATTGGCTTGCGGTCTGTCCACCACGCAGTCCGCACTGGTGATCGCGCGCAGCGTGCAGGGCCTGGCCGGGGCGGTGGTATCGGCGGCGGCGTTGTCGTTGATCATGGATCTGTTCGCCGAGCCAGGCGATCGCGCCAAGGCCATGGGTGTGTATGGATTCGTCTGCGCGGGCGGCGGCAGTCTCGGTGCGATGCTCGGTGGACTGCTGACCAGCAGCCTGAGCTGGCACTGGGTATTCCTGGTGAATCTGCCGATCGGCATGGCGGTAGCGGTGATCGCGTGGCGTCTGCTGCCGAGGGCGCCGGCCAGCGCCGCTTCGCGGCATCTGGACGTATTCGGGGCGGTCACCGTTACGGCGGCGCTGATGTTGGCGGTCTACGCCATCATCAATGGCAGCCAGTCGGGTTGGTGGTCGTTGCAGACCCTTGGCCAGCTCGGTACGGCGATGGCGTTGCTGTTGCTATTTCTGCGCATCGAAACGCGCGTGCCGGCACCGCTGATGCCATTGCGCCTGTTCAAGCTGCGTAACCTGGCGGTGGCCAATGTGGCGGCCGTGCTATGGGCGGCGGCGATGTTCGCGTGGTTCTTTCTTTCCGCGCTGTATATGCAACTGGTGCTGGGCTATGGGCCGATGGAAGTCGGGCTGGCGTTTCTGCCGGCCAACCTGATCATGGCGGTGTTCTCGCTGGGCTTGTCGGCCAGGCTGGTGATGCGCTTCGGCATTCGCCGGCCATTGGTGGCAGGCTTGGCGCTGGCGGCAGCGGGCTTGCTGTGTTTCGCGCAGGCATCGGAACACGGCCGCTTCGTGAGCGTAATCCTGCCCGGCATGTTGCTGCTTGGCGTCGGCGGCGGCGTGGCCTTCAATCCGGTGTTGCTGGCGGCGATGAGCGACGTAGGCCCAAGCGAGTCCGGCCTCGCCTCCGGTGTGGTCAATACCGCCTTCATGATGGGCGGCTCGCTCGGGCTGGCGATCCTTGCCACGCTGGCCGAGGCGCGCATGCAAAGCGTATGGATCGCGGGCGCCTCGCATGCGGCGGCGCTGGCGGCCGGTTATCGATGGGCATTTCTCGCCGGTGCATGCTTTGCCGCGCTGGCTGCCCTGCTTGGCGCTACGCTGCTGCGCACCTCGCACACGGCGATTCCGGCCACGACGTTGCATTGACCGCGTCGTCAACGAGCCGGGTTCGCGATCCCTTCCACGGTTGGGTTTCCCGCATCCCATTTGCCTGGAGCAACAATCTGCGCAACGGGAACGCTGGAAATCGAATGCATTTGAACCGGACCGGTCCGGCAGGTATTTATCTATTCGTACCAATCTGATTTGCGATACCTATATCCAAGGCCACGAAAAGAGACTAGGCCTACGCTGTATGGCCTGAAGGCATGGCGTATTCGGCGCTGTCGGCAATACTGGACGGGCACGTAAGCCGGCTGCGATCGACTTGCCTGCAAAGTGCCCAGCGTCACCATAGGCGTTTGCTTCGTTCGTTCCACCTGGCTAGTACAGAGATGGCGAAACAGCCTGCCGCCACGTTGGCACGTGGTGCACATGCACGCATGCATCTGCACCACGTACAACAACGAAAGGGCATGCGTATCTTTTCTGGTGGTGACGCCGCATTCATGCGATTCGCAAAGCGCGATGGATTAAATAAGGTATGTACGAAAATCTTTAATGGGGAATTGAAATTTCCCTAATAAAATAAGCCTTGTACTAAATCCTGGGGCGTGGACAGATGGGAAAATAGTAATCCCCCAACCTAAAACAAACTTGTGGAAAACGGGCCATTAACCTTGCGGCCAATGTGGGGGGATTCCACGCCTAATTAGGACATTACCTATGAAGAAAATTCTTCTATCCGCTGCCGTGATGGTTGGCCTGGGCATGGCTGCTTCGGTCGCCGCCGCCGCCGATGGCACCATCACCTTCACCGGCCAGATCTCGAACGTGACCTGCACCATCGACGGCAACGGCACGGGTGCCACCGACTTCACCGTCACCCTGCCGGAAGTACAGGCCTCCGCGCTGGCCAATGCCGGCACCTTTACCGGTTCCACGCCTTACAACATCACGGTCGGCGCCCCCGGCCAGGCCGGTTGCACCAACGGCACGCCCGTCTCCATCGCCTATGAGGCCGCCAGCCCGGATATCGATGCCACCACCGGCAACCTGATGAACACAGGTGCCGCGACCGGCGTGCAGATCCAGCTGCTCAATGGCGACCGCTCGGTCATCAACCTCGCCACCAACCCGGTGTCGAAGCAGGTAACCATCGCCAACAACACCGCCGTGCTGCCGTTCTTCGCGCAGTACATCGCCGACGGTGGCGCCGTGGTCGGCGGTACCGTTCAAAGCGCAGTGGAGTACTCGGTCAGCTACAACTGATCGACCGGAGCCGCGAGCACTTCAGCCTGCTCGCGGCTCTCATTTCAACCCAGGCAACACATAGCGCGATCTGACGGCAAGGCCGTGTCTTTGACCGTCATCCCGGCGAAGGCTGGGCGCAGCGACTTGCACCTACGAAGCCGCTGCGTTCCAGCTTTCCCGGCCAAGGCGGATAGCCAGCCATCGATCCATGCACCACCCACGATTTCTTCAACCCTCACAAGGAGGACACCATGCGACATTTCAGCCGCTTCATCGCCCTCGCCGGTCTGGCCCTTGCGGGGTTCACCACATTGCCCGCCGACGCTGGCATCGTCATTACCGGTACGCGCGCCGTCTATCCCGCGCAGAGCCGCGAGATCACCGTCAGCCTCACCAATGAGGACAAGAAAGTGCCACGCCTGGTCCAGGCATGGATCGACGATGGCAATGAAAAGACCACGCCGGACAAGGCCGATGTGCCGTTCAACCTCACGCCACCCGTGTTCCGCATGGAGCCGGGCAAGAGCCAGTCGCTGCGCATCGTGTACACCAAGGAGCCGTTGCCGGCGGACAAGGAGTCGCTGTTCTGGCTCAACGTGCTGGAAGTGCCGCCAAAGCCTACCGGTGACACGGCCGAGCGCAACTCGCTGCAATTCGCTTTCCGCACGCGCATCAAGTTGTTTTTCCGGCCGGCCAACCTGGCCAGTACGGTGGAAGACGCGCCCAAGCAGCTGACGTGGTCGCTGGGCAGCCAGGGTGCGAAGCAGGTACTGGAAGTGCGCAACCCCACGCCGTACTACGTCTCGTTTCAAAAAGTGGCGCTCGATGCTGGCGGCAAACTTATCGACAGCGATGAAACCGGCATGGTGGCACCGGGCGGTACCCACGTGTTTCCATTGAAGGATCGCGTTGGCACCCTGGATAGCAATGCCCAGGTGCGGTTCTCGATCATCAATGATGCCGGCGGCTTCATGCCCAAGACGGCGCCACTGAAGCCCTGACCCTTTCCAACGTGGCGATCCCGGTCGCCACGTCCGCAGAACCGCAGCCGATTCCTTTTCCTTTTCGCGCCTCTTTAAGCAGGAGAGAGAGCCGTGGCCTTCGCTATGCGCGATGTGCCACCGAAACAGGTGGCCAAAGCATTGAAAAGACATGACCATGACTAACTTACGTGCCCATAAAAACTGTCGAACCGCGCAGGCCCTGCGTATCCGCAGCTCCAGCGCGCTGATTCTGACAGCGCTTGCGCCATTCGGCACCGCTCTGGGCGCATTGTCGCCTGTCTCGCCGGCAGCCTTGCCCGCCTCGCCGTCGGCAAGCTTCGACAGTCGATTCTTCAGCTCAAGCATGGGCGAGCAGGTCGACTTGAGCCGCTTCGAAAAAGGCAACGTCGTACTGCCCGGCAGCTATCGCGTGGATATCACCGTCAACGACCAATGGCAGGGTCGCGACGACGTCACCTTCAGCGCCGTCGAGGGCCAGGACAGCGCCGTGCCCTGCTTCGACGCCACGCAGCTCAGCAAGCTGGGCATCAATCTGGACAAGGTCGCGCGTGGCGACGGCAGCACGCCGGCAGACGTTGCCGCGCATGCGCTTCCCCATGGCCCGATCTGCGGCGACCTGGGCAAGTACATTCCCGATGCCTCCGTGGCCTTCGATTCGACCACCCAATCGTTGACCCTCAGTGTGCCGCAGCTGTACATGAACAATGCGGCGCGCGGCTACGTCGATCCGTCGCAATGGGATAACGGCATCAACGCCGGCATGCTTGCCTACAACTTCAGTTCCTCGCATACCACCGGCCCGGCAAGCAGCACGCAGTCGTACCTGGGCATCAATGCGGGCATCAACCTCGGGGCGTGGCATCTGCGCCACCAGGGCTCGCTGTCCAACGTGTCGGGCCGCTATTCGTCGACGAACTACCAGAACACCGCCACCTACCTGCAACGCGACATTCCCGCCTGGGGTGCGCAAGTGGTGGTGGGCGACAGTTTCACCAGCGGCCAGGTTGCCGACAGCTTTCGCCTGCGCGGCGTAAGCCTCTTTACCGATGACCGCATGAATCCGCAGTCGCAGCAGGGTTATGCGCCGACCATCCATGGCAATGCCGACAGCAATGCGCGCGTCACCGTTCGCCAGAACGGCTACATCATCTACGAAACCACCGTCGCGGCCGGCCCGTTCGAGATCAACGACCTGTTCCCGACCGGTTACGGTGGCGACCTGGAGGTAACGGTCACGGAGGCGGACGGCCGCAAGAACATCTTTACCGTACCGTTTACCGCGTTGCCCCAGCTGTTGCGTCCAGGCACCACGCACTTCAGCGTGGCCGCCGGCCAGCTGCAACAATACGGCACCTACGGCAGCACGCCGTGGGTGATGCAGGCCACGCTGCAACACGGTTTCAACAATACGCTTACCGGCTTCGGCAGCGTGACCAGTTCGCAGGGCTACGGCCAGATGAACCTGGGCACGGCCATCAGCACGCGCTTCGGCGCGGTCTCCTTCAATGTGGCCGCGTCGCACACGCAATTGCCTGGCCCCGGCCTGCTGACCGGCCAGAGCGTGGGCGTTGCCTTCAACAAGAACTTCACCGATTCGGGCACCAACTTTGCCCTGGGCGCGTACCGCTTCTCCACCAACGGCTACCTCGATGTGCAGGATGCGGTGGCGCTGCGCGACCTTGTCAGGTACGACGGCAATACGAATCAGGTTGCGCGTCAACGCAGCCGCCTCAACCTGAACATCAGCCAGAAAATCGGCGGCGGCCAGTTGTACTTCAACGGCAGCACCGTGGACTACTGGGGCAGCAGCACAGGTCGCCAGACGTCCTACTCCATCGGTTATGGCAACAGCTACAAATCGCTGACCTACGGCATTTCCGCGCAGCGCACGCGCCTGCAGGCGGTCAACCGCACGCCCACGCAGGTCGAGGCCGAGCGCATCGACGATATTTTCTATGGCCCGGGCGCCGTGATACCCGGCCGCACCGACAACCGCATCATGCTCAGCTTCTCGATGCCGCTGGGCAGCTCGCCGCGCGCGCCGAACTTCCGCACGTATGCCTCGCGCGATACGGGCGCAAGCGCCGGCACCAGCCTGCAGGCGGGCATCAGCGGCGTTGCCGGCGACAGCCGCAACATCAACTACGAAGTGTCCGGCAACCGCACCAACGGCAACGCCGGCAGCACCTACTTCAATGGCAACGTCGGCTACCAGGGCAGCTTCGCCAACCTGCGCGCCGGCTACAGCCACAGCAACAACGCCAACCAGATTGCGGTGGGTGCGTCCGGTGGCGTGATCGTGCATGGCGGTGGCGTGTCGTTCGCGCAGTCGCTTGGCGATACGGTGGGCCTGGTTGAAGCGCCGGGAGCCAGCGGCGCAAGGGTCGGTTCAGCCGTCGGGGTCAAGGTCGATGGCGGTGGCTATGCGGTGGTGCCCTATCTCACGCCCTATCAGCTCAACACCATCGGCCTCAATCCGAAAGACATGTCCAGCGACGTGGAGCTCAAATCCACCACGCAGAGCGTGGCCCCGCACCTGGGCGCCGTGGTCAAGCTGAAGTACGAAACCGAAACCGGCCGCGCCGTGATCATCCGGGCAGCGCGTGCCGACGGCAAGCCGCTGCCGTTCGCGGCCGAAGTGTTCGATGCCGGCGGCAAGTCCGTCGGCGTCGTCGGCCAGGCCGGCAAACTGTTCGTTCGCGGCATCGCCGACAGCGGCACGCTGACGGTCAAATGGGGCAGCACCCAGGCAGGCCAGTGCCGCATCGACTACCGGCTGCCGGCGCAAAGGAAAGGTCAGCGCCAGGTTTTCGCCGATGTGATTGAAGGGCAGTGCGTTTCAACACTGGCGACCAGCGCGGCGGAAGCGACCAGCCATGCGGCAGGCGCGCATACCGGCCAGGACAGCGCATCCGTCGATCGCCGTCCAAACGGAGATCGCCGCGATGCGGGCATCAAGCTACCCGCTTCCATGCATGCTTCGGTCCTGCAGCGCTATGTCGGCCTGCGCGATGCGACCGGCCAGATTCCCGCATGGCCTGAATCAACATCCGAAAACTCGAGGTACGTCACCAGCTGACGCTACCCCCAACCAATTGCATTGCTTCGTGGTTTGCATTCAATCCAGAACTCGGTGCTACGAACGATAATCCTTTCGAGGTTTTTATGAAAAACATTTTTCGCTTAATGTGTGCACTTGCTCTCGCGCTGACACCATTATGTTCATGGGCAACCTGTCAATGGTCCAACGGAGGAGAGGTTGCCATGCTTACGCTAAAAAATCTTCCTCCAGCGCAGTTTGATCCCAACGTTCCGGATGGCACTGTCTTGTATTCGCAATACATATCTTCTGTGCGCACAACTGGCAGTTCCAGCTGTAATCCCACTATTAGTACTGGCTTCAACTATACTGGCCCAACGGGAGTCACGCCTGGAGCTGACAACACTTTTCCCACTAGCATTCCCGGTGTCGGGCTGAAAGTTTATCTCCAATTAAATAGCTTAGTGTATGGTTACGTACCTTATCCCGTTCCCGGCACCCAGCCTGGGTATTCTGTTATTTGGGATGCGCCGGGTAACGTTTGGTCAGTTGGGATATATCTCGTTAAAACTGGCCCTATCAGCACCGGCGGAACCCTTAGCGGTGAGGTTGCAGCGATATATATGTCGCCAAGCGGGGATAAGCTCGCGTCCTTTGTCCTTAACGGTAATATCGATGTAGCCCCTTCCACTCCCACCTGCAGCGCGGCATCGCCGGCGGCCGTCAATATCGGTACCGTGCCTGCAAGCCAGTTTGGCGGCGTGGGACAGCCATCGACCACCTCCCAGAACTTCAATATTACGTTGACGTGCACCGGCGGCCAGGCAGGACTGACCACCAATGTCTTTGCCACGCTGACAGATCAGGCCAATCCGGCGAATGTTTCCGACACGCTGCCGCTTACGCCTGGCGGCGCGACGGGCGTCGGTATCCAGGTATTGCACAACGGCACTGTCCTCAAGTTTGGTCCGGATTCGAGCGCGGCCGGCAATACCAACCAATGGAACGCCGGCACCACCGGTAACGGGCAATTCGTCATTCCCCTGACGGCGCGCTACGTACAAACGGCGCCTACCATTACCTCCGGCGCGGCGAACAGTGTGGCGACCTTTACCATGAGCTATCAGTAAAATATTCGCCACGTGTGATTAAAAAAGCCCGGGAATAACCCGGGCTTTTTTAGTTTTGGTATCCACGCGGTTGGCTGGAGCGGCCAGCCCATCGCTGTTCCACGGTCATGCAGGCCAATCGTGCGAGCTGGCATGCCTGCGCTGCAACGGGGGTATGCATGCCATCGTGATGCGGCGTGTTGCCAGCCTTGTTGCCAGCAGCAAGGAATGCGGGCCGCACACTTGCCTTGGCCTTTACCGTTCGATCCGGTAATTGATGCTGGCGCGGTTGAAGTCGGTAGCGTTCTGCGCTTCGAAATTCCAGCGCCGGCTGAGGCGGTAGCGCAGGGTGATGACTTGTCCTGGCTCGAACAGGCCCACGCCATAGCTGAGATACAGCCGCGGCGAAAGGTATTTGCCCACGGTGAAGGCGGAGCTGCCGTTGAGCGCATCGTTGCTCGACACGCCGATATCGTCGAGGCCGATCTTGCTGCCGACGCTTTTCGCCAGCAGGTTGCCGGCGGCCGAGCCGAGTGCCTGCGCCGCGGCGTTGACCGTGCTGCCTTCACCGCCCTTGACCTGCGACAGCGGCTTGCCGGTGACGAGATACGACAAGGCGTCGGACTGGTCCATCGCCGGGTTGGAGAATACGGTGAGGATCGGCCGTTGCGCGGTGCCGGTGATCTGCAGGCCGACCTGCTGGCCTTCATCGATGGTGGCGGTGGGCGTGAGGCTGCGCACGGCGCGAATATTCAAGCCGGGATTGTCGATCGGCGTGCTGGCGAACAGCAGCTGGCCCTGCTGGATATCCAGGTTCTGGCCATAGGCTTTGTAAGTGCCGTTGACCGTGACCTGGCCTTGCCCGGTGGTGTTGCGACCCGGGCGTTCGTCGACCGTGAGCACGCCGGTGAGGTGTCCGTCGAGCCCCATGCCGGTCAAATGGGTGCGCTGGCCGAGGTCGACCTTGATCGAGGCGACGATCGGCGTCGGCCCGCTGTTGGGCGGCGGCTGCGCTTGGTCGACGATGACGATATCGGGCGATGCCTTGGCGCCGCCGCCGCCCGGCAATTTATCGAGGTTGACGTCCGCGCTGTCGAGCCGCACCGTGCCGGTCGCGTCAAGGCCCTGCGCGTCGTGGCGCACCAGCACATCGGGCGAAATGATGACTTTCGCCGCGGGCACATCGACCGCGGTGAACTGGCTGCCTTTGATCGCGATGCTGCTGGGGGTTTGCGCATCCAGGGCGCCGGTGCCCTGGATGGTCAGCGTGCCCTTGCCGGATTGCACGCTGCCATCGATCCGCAGCGTGTGCGTGTTCGCCGCGCTGATGGAAAGCTTGCCTTCGCTGAGCTTGAGCCCGGCATCCGGCACTTCGGCGGCGAAGCCGGCGACCTCGGCCTGGCCGCTCACTGTCGGTTCGTTGAGCGTGCCACCCAGCATGAATTGGCCGTCCAGACGGCCTTTTACGTTTGCCAGCGCGTCGGTGAAGAGGTTGATGATGCCGAGGTTGTCCAGGTGCAGGCCAAGCTGGCCGGCCAGTATTTGCTGCGCTCCGGTGATGCTGGCATGGCCTTGCAATTGGCCATGCCCGTCGATGTCCGCGCGCAGCGTGACTTGCTGGTTGCCCGGCGCGAGCGTGGCGTCGACGGCGAGCCCGCGGTAGGTAAGGGCCGGCTGCTCGGGGTGTTCGTTGTAGGTAAAGCGTCCTTCCGGCGAGGTGATCGTCGCAGTGCCGGTCAATACGCCGGCGGCATTGCGATGCAGCTTGCCGCTGCCTTCGAGCAGACCCTCGGCGCTCACCGGCATGTCGGCATCACCGGCGGCATCCATGACCAATGTGAGCGGCACTGCATGCAGCCGATAATTGACATCGAGATTGCCGGCCTGATCGTGATCGCCGCTGACGCAGAGGAGGGGATCGCCGGCGGTCAGGCATAGCTCGCCGATACTTGCCTTGCCATCGTTCCAGCCCAGGCGGGTCGCCTGTTGCAGGCGCCAGCGCGGCAAGCCGTGCACATCCAGGGTGAGCGCGGACAGTGTGCCGCTCCAGTTGTTGCCCTTCATCGCGCCGTTGAGACGAAGGTCGGTGGAGAGCTGTTCGCCTTGCGCGTCCAGGGTCAGTTGATGTTGCGCGGACGTGCCTTGGGCGTTGAGGCGTATGGCGCGAAATGCCAATCCACCCAGCTTGGCGCCGGATGCATCCAGCGCGAGCTTGCCGCCCGGATGGCTGATGTCGGGAATATCGGCCTGCAAACTCAGCTGCTGGATGGTTTGTTGCTGGTACACCCACGCCAGGCCTTGCAACTCGCCGTTGACCGCCAGCTTCGGCAGCTTGCCGCGCACGCGGAATGCGCCATGGAGTTGTCCGCTGGATTGCGGCAGCCAGTCGCCCAGCGAGGCGATGGCCAGCGTGACGTTGGCGTCGTTGCTGTCACCGGCTCGCGCGAGCAAGGTCACGGTGCTGTTGCCGGAGGCTACGTCGAGCGAACCGTCGAGTACCTCATTCGGAGCCAGGTGCAGATGCCCGTTGCCGTGCAGCGGACGCTGGCGCAGTTGCCCGGCAAGCTTGCGCAAATCGAGCGTCACATCCGGCGCGTTCCTGGTGAGCTTGCCTTGCGTGGCGAAATCGGCGTCGAGCGTACCGTCCCAGCCGGCGAACAACAGGCCCGGATTGAACTTGTCTGCATTCGTTTGTAATTGCCATGCGAGGTCGGGCTGCAAGGTCAACGCGCCGCTGGCCGTGAAGCGTCCCTGCGGCTGCAACAAGCTAAGCGTATGCAGCTGAATCTGTTGCGGCGTGCCATCCAGGTTGAGCGCGAGTTTCGCCAGCTTGCCCGGCGGCCCGATGCTGATATCGCCTTCGGCGTGATAATGCTCCGCGCTGCCTTTGGCGATCAGGCGCCCCTGGCTGTCGAGTACCTGGCCGACCAGGGACGGCGGCAATTGGAGATTGCTCCAATCGAGAGTCAGGTCGGCGCTGAGCGGATGGGCATCCAGTTGCACGCTGCCGGCCGCGTTGAGCTGGCCTTTGACCTGTGGCGAAGCGAGCTGGAGCTGTTGCAGGGTGAGCGTTTTGAAATCCTTGTCGAGGCTTGCCTGCAAGGGTTGCAGCGATAACTGATAGCTGTTGAGTTGCAGCTGGCCATTGACCGTGCCGTGATACTGGTCGCCGCTGCCGTGCAGGTGCGCGCCGAGCTGTTTGAGCGAACTGTCGCCGAGCAACGGCGCGGGATCGAAGGCGGGTACGTCGAGTTGCGCGGTCCAGGCGTTGTCCTTGCGTTGGTCCAGGTCGAGCTGGAGTTGCGCGAGCATGGGCTGTGAAAGCGCGAGCTTCAGTTGTGCGTTGCGGCCGTCGCCTTGGGCATCGATGGTGCCAACGTAGTCGGTATCGCCGAATTTCCATTGCGCCTGTGCGTGACCCTGGCCGCGGTAATTGCGGCCAAAGCCGAGCCGGCCATTGAGATCGATATGGCCCTCTGGCGAACGCAACGCCAGTTTTGCGATATCAAAGCCACGATTGGTCCAACTGCCGGCAAGATCGAGTTGATCGGAAGCGAACAGCGGCTTGCCGTCCTGGCTGATCGCCACGGGGCCGACATGCACGTCATCGAGCATCAGCGCGATCGGGGGCTTCAGCGAAAAACTGTTGGACGATGAAGTGCTTTCCTGCGATTCCGGCAATGCCACCTCAACGCGCGCGACGCGCAGGTCGACAAGATGCAGGCGCTTGTACAGCAACTGGCCGACGCGCCAATCCAGATGCACGGCGGCGATACGCACATCGAGGCCTTCGCCGTCGTGGTACCGCAGTGCGCCGATATCGAGCGGGCCGATCAGGCGGCCTCGCGCATCTTGTACGTGCAGTGCGCCATGCGTGAGGTTTTCCGTCTGCGCCAGGGCGAAGCGCAAGCCGGCTCCAGTAGCCAGCAGCCAGCTGAGACCGCCGGCAATCAGTACGATGATCACCAGCAACATAAGACCAAGCCGGCCCAGCCAGCGACGGCGCGGACGCTTGGTTGCCTGAGTTGAGGTGTTCACTGGATCCATTTTATCGAGCTTCCATCATTTCAGGCACGCAACGTGCCACTCCCTTTCCGGAAGGGAAGAGGAGCAAAGCACGTAGCCTTCTCTCCTTCGGGGGAGAGGAAGCAAAGCAAGTAGCCCTCTCCCCGAAGGGGAGAGGGAGCCCATGCGGCGACTCTTGCGTGAAGCGGGAAGAGGCGGCGATGTCGTGGTCAAGTAATTTCGGACACGCCGATAGGGCATGTCATGCAGCGAGCCGCTCGACTTCGTTGGGAGAGCGGTAGCCCAAGGTGGAGTGCAGTCGAGTCGCGTTGTAGAAGTTGACGATGTAATCGTTGATGTCGCCGATGGCCTCGGCATGGTTGGCGTAATCACGCTGCCAGACGCGCTCCATCTTGAGGTTCAGGAAGAAGCGTTCCATGACCGCGTTGTCCCAACAGTTGCCTTTGCGGCTCATGCTGGCGATCAGGCCGTGACGGGCGAGCAAGGCGCGGTGAGCGGCGCCGGCATACTGGCTGCCGCGATCGGTATGGACCACCAGGCCGGACTGGGGACGGCGGGAGGCAATGGCCTTGCCCAAGGCCTGGCACACCAGCTCAGCTTGCATGTGCGCCGCCATGGCCCAGCCGACGATCTTGCGCGAGAACAGATCCATCACCGCAGCCAGATAAAGCCAGCCGGCGCGCGTACGCACGTAGGTGATGTCCGCCACCCACGCCTGGTTGGCGGCGGCGGGCCGGAACTGTCGCTGCAACAGGTTATCGGCCACCGGCAAGCCATGGCGGCTGTGGGTGGTGTGGACGAACTTGCGCTTCCAGCGCGCACGCAGGCCATGCTGGCGCATCAGCCGTCGTACGCGATAACGCCCCACGGTGAACCCCTGGCCACGCAACGTGGCGGCCAGCCGCCGACTGCCGTAGTTGCCACCACTGGCCAGGTAGGCGGCCTTCAATGCCGTGCTTTGCCCGCAGGCCCTTTTCGGCGTCTGTCGCTGTCGGCGGGCGCTGTAGAACCCCGAGCGACTGACCTCCAGCAATCGGCACCAGCGCGACACCGTGGCCTCCTTCTGCCCCTGATCGATCAGCCGATGGATCACTTCAGTTCCCGGGCGAAGAAGGCCGATGCTTTTTTTAGCAGCGTGTTGTCCTCACGCAAACGACGGTTCTCCGCTTCCAGTTCGCGGATGCGTTGCTGCTCGGACGTCAGTGGCTTGCCCAACCCGGGGCCACCGGCACGCTCGGCCTCGTATTGCGCCAACCAACGGCGCACAGCGCTATCGACCAGATTCAGATCGCGACACACCTGGCCAACGTTCAGGCCTTGGTCGCGGATCATCTGGACTACTTGCAGCTTGAAAGCAGTATCAAAATGACGTCGAGGAGATTTCATATCGTTCCGGTCTCGTGGGGGAAGTTTCCCCTATCGAGCTGTCCGAAACCATTAGACCAGCGCACAAAGCGTATAGCCCTCTCCCCTCCGGGGAGAGGGTTGGGTGAGGGGCCAATCTTGCGGAGAGGCATCCTGTCTTGTGCGCGTTCCTTGCGGGATCGGATCGCAAGAAGCGTCGTTCTACGCAAGCCCCGGCCCCTCACCCCAACCCTCTCCCCGAAGGGGAGAGGGAGCCCATGCGGCGACCCTTGCGTGAAGCGGGGAGAGGAGACAAAGCGTATAGCCCTCTCCCCTCCGGGGAGAGGGTTGGGTGAGGGGCCAATCTTGCGGAGAGGCATCCTGTCTTGTGCGCGTTCCTTGCGGGATCGGGTCGCTAGAGGCGTCGTTCTATGCGAGCCCCGGCCCCTCACCCCAACCCTCTCCCCGAAGGGGAGAGGGAGCCCATGCGGCGACCCTTGCGCGCAGCGGGGAGAGGCGGCAAAGCGTATAGCCCTCTCTCCTCCGGGGAGAGGGCGCCTACGCAGCGATGTGGAATAGCTACGCCGCACGTTAAAGATCCGGGCCAATAACAAGATGCAGCTCGACACCATGGCGCTGCGCATCGTTGACCGGCGTGCCCAGGTCGACACGGATCAGGCCGACCGGCGAGCGCCAGCGTACTCCGACGCCGGTGCCGAGCTTCGGCTGCACGTTGGTGCCGTTGAAGGCATTGCCGGCGTCGATAAACGTGGCAACGCCCCAGTGCGGGGTGAAATAGTGTTCCACCGTGGCGCTGGCGATCACCAGGCTGTTGCCGCCGATTACGCGGCCGTAACTGTTCTCCGGGCCGATCGATTGAAAAGAGTAGCCGCGGACGGACTGATCGCCGCCGGCGAAGAAACGGAGCTGCGGCGGCAGGGCGTCGAAGTTGTCGGTCCAGACATGGCCGATGCTGCCACGCAGGATCAGCCGATTGTTGCGCCAGAACGCGCGAATCCATTTCGCATCCACGGTCACTTCGCTGAAGCGCGCGGAGGACAGCAGGTCGCCAGCGGTGCTGCGCGCATCCAGGCTGATCGACCAGCCACGGTGCACGAAGTCCGGATTGTCGGCCTGCTTGCGCGCCAGCGAACCTTCCACATAGACCAGGGTGCTGCTGCCGTGCTCGACGCCGGGGGTGCTTTCCGGTTCGTCCGGGGTCTTGCCGACGTCGAAGGTGCCGGTCAGCCCATGCACGCCGACGGTGCGTACCCAGTCGTGCCACAGCTCGCTTTCGTTGGCGACCAGTTCCAGCGTGCGCGCCTGCGAGGTGACAGTGTTCGCATCACGGTAAGTGGCGCCGAAATTGAGGCTGCGCTCGTTATCGCCGGCTAATGGAATGGTGTATTGGCTGGAGATGGTTTTCAGGCGCTGTGCGATGACGACGTCGTTCTTCCACTTGTGGCCGTATCGATTGATCCACCGTTGCTCCACGCCGCCGCGCACGCCGAAGCCGGTGTCGGTGCCGATGAACAGTCCGCTGGTATAGATGGTGCGCTTGGCCGGCGCCAGTTCGACCTTGATATCGACGATGCCTTGCCTGGCGGTGTCGATCTGCGGCATCACGTTGACCACCGAGAAGTAATCGGCGCCGTTGAGCGCCTGCTGCAGTTTCAGGATCTGGTTCTGGTCGAAATAATCGCCTTGCTTGAACGGTACGTAGCGCTGCAGGAAACCCTGCTCGAACTGGGAGCCCTGGAAGAGCACCTGCCCATAGCGGTAACGGCGTCCCGCGCTCCAGGCCAGGTGTACCGCGGCGCTGTGTTCGCCGCGATTCACTTCGACGCGGTGCACGGTGAGCTTGGCGTCGAGGTAGCCGTTGGCGGCGAGCGCGGTGCTTAGCGCGTCACGGGCCGAATCGTAGGCTTCATCCTGCAGGCGCTCGCCTTTGAGTTTTTCGATGCCGCGGCGCGCGGCCTGGATGGGGCGCAGCTTTGCGGCGTTGGCATCGAGCTTGATATCGACCGAGGTGACCATGACCGGCGCGCCCGGCACCACGTGCAGCGTGACGCGCCAATCCTTGCCGGCCTGTTCCACCTTGTTCGAAGCATGGGCCTCGTAATAGCCGTAAGGCTGCAAGGCCGTGCCGACCTGGGCGTCGGCGCGATCGGCCAGGCGCCGCACTTGCGCTTCGCTGACCGTGCGCGTGGCGTATTGCGAGAGGCTGACGCCGGCGATGACCGCACCCTTGAGCGGATCGTCCACACCGTCCACGACCAGCTGCACCCCCGCATGGCTCAACGCGGGGATCAGCAGCAAGGTGAGCAGGCTCAGGCAGCAACGGCTCCGGCGCATGCGTCAGGGTTCCATCCTCAACTTGGCATCGCAAGTCGCAGCTTAGCGAGTAGCGGGTGCACGGCGCATTAAGCCTGCTCTTATGGATGATGTAGTTCTTGCGTTCGCCTGCTTGGCGGAAAGGTGCTGCTCTTCTTCCTCTCCCCGGAGGGGAGAGGGTCAGGTTTTGCGCGCTGTTCTACTTCCTCTCCCCGCCGGGGAGAGGATCGAGGTGAGGGGTGCTTTTGCACTTTGATGTATCGAAGCGCGCTTTGCAGGAGACGGCTGCGCAAGATTGGCCCCTCACCCAACCCTCTCCCCGGAGGGAGAGGGCAGGCATTGCGTGCTGCGCTTTCTCTCTCCCCAGCGGAGAGAGGGCTGGGCTGTCCTTCTTCCTCTCCCCGCCGGGGAGAGGATCGAGGTGAGGGGTGCTTTTGCACTTTGATGTATCGAAGCGTGCTTTGCAGGAGATGGCTGCGCAAGATTGGCCCCTCACCCAAACCCTCTCCCCGGCGGGGAGAGGGCCAGGCTATGCGCGATGTTGGAGAGGGCTACGAAGGTTCAGCCGGCTTTGTCGCCTGACTTGTGCGCAATCCACGCGCCGGCGAGCGCCGAGATATATGGAATGGCCTGCGCGGACAGGATGAATATCCACAGCTGGCCTTCGGTGTAGTGCGAAGCGGTGCTCATCGCCATGCCGACAATGCACAGCACCAGCGCGAGGAACATCAGCATTTCCTCGCGTACCGGCGCGAAGGCGGCGAAATTGCTCTCGCCCATGCGCCGGCTCTTGGCGGTCACCACGAACGAGGTCTTCTCGCGCGTGAGCCCGTGCAGGATGCCGCGCGCGATGGCGTGGCTCAGGCCCATGCTGGCGACGGAGGCCATGAGGGTGTCGTACCAACCGCAGGGAACGCGCGCGCGATAGAGCACGAAACCGAAGATCGCCTTGGCGAAGAAGAAGCCGATCACCGGGATCAGGAACAGCTGCATCGGCAGGCTGAAAATCTGCGGCAAGCCCACCATGCCGGCAGTCCAGAAGATCGCCATCAGGGTGAAGATCAGGTGCAGCGCGTCGGCGAACCAGCTGAACCAGCCGGTGAGGAAGTGGAAACGCTGGCCGCTGCTGAGCGGGCCTTTCTTCACCATCCAGCTCCAGCGACCCTTGAGGATCTGCATGGCGCCGAAGGCCCAGCGGTAGCGCTGGCTCTTGTAGGCCTTGAAGTCGGCCGGGGTGAGGCCCTTGCCCATCAGCTCGTCGACATAGACCAGCTCGTAGCCGGCATGCATCAGGCGCAGGCCCAGCTCGGCGTCTTCGCAGATGGTCCATTCCGACCAGCCGCCGGTGCCTTCCAGCGCGGAACGCCGCACCATGGTCATGGTGCCGTGCTGGATGATGGCGTTGCGCTCGTTGCGATGGTGCATGCCGATGCGGAAGAAGCCGTCGTATTCCCACGCGGTCATGCGGCGGAAACGGTTGTGCTCGAAGTCGCGGTGCGCCTGCGGGCACTGCACCACGGCCACCTTCGGGTCGTGGAAATAGCCGGTGAGCGTGGCCAGCCAATCGGCGCGCACTTCATAGTCGGCATCGATCACCGCCACCACGTCGGCGCGCGGATCGGTTTCCTTCAAGCCGAAATTCAGCGCGCCGGCCTTGAAGCCCGGCCACGGCTCGAGATGGAAGAAGCGGAAGCGCTTGCCGAGCTGCTCGCAGTATGCCTGCACCGGCTTCCAGGTGGCCGGATCCTTGGTGTTGTTGTCGATCACCAGCACTTCGAAGTTCTGGTAGTCGAGCGCCGCCAGTGAATCGAGCGTGATGATCACCATCTCCGGCGGCTCGTTGTAGCAGGCCAAGTGGATGGAAACGAACGGCTGCTTTTCGACCGGATCGGGCGGCAGCATGCCGGCATGGCGCATCCAGTCGCGCCGCCACAGCACTTCGGTGAATTCGAAGCCGTTGATCAGCAGGATCGCCAGGATCGCCACCTGCGCGGGGAACAGCAGCACCAGCATGCTCCAGTCGACCCAGTCGAGGTAGAAATTGAACGGCAGTGTCACCGACCACACGATCAGTCCGCAGGCCAGCTGGATCAATACGTCGAAGAACAGCCGCCCGGTCAGCCTGAAGCGGCCGAAGCGGATGCCGAACCACACCATCGGGATCAGCGCCAGCAAGCTGGCGGCGATCGCCTTCCATGGCCAGCCGGTGTCTTCCGTCACCGGGCCGGTGAACGGGAATTTCAGCTGGCGGTCGGCGTTGAAAATGCCCCAGTAGGCGCCGGTTCGGCCTTCGCCGAGCCCTTCCTTCCAGGGTTGGTCGAAGGCTTCGAACAGGTAATAGTCGACGTTGTTCTGCTTGGCCCAGATCAGCCATTCGCGATCGAAGATGGCCTCATTGGAAATCGACGGATAGGCCCGCTCGCGGCGATCGCCATTGGAGGGCCAGCCCACCTCGCCGACCACTATGTGCTTGGTCGGAAAGCGTTGCCGGATGGACTGGTAGGCGCCCTCGGCCGCTTGCAGCGCAACGGACTTGCGCTCGTCGCTGGATACCGGCAGGCCGTTCCAGAACGGGAACAGGTGGATGGTGATGAAATCCACGTGATCGGCCAGTTCCGGATACTTCAGCCAGATGTAGTCCGGTTCGGCGATCGACACCGGCTGGCGGATATGCGCGCGCGCCCGGTCGAGGTACGTGATGACCTTGTCGAGGGGCAGGTCGTTGCGGAACAGTACCTCGTTGCCCACCAGCACGCGCTCGATCGTGTCCGGATAGCGATGGGCGAGGGCGACCAGCGCCTGCATCTCTTTCTCGTTGTTATCGATGCGCGTATCGATCTGCGTACCGGCCATCACCTTCAGCCCTTCCTTCTGGGCCAGGCGGTAGACCTGCGGATTGATCAGCGTGGAATAGGTGCGGATGCGGCCGGTATAGCGGCGCAACAGCTTGAGATCGCCATCGATCTGGTCGTCGCTGGGGAAATCCTGGTTGAACGGGTTCTGGTAGCGCTGGAACAGCGAGACCGAGAAGCCATTGATCTGCCCGTGCCAATCGTCCGGGCCATGCGGGAGATTGCCCCACCACCACAGGCCGATGTTCAGCGCGGCGACCACGAGCGCCAGCACAATGGCGGTGAATACCGATAGCCTGGTTTTTGGTTGGTTGGGTCTGGCGCTCAAGAAAGTCCCCGTAAGTCACCTCTCACGAGGCGCATGAAGCTCACGGAGCTTAACCAATTAACGGTAGTGGGCTCAATAAATTGCGCCCGTAGCGGTCAGCGCAAGGTCAGGGCCATGGCATCGGGGAAGAAGATGGCCGGAAATTTTCTCCGCGGCACGCGATCGATGAGAAACGGTAAAGGACGAGCAGGCCCCGGCGCGAGACTTGCGCCGGGGCCTGATTGCGCCATGTGCGTCTCGTCCCGCGCCGGTCACTTCAATAACGAGCGCAGCATCCAGGCGGTCTTCTCGTGTTCCTTCAGGCGGCCGGTAACGATGTCGGCGGTGCCTTCGTCGCCTGCCGCGTCGGCGCTCTTGATCACCTCGCGCGCGGTCGTCGCGGCAATCTCGTGGCCGGTGACCAGTTGCCCGACCATGTCTTTCCAGTCGGGTACGTCGGATTCTTCCTTGATGGCGGTGAGCTTGCCGAACTGGCTGTACGAGCCGGGGGCGAACACATCCAGTGTGCGGATGCGCTCGGCCACTTCATCCGCCGCCAGCCACAGTTCGTTGTATTGCGTTTCGAACATCGCGTGCAGGCTGTTGAAATGCGGCCCGGTCACGTTCCAGTGGAAGCTGTGGGTTTTCAGGTACAGCGAGTAGGTGTCGGCGAGCAGCTTGGATAGCTGCCTGGCGACGGCCTCGCGATCCTTCCTGGCGATGCCGATGCTGGTGGCCATGGTGGAGCTCCTTGAAGAGGGGGGCGGTAGTCCGTCCGAGCTTACCCACGCGGTCGTCGCCGTGGAAATGCAATATGCCGATGCCGGCGATAGCCAGCAGCTATCATGTACGCCTGCATGAGTCCTACCAAACCCGATACCCCCGCCGTTACTCCGGAAGTCCGCCTGCGCAGCTTGCGCCAGTCACTGGACGCAGTCTCCAGCCGCGATTTCGGTCGATTGCTGGGCCGCTGGCGCGGCCTGTCGCGCCGCCCGGACCCGGGCAAGCTCGCGGCGCTGGCCGCCGACATTGCCGCCTCCGCCGAGCGGCGGCAGCGGCGCGCCCAAAGCAAGCCGACGATCCGGCTGGACGAAGCGCTGCCGATCACGGCGCGCGCCGATGAAATCATCAAGCTGATCGGCGAGCACCAGGTCGTGGTGATCGCGGGCGAAACCGGTTCGGGCAAGACCACCCAGCTGCCCAAGCTGTGCCTGGCTGCCGGCCGCGGCGAAGCGGGCCTGATCGGCTGCACCCAGCCGCGTCGCCTGGCCGCGCGTTCGGTGGCGCGCCGCGTAGCGGAGGAACTGGGCACGCAGTTGGGCGACCAGGTCGGCTTCCAGGTGCGCTTTACCGATCAGGTCTCCGAGCAGAGCCTGATCAAGTTCATGACCGATGGCATCCTGCTCGCCGAGACCCAGGGCGATCCGTGGCTGTCGGCCTACGACACCCTCATCATCGATGAAGCGCACGAGCGCAGCCTCAACATCGATTTTCTGCTGGGCTACCTCAAGCGGCTGGCGGCCAGGCGGCCGGAACTGAAGATCATCGTCACGTCGGCCACCATCGATACCGCGCGCTTCGCCGAACATTTCGGCAACGCGCCGGTGGTATCGGTGGAGGGACGCACCTATCCCGTGGAAGTGCGCTGGCGTTCCGTGGACGAGGTCGCCGCACGTCGCCACCAGCGCAGCGGCGAGCTGCAACAGGGCAGTGCCGAGCACGTCGCCGCGGTGCTGGACGAAATCACTCACGACGACCCGCGCGGCGACATCCTGGTGTTCATGCCCGGTGAGCGCGAGATCCGCGATGCGCATCTTGCGTTGTCGCGCCGGCAATATCGCGAGACGGAAATCCTCGCCCTGTATGCGCGGCTTTCCGCGAACGAGCAGGATCGCGTGTTCAAGCCGGGCAGCAAGCGGCGCGTGGTACTGGCCACCAACGTGGCCGAAACCTCGCTGACGGTGCCGCGCATCCGCTACGTGATCGATACCGGCACGGCGCGCGTGAAGCGCTACAGCCAGCGCAGCCAGCTCGAACGCCTGCACGTGGAACCCATCTCGCGGGCGGCCGCCGACCAACGCAAAGGACGCTGTGGCCGGGTGGGGCCGGGTATCTGCTATCGCCTGTATGACGAAGCCGATTACGCCGCCCGCGTCGCCTATACCGATCCGGAACTGCTGCGCTCCTCGCTCGCCAACGTGATCCTGCGCATGCTGGCGCTGCAACTGGGCGAAGTGGATGAATTTCCGTTCCTCGAGGCGCCCGATCCGCGGGTGGTGGCGGATGGCTATCGACGCCTGGCGGAAATCGGTGCCATCGATGATGGACGCAAGCTCACGCCGACTGGCCGCACGCTGGCCCGCTTGCCGATCGACGTGCAATTGGCGCGCATGCTGGTCGAGGCGCAGAAACTGGGCAGCCTGCGCGAGTTGTTGGTGGTGGTTGCCTTCCTCAGTATCCAGGATCCGCGCGAACGTCCCGCTGATGCGCGACAGCAAGCCGATGCGGCGCATGCGGCGTTTGCCGATCCGAAGTCGGACATCGTGGGGGTGCTCAACCTGTGGCGCGAATACGACAGCGCGCATGAGGAACTGACACAGTCGAAGCTGCGCGATTGGTGCACGCGGCATTTTTTGAGCTTCCTGCGCATGCGCGAATGGCGCGAGCTGCATCGGCAGTTGTTGCTGGTGGTACAGGAGTTGGGGTGGCGTCTTGCCGCTTCTTCTGGCCTGCGGGAAAGCCATTCTCTTTCTCCCCTCCGGGGAGAAGGGCGGGATGAGCGGCCGGCCTTGCGCGGTGTGGCGGGCGCCCTGTCGAAAGGGCCTGAAAAAGTCCGCATCGATGATCTTTCCCGCAAGCCCCGGCCCCTCACCCCGGAGGGGAGAGGGAGTGATGGCAAGCCCCGGCCCCTCACTCCAGGGGGCGATGGCGAGGCGGAGCGTCTCTATGAATCGGTCCACCGCAGCTTGCTGGCCGGACTGCCTACCCAGGTCGGCCATAAAGACGAGAAGGGCGTCTACCGCGGCACGCGCGAACGCCGCTTCCAGGTATTCCCCGGTTCGGCGCTGGCCAAGTCTCCGCCGAACTGGATCTTCGCGGCGCAGATCCTCGATATCGGCGGTCGCGTGTGGGGCATGATGTGCGCCCGCGTCGAGCCGGCGTGGATCGAGCAGCAAGCCGCGCACCTGTTGCGCAGCACTTGCCGGGAAGCGCATTGGTCGCGCAAGCGCGGCACGGTGGTTGCCTACGAGCAGGTCAGCCTGTTCGGCCTGGTATTGGTCGAGCGCCGGGCGGTGACGTTCCAGCACCAGGATCCAGCCCTGGCGCATGAGATTTTCCTGCGCGAGGCGCTGGCGCGCGGCGATATCGAGGCGCGCGCCGACTTCGTGCGCGCCAATCAGCGCGTGTTGCAGGACGCGCAGGGCATCGAAGCCCGCCAGCGGCGCGAGGGATTGATCCGGCACGAAGACGAACTGGTGGATTTCTTTCGCGGCAAGCTGCCCGAGGACATTGCCGGCAGTCGCGCCCTGGACGCCTGGTATCGCAGTGCGCGCCCTGCCGAGCAGGCTGCGTTGCGCTGGTCCATCGACGATGTGATGGTCGGTGGCACCGGACTCGATCCGAAGGCGTTTCCGTCTTCGCTCGATATGCCGCCGCAGCGCTATCGGCTCGAATATCGGTTCGTTCCCGGCGACGAGGCCGATGGCGTGACGCTCCATTTGCCGCTGGCGATGCTCAACGCCTTGCCCGCAGCGCGCTGCGAATGGCTGGTACCCGGCCTGCTCGGCGACAAAGTGGCTGAGCTGATCCGCGGCTTGCCCAAGGCGTTGCGCCGCAACTTCGTGCCGGCGCCGGATTTCGCCCGCGCCTTCGTCGAAGCCGAAACGCCACGCGACGAACCGTTGGCCAAGGCTTTGGCTGCGTTCCTGCGGCGCACGACCGGCGTGGACGTAGAGGCCGGCGATTTCGCGCCGGTGCAACTTGCGCCGCACTTCTCCATGCGCTATCGGCTGCATGATGACCGTGACGGCAGGCAGGGCAGCACGCTCGCCACCGGCCGCGACCTCGCCGCGTTGCGCGGCCAATGGGAAGGCCAGGCGCGCGAGGCCTTTTCGCGCAAGACCGATATCGAACTGACTCGCGAAGACGTTACGCAATGGGATTTCGAAGAGATACCCGAGCAGGTCCGTTCGGAAGGCGGCCTGCTGGCTTTCCCCGCGCTGGTGGATCTGGGCGACGCCGTCGCCTTGCGCGTGTTCGAGCGCCGCGACGAAGCCCTGGCCGAGCATGTCCGGGGCGTGCAGCGTCTGCTGCGCCATGCCCTGGCCAGCGACCTGAAACAGGCGCGCCGGCGGTTGCCGATCGCCAATGCCCTGTCGCTGAAATACGCCCCGCTGGGCAGCATCGATGGCCTGCGCGAAGACCTCGTCGAAGGCGGCTTCAACGATTGGCTTGCCACGCAGGATCTGAACGCGCGCAGCGCCGCTGCGTTCGACATGCTGCGCACGCATGCGGCGCGAGAACTGTTTGCCGCCGCGGTGCAGCGGTTGAAGCTGGCCGAACCGATCATCGACGCCCAGGCCGAGCTCAAGCCCTGGTTGCAGCCGCCACTGATGGGATTTGCGCGCGCCAGCTACGACGATTTGCATGAGCAGCTCGATGCGCTGCTCGAGCCGGGCTTCCTGCGCGAAGGGTTGATGTCGCGGTTGGCGCATGTGCCCCGTTACCTGAAAGCCATGCGCCTGCGCGCCGAACGTCTGCGCCAGGATCCGGCCAAGGACCAGCAGCGCATGCTGCAAGTGTTGCCTTACTGGCGCGATTACCTCAAGCATCGCGCGGCCGGCGACGGCGGCCTGGATGAGTTGCGCTGGCTGATCGAAGAATGGCGGGTGTCGCTGTTCGCGCAGGAACTGAAAACGGCCGAGCCGGTGTCGGCCAAGCGACTGGCCAAGGCGCTCGAAGCGGTCAAGGCCACCGCCCGGTAGGGATGCTCTGATCCATGCTACGCAGGCGTCACCAGCTCTGTCTGTTCGCAGACCATAGGTTCGTCGGCGCACGCGCGGGGAGGGTACATGGATGTACCCGGCTTTGAGGAGTCTGTCGAGACGACGGACCGCAGGGATGCGGACAGACAGAGCTGGCCCCAACATGTTGAATTTAAAGCGATGGGGTGATGACCAGAAGGCACGCAGAGTGCGCCGCGCGGCTTGGCAAGACGGCCAGTCTTCCCGGCGCCGCACAACACACTCTGCGAGCCTTCTGGTCATCATGCCGCCTGCGTAGCATTGATCAGAGCATCCCTGGAGCGGGCACAGGGTTGCGCTATGCTGATCCCACGCACGGCATGATCCTATGCCGTGGCGCACAGGAATCGCCGCATCATGGTTCATGCCACCACCACCGCTGCAGGGCACTTGGCGGCGTGGCAATCGCGAGCTGGCGCGTTGCCCTCCGTGCTGGCCGACGTCCTGGAGGTTTGTGCCCGCAACGGGGTCAACGAACGCGAGTGTGGCGATGTGCTCGACCTGCTCGCCATGCTTGGGTGCGATGCGCAGACGCAGGCCGCGGCGTTGTGGTTCGAACTCTCGCGCACCCATCCGCTGGTGTGGGAACAACGCGCCGCTACGTTGCCGGAATCGTTGCAGCGGCTGGTCGCCGGGCAGGCTGCGGCCGAGCGGGTGTGGGCGCTGCATGCCCAGCGCCCGCCGGAAGGCGGCTCGGAAGGATTGCGCCGACTGTTGCTGGCGATCATTCGCGACCTGCGCGTGGTCTTCATTTTGCTGACGCGGCAATTGGCGCGCATGCGTACCGCCAGCACCTTGCCCGAGGGCGAGCGGCAGGAATTGGCGCGCCTGACCCGCGATATCCATTCGCCGCTGGCGAACCGGCTCGGCATCTGGCAGTTGAAGTGGGAGTTGGAAGACCTGGCGTTCCGCTACCTGCAACCGGATACCTATCGCCGCATCGCCAAGTTGCTGGATGAGCGCCGCGGCGACCGCGAAGCCTTCATCAAGCACGCGCTGGCCGAGCTGGGCGATGCCTTGCGCGCGGCGGATGTCCATGCGGACCTGGCGGGTCGTCCCAAGCACATCTTCTCCATCTGGAAAAAGATGCAACGCAAGGGGCTGGAATTTTCCGACCTCTACGATATCCGCGCCGTGCGCGTACTGGTCGACAGCGTGGCCGATTGCTATGCCGCGCTCGGCGTGGTGCATGCGCTGTGGCCGCACTTGCCGGGCGAGTTCGACGATTACGTGGCGCGTCCCAAGAGCAATGGTTATCGCTCGCTGCACACGGCGGTGATCGGTCCGCATGGCAAGACGCTGGAAGTGCAGATCCGCACGCACGATATGCATCGCGCCAACGAACTGGGCGTGGCTGCGCACTGGCGCTACAAGGAAGGCGGCAGCGGCGATGCTGATTTCGAAGCCAAGATCGCCTGGATGCGCAAGCTGCTGGAGCCGCGCAACGACGATGGCGAACTGGCCGCCGACCTGCAGACCGAACTGCTCGAAGATCGTGTCTACGTGCTGACGCCCAGGGGCGAAGTGATCGACATGCCGCATGGCGCGACCGTGCTCGACTTCGCCTATCACGTGCATACTGAAGTGGGGCATCGCTGTCGCGGCGCGAAGGTCAATGGCCGCATCGTGCCGTTGACGCACCAGCCGCGCAGCGGCGACCGGGTGGAAATCCTCACCGCCAAGCTGGCCGAGCCGAGCCGCGACTGGTTGTCCGTGCATCATGGTTATCTCAACACCAGCCGGGCCCGCGACAAGGTGCGCGCGTGGTTCCGTCGTAGCGCGCATGAGTCGAACCTGGCTGCTGGCCGCGCTTTGTTCGAGCGCGAGCTCAAGCGCCTGGCGATAGCGGACGCCGATCTCGCCAAGCTGCCGGCGCTGTTCAACCTGCAGACGCACGATGAGCTGCTGGTCGGGCTGGCGCTGGGAGAGATCAGCACCGGCCAGGTGGCGCGCGTGCTGCAGGAATCGCAGCAGCCTGCGGAAGCGCCGAGCATGCCGACCACCGCGCGGCCGACCGTGTTCGATCACAGCGCCATCAGCATCGAAGGCGTGGGCAACCTGCTTACCGTGCTGGCGCGCTGCTGCCAGCCGTTGCCCGGCGATCCGGTGCGCGGGTTCATTACCCGCACCAAGGGCGTATCGGTGCACCGTGCCAATTGCGCGAGCCTGGCGCGGCTGGCGCGGCGCGATCCGGAGCGGGTCATCGACGTGAGCTGGGGACAGGCCGCCGCGCAAGCCTACGAAGTGACCATCCAGCTCAACGGCTATGACCGCAAGGGCCTGCAAAAGGATGTGGTGAGCGTGATCAGCAATGCCAACATCGGCATCATCGCTTCGTCCAGCCGCCTGTTCCCGCGCACCGCCGAGGTGGAGATGCGCTACACCTTGCGCGTGCGGGATTTCGAGCAATTGTCGACGCTGCTGGATCGGCTGGCAGCCCTGCCCAATGTGGTGGAGGCGCGCAGAGTCGGAGCGCGGTGAGGGGCGGTTCTTGCGTGGACACACAAAAGCACTGCTCGCCGGCAACGACCTGCGACGGGGAGAAGCAGCGCGTTTCCTCCTCTCCTCTTTGGGGAGAGGGCTGGGGTGAGGGGCGGCTCTTGCGTGGAACACACAAAAGCACTGCCTCGCCGGCAACGACCTGCAAGATTGTTCCCTCATTCCATCCTTCCCTCCGACGGAGAAAAGGAGCGAGTGCGTGTTGCACCCTTACCTCCGGGGAAGAGCGATTAGTTGCCTGGGTGTCACCAGATGCCATGCCCCGTCGAATGCCTTGGTTGCCCCGTTCCCGAGCCTGAACGCAACATCCTGCCCTCCACGCGGGTATGGGCCGCAATGTTAAGCTGCCGCTGTTGACCTGCTAGCTCACGAGTCATGAGCGGAAATCGCGATCCTAACGACCCTGGATATTCCGGCCGTACCGAACCGACACTGGGTGATCTCGATCGCCTGGATCGGCCGCAACCGGCTGCGACCCCGAACGACGATTTGCCCCGCATGAAGGTGGAGCCGGACTATCGGCGCGCTACGCCACCGGCCGGCAGGCACAGGCATAAGCACAAAGGTCGCGGATGGCTGGTGCCGGTGCTGCTCATCGTGGTGATCGCCGCGGGCGTGGTGTTGTGGTTCAACCAGGGCAGCCTGCGCGGTCTGGTGCCGCGCACGGATTTCGATGACGTCCTGCATCGCGCGCAGATCGCCTTGCAGCAAGGCCGCCTGGATGGCACCGACGGTACCAGCGCACGCGAGCTGTTCGAAGCGGCGCGCGCGCTGGAGCCGGACAACGACAGTGCGCGGCAAGGCCTCAATGACGTGGGCCGCGCGGAGATCTCGCGTGCCGACGCAGCCTTGCGCGCGGGCAACCTGGATGAAGCATCGCAGGCGCTGACCAATGCACGCGAGCTGCTCGGCGGCGGCAGCGATGTGGATCGTCTTACCCAGGCGATTGCCAAGGCCCAGGTCAACAACGGGCAAACCGATACGCTGGTCGCCCAGGCGCAACAGGCGCTCAACGACAACAAACTGGAAGGCCCCGAGGGAGCCGCCGCGCTGTACCAGCGCGTCCTCACCGCCGAACCGGACAATGCCGTCGCCCAGCATGGCCTCGATCAAGTTGGCGACGCCATGGCCGCGCAAATCCAGAAAGCGTTGAGCGCGAACGATGTCGCTGCCGCGTCGGCGGGCGTCGACCGCCTGTCCGCGCTGCTGCCCAATTATTCGCAGTTGCCGATCTTGCGCGCCTCGCTGTCCGCGTTGCAGGTGCAGGCCAGCAGCACGTTGAACGATGCGATCAGCCAGGGCAACGATGCCTTGCGCGCCGGCCGCATCGATGGCGCGGGCAACGATACCGCGCTCGCGCGTTTCAAGGCGGCGCTGGCGATCGATCCCGACAGCGCCCAGGCCAAGGCCGGACTCGGCCAGGTAGCCGAAGCGCTGATCGTGCAGGCGAATGCGGCGATCGACAGCGACGATAGCGACCGTGCGCGGTCATTGTTGGCACAAGCGGCGACGCTGGCGCCGGGTTCGGCGGATCTGGTCGCGGCGCGCGCGCGCCTGGGCCAGGCGGATGGCGAATCGACCACGGCCCAGCAGGACGACACCACGACCGCGGCGCCCGTCGCAATCACCCCGCAGCAGCAAATCCAGGTGGCGGATATGGTGCGGCGGGCCAAAATGGCCGCCTCGCGTGGCGACATCATGTCGCCGCCGGGGGATTGCGCATATGACCTGTATCGCGGTGCGCTGGCCATCGACGGCAACAATCAGGAGGCGCTGGCGGGTTTGCAGGGTTTGTCGGGCCTGGTGCAACACCAGTTCAATCAGGCCTTGAGCAGCGGCAATCTCAACAAGGCGGGCAATTTGTTCGATGCGCTCAGCAACCTCGCGCCCGGCGACGCCGGTCTGCTGCCGTCGCGCCAGCGCCTGGCGTATGCGTGGCTGGACCAGGCCGAACAGCAACTGGACAGTGGCGACCGCAACAATGCCGCGCTGTCGCTGGAACAGGGACGCCGGTTGTTGCCCGATGATCCGCGCGTGAGGGAACTGGCCGCACGTATGCAGGGCGGTGGATGACGGTATTGGTCTTTGGCGGCAGCAGCCAGATCGGGCATTACCTGCTGCCCCTGCTTGCTGCGCGCGATGAACCGGTTGTCGCATTGAGTCGCTCTGCGCGTGCGCCGGATGGCGGCGTGACGTGGCTGTCCGGATACCTGCCCGGCGCTGTACCGGCAATGCAGGACGTGTCGGCGGTTTTCAGCTTCGGACCGCTCCAGCCGTTTGCCGAATGGCTTGATCGCGCCAACCTGCCGCATGCGCCGCGCATCATCGCCACCAGTTCGATGAGTGCACAAACCAAGCGTACATCGGCGGTGCCGGCGGAGCGCGAGATCTCTCGCCAGTTGCGCGATGGCGAACAGGCCCTGGCCGCGGCGTGCGCCAAACACGGCAGTGATTGGACGATTCTCCGGCCCACGCTGATCTATGGGGCGGGACTCGACAAAAGTCTTACGCCGATCGCTCGCCGCGCCATGCGCACGCGGGTGTTCCCGTTGCCGGCCGGTCCCGGGTTGCGTCAACCGGTGCACGCGCAGGACCTGGCGTATGCGGCCTTGGCCGCGCTCGATACGCCCGCTGCGGCAGGCCGGATCTTCGCCATTGGCGGCGGCGAGCGCCTGCCGGCAAGCGACATGTTCGCGCGGGTACGCCGCAGCCTGCCGGTGGACACCTTGCCGCTGCCGCTGCCGGCATGGCTGCTGCGGCTGGCTCGCCATGGCGTGGGGCGCCTGCGCGGACCGCTGAGCCGCCTGGAAGCCGATCTGATTGCCGACAACACCGAAGTGACTACTTTGCTCGGCATCCATCCGCGTCCCTTCCAGCCGGACGCCGAGTGCTGGCAAGCGCCGGCGTGAATCGCCTGCGCAAGCGCCGCAAAGCGGCCGCACCACGCCATTTTGCGGCGGCCTGCATTCATCCCGCCGCCGGGTGCCGCGCCCTATGATCCGGGCACTTCGCTCCAACTCTCCCTTTCACTGGATACCGTCGCGTTGGACTTTCTGAACCGAATTCGATCGATCGCAAGCGCATGCTGGCCATGGCTGCGCATTCCCTTCTGGATCTGCACGGGCCTGTTCTTCGGTTTCGTGTTGCCGTATGCGCTGATCCTCAACCAGCGGGTGCAGAACCGTTTCAACGACCTCGTGTTCGCCGTGCCGACGCGGATCTATTCGCAGCCGCTGCGCCTCGCGGCCGGGGTGCCGATGACGCCCGCCGCGCTCGAAGTGGAACTGACCTTTTCCGGTTACGTCGCCGATGGTCGCGGTGAGGTACCGGGCAGCTGGGCCAGGCAAGGCAGCGCGTATTTTATTTCCTCGCGCGGTTACGCCGGCCCGGATGGTGGCGAGTTGCCCAAGCACATCCGCGTGGCGCTGGGCCAGGGCGTGGTGCAATCGGTCACCGACCTGGGCGTGGATAAAGTGCTGCGCGAAACGCACCTGGATCCGGCGCGCATCGCCACCGTGTACGGCGCCAAGCAGGAGGATCGCCGCATCGTGCAGTTGAACGACGTTCCGCCCTTGCTGGTGGGCGGTTTGCAGGCGGTGGAAGATCGCGACTTCAAACATCACATCGGCATCGATTTCGGCGCCATCGTGCGCGCCGCGTTTGCCGACCTGCGCGCGGGCCATACGGTGCAGGGCGCTTCGACGCTCACCCAACAGCTGATACGCAATCTGTTCCTCAGCCGCGACCAGACCATGGGGCGCAAGTTGAACGAGGCGCTGATGTCGGTGCTGCTGGAAATGCATTACAGCAAGGCGCGCATCCTCGAGGCATATATCAACGAGGTGTTTCTCGGCCAGCAAGGCAACCAGGCGGTACGCGGCTTTGCCGCCGCGTCGGAATTCTACTTTGGCCGTCGCCTGGAATACCTGCGCCCGCAGGAAATCGCCTTGCTGGTGGGCCTGGTGAAAGGCCCGAGCCAGTACGATCCGCGCCGTTATCCGGATCGTGCATTGGCGCGCCGCAACCTGGTGCTCGACCAATTCGCCGGTACCGGGCTGCTGACTGAGCCGCAGGCGCGCGCCGCGCAAGCCGCGCCGCTGGGCGTGATTGCCGATGGCCAGTTGCCGCACGACCGCTTTCCCGCGTTCATGCAACTGGTACGTGCGCAGATCACCAACGACTTCGACGAGGAAACCCTGCAACAGGGCAACCTGTCGATCTTCACCACGCTCGACCCGGCCGCGCAGCTCTACACCGAGCAGGCGATCGATAGCGCGATCAAGAACCTGGGCAAGCGCGGCGATGACACGCAGGCCGCGGCGGTGGTGACGGATTCGAAAACCGGCAGCGTGCTCGCCGTCGTCGGCAGCAAGTTCGCCGGCGACCAGGGTTTCAACCGCGCCCTGGATGCGCAGCGCCCGATCGGCTCGACGATCAAGCCCTTCGTCTACCTCGTGGCGCTGACCCAGCCGCAGCGCTGGAACCTCGCCACTGAACTGGACGATTCGCCGATCAGCATGCGGCAACCCGATGGCACGCCCTGGACGCCGCATAACGACGACGACCAGAGCCACGGCATGGTGCCGATGGTGGATGCCCTGGCGTACTCGTGGAATCTCGCCACTATCCATCTGGGGCTGGAGGTGGGCGTGCCGCGCATCAAGGCGTTCCTCGATTCGTTTGGACTGACCACCATCCAGCCGGGGCCTTCCTTGCTGATCGGTGCGATCGACCTGGCGCCGATCCAGGTGGCGCAGCTGTATCAATACCTGGCTGCCGATGGACACGCGCTGCCGCTGCTTGCGGTGAGCGGCGTGGTCGACAGCAATGGCCGCACCATCAAGCGCTACGAAGTGCAAAGTGGACAAGGCGAATATCAGCCGGCAGTGCGGCTGGTGACCTGGGCGATGCAGCAGGTCACCACTTACGGCACGGCGCATGCCCTGGCCCAATCGAGCCTGGCCTGGCTGCATGCCGCCGGCAAGACCGGTACCAGCAACGATCTGCGCGATAGCTGGTTCGCGGGCTTTACCGGCGATCGGCTCGCCGTGTTCTGGATGGGCCGCGACGACAACAAGCCCAGCCACCTGTTCGGCGCCACCGGAGCCTTGCGCGCCTGGCAGGAACTGTTCCGCAAGCTGCCCACGGTACCGCTTTCGGCGGCACCGGGCGAAGGACTGGAAATGGCCTGGATCAACCCCGCCGATGGCAAGCGCAGCGACCCGCAATGCCAGGGCGCGAAGCAGGTGCCGGTGATCGCCGGTTCGCTGCCGAGCGATTCGGAAGGGTGTTTCTGGCAAAAGATCGGTAATCTGTTCGGCTCCGGCCAGGGCGCGCCAGCGCCTTCGGCCACCGCACCGTCAGCCACCACTGCTACCACCCGAGAATGAGCATGTCGTTTCCTTCGTCCCGTGTTTTCCGTCCTGCCGTGCCCGTGGCACTCGCCGCCTTGCTGGCTGCCTGCGCCCAGCCTGCGCCCGAAGCGCCCAAGCCGCCGTCGAAATCCAACGCGGCGATGGTGGCCGAGATCCAGGCCGCGGGTGAGCGCGATAAATCCGTGATCAACGTGCATCCGCTGGTCGACCCGGGCATCACCGCCTTGCAGGAGGCCGCGCGCAATGACGAGCGCAACGGTCAGTTCGATGCTGCTGCCGCCAAGCTGGACCAGGCCCTGAAGCGCAGCCCGGACTCGCCCGACGTATTGCAGGATCGGGCCGAATTGGCCATCTATATGGATAACTTCGATCAAGCCGAAAAGCTCGCCCGGCAATCCTGGTCGCTGGGCTCCAGACAGGGACCGCTATGCGCGCGCAACTGGCAGACCGTGGTCGAGGTTCGCCTGCATGCCGGCGATCAGGCGGGCGCCGCGGCAGCGAGCAAGTCGGTCGGTGAATGCCGCGAAGCCGGCGTGCAACGTTTCTGAGGCGGGCATGGGAGGCCATGGATCGGCCCGATAACAGACAGCGCTTCCGCCGGCCACCGGCTGGATAGCCGCCATGCCGCGGCTGTGCGGGTCACATGTCGAACTTGTTTACTTCGAAACCCAGGCGCTGGTATTCGCGCCAGCGCAAGCGCGATCCGTCGCGTTCGGCCGGATCGGCGGCGACCACTTCCAGCACGCGATCGCCGTAGTTTTGCGGGCATTGCTCGCGCAGGTTGATCGTCAACGGGCGCACCGGCGAATCGACGCCTGGCGGCACGATCAGCACCGCCGTACGTTCGTCATCATCATCGCCGGCCAGCTGGTGCGGAATGTAGGCGTCTTCGTCGAAGGCCCACAGCAGTTCGTCAAGTGCTTCGGCCTGCGCGAAGTCGCGGGTCAGCACCAGCACCGATTGCTGCGCGGCGAAGGCCTTGCGCGCCAGTTCGCATACGAGCAGCAGTGGCTGTGCGCTGAAGCGCGGTTTGGCGATCAGGTAGAAATCGGCGCGGGGCATGGCAGCTGGAAACCAGGCGCGAACCGCGAAGGATAAAAAGCACGGCACGAAGCCCGCCGGCTTTGATCCTTCGCGACGGCGATCGGCTTAGTCCTGGCCTCCGGCGCGATCGATCAGCCACTGCGCCAGCAGCGCTACCGGGCGACCGGTAGCCAGGCCCTTGCGGCCTTCGTCCCAGGCCGTGCCGGCGATATCCAGATGTGCCCAGCGCTGACCTTCGGTGAAGCGCGAAAGGAAGCAGCCGGCGGTGATCGCGCCAGCGTTCTTGCCGCCGATGTTGGCGACGTCGGCGAAACCGGAGTCGAGCTGGACCTGGTAGTCATCCCACAGCGGTAGGCGCCAGGCGCGGTCGAGCGTGTTTTCGCCGGCGCTGAGCAGTTCTTCGGCCAGGTCGTCGTGCTTGCTCATCAGGCCGCTGGCGTGCTTGCCCAGGGCGATCACGCAGGCGCCGGTGAGCGTCGCCGCGTCGATCAGCGTCCGTGGCTGGAAGGTCTGCGCGGTATAGGTGAGCGCGTCGCACAGGATCAGGCGGCCTTCGGCATCGGTGTTGAGCACTTCGATGGTGATGCCGGACAGGCTGGTGAGTACGTCGCCGGGGCGGTAGCTATCGCCGTCGGGCATGTTTTCCACCGCCGGCACCACGCACACAAGATTGAGTTTCAGGCCCATCTTCACCGCCGACACGAACGCGCCGAGCACGCCGGCCGCACCGCCCATGTCGAACTTCATTTCTTCCATGCCCGGGCCGGGCTTCAAGCTGATGCCGCCGGTATCGAAGGTGATGCCCTTGCCGACCAAGGCATAGGGCTTTTCATCGGCCGCACCGCCCTTGTATTGGAGCACCACCAGCTTGGGCTTGTTGGCCGAGCCGCGGCCGACCGCGAGCAGCGAGCCGAAGCCGAGCGTGGCCATTTCCTCATGGTCGAGCACCTTGCAGCTGACCTGCTCCTGCGATTCGGCGAATTGGCTTGCCTGTTCGGCGATGTAGGCAGGGTTGCAGATGTTCGGCGGCAGGTTCGCCAGCTCGCGCGCGAAGCGCACGCCTTCGGCGATCGCGGCAGCCTGGTCGATGCCCGCCTGCGCGTCATCGGCGCCGGCAAACATCAGCTGGCCCAGTTCGGGCTGCGTGGACTTTTCGCGCGGCTTGAAGGTGGCGGTATAGCGATAGGCCGAATAGTCGGCAGCCAGCGCGGCGGTGCGCACGCGCCAGGTGGCATCGCGGCCGGGCACGTCCACTTCGGCCAGGAACGAGACGGCGCTGTCGATCGGCAGGCGCGCCAGCGCACGCACGGCTTCGAGGTTTATTTTCTGGAAGCGCGCGGCGTCGAAGCTTTTCTGCGCGCCCAGCCCCACCACCAGCACGCGCTTGGCATGCACGCCCTCGGGCGCGAACAGCACGGTGGTGCTGCAAGCCTTGCCGTTGATATCGCCGCTTTCCACCTGGCGCTTGATCGCACCGCCGGCGGCGCTGTCCACGCGCGCGGCCGCGCTGGTGAGCAGGCCATTTTCATAGACGCCGACGACGATGCAAGGGGTGTCGACGGTTTCGGGGGCGGCGGAGCCGAGGCTGAATTGAAGCGTCATCATCAAGTTCCTGCGGGAGGCCGGCCTGCGTCGAACCGGCTAGACTTAGGGTTTGCCCCTTCCATGGCGAAGGGCATGGAACCCACGATTCTATCGCATGCTGAGCATCCTAGACCGATACTTCCTGCGCGAGCTTGGCCAGACCGTAGGCGCCACCGTCATCGTGCTGCTGGTGATCATGGCCGGCACCTCGTTCGCGCACGTGCTGGAGCAAGTGGCCAAGGGCAGCTTCCCGGCCAGCGTGATGTTCCAGGTGCTGGGCCTGAACATGGTCGACAGCCTTTCCAGCATGCTGCCGCTGGCGGGCTTCCTGGGCGTGCTGCAATCGTTCGGGCGCATGTACCGCGAGAGCGAGATGCACGTGCTTTCTTCCTCGGGCATGGGCATGGCCGGCTTGCTGCGGCCGATGGCGATCATCGCGGTGGTCATGATCGCACTGGTGAGCATGGTGTCGATGTGGCTGGGGCCGCTGGCCTCGCGCACCTCCGATGATCTGGTCGCCGCCGCCAACCGCTCGATCATCGCCGCCGGACTCGACGCCGGCCGCTTCACCGAGCTGCCCGGCAAGGGCGGCATCATCCTGGTCGATTACCTGAGCCGGGACGGCCAGGAACTCGGCAACACCTTCCTGGCGGCCGAACGTACCAACAAGGACGGCAGCCTGGTGATGAAGATGGCGACCGGCAAGCGCGGCCACCTGTATTCCAACAGCGATGGCAGCAACCGCTACCTGGCGCTGTATAAGGGCTGGCAATACGAGATCCCGCTGGGCGCCGACAACTGGCGCCGCATGCAATACGAGCGCAACGACAGCGCGCTGTCGACGATCCAGTCCGACGACCAGACCGACCCGATCCATAATCTGGACATGATCGACCTGATGAAAAACGTCACGCCCGACGCGCGCGCCGAGTTCGCCTGGCGCACGGTGGTGCCGCTGATGACGCTTGCCCTGCTGATGCTGGCCATGCCGCTGTCGCGCCAGACCCCGCGCGAACCGCGTTATGGACGCATGCTGGTCGCCGTGCTCGGGTTCTTCCTGTATTACAACCTGCTGGCCCTGTGCCGCGGCCAGCTGGCCAAGGGCCACTGGCATCACGCGACGCCGATGTGGCTGCTGAGCCTTGCGTTGTTCGCGATCGCTGCCTGGATTTTCCGCAGTCACTATGTGCCGCGCACGCAGCGCAAGGCGAGGGCATGATGGCGAGCTTGCGGATCAAGCGCGTGGACTGGCTGATCGGCGTGACCGTGCTCGGCTCCATGTTGCTGGTGTGGCTGGTGCTGATCGGCCTGGATGCCATGATGCAGTTCGTGCGCCAGCTCGGTTTTATCGGGCGCAACGGTTACACGTTGAGCAACGCGATCTTCTATGTGGTGGTGACGATTCCTCGCCGCATGTACGAGATGTTCAGCTTTGCCGCGCTGATCGGCGGCCTGCTCGGCCTCGGTGGCCTTGCTTCCACCGGCGAACTGACGGCGCTGCGCGCGGCGGGCATGTCGCGCCTGCGCATTGCCGTGTCGGCGGTCGGTATCGTGGCGGTGCTGATCGCCGGCGTTGTCGTCATGGGCGAAACGGTCGGCCCGTGGGGCGACCAGCAGGCCCAGGCATTGCAGTTGCGCTTGCGTTCCGGCGGCAATCTGGGCCTGACCAGCAGCGGCCTGTGGGCGCGCGATGGCGAACGCATCATCAATGCCAAGAACAGCACGCTGCGCACGGTGGGAGATCATTCCTTCGTGCAATTGATCGATGTGCGCGTGTTCACGCTCACCCCGGATGGCCAGCAACTGAGTCGCTTCGAACAGGCCAACACCGCCGAGCAGGTCGGCAAGCAATGGGTGCTGGACCATGTGCGCAGCACCACGCTGGACGACAGCGGCGTGCATAGCCAGACCTTTACCAGCGAGCGCTGGGATTCCCGGCTCGATCCTGAAATATTGCAGCAATCGCTGGTGCAGCCGCAGTACCTGGCCATTCGCGACTTGCAGCACATCATCGACTACAAGAAGAAGAACGGCGAAAACACCAAGCCTTACGAGATTCCGCTGTGGAGCCGCGTGATGTATCCGCTCAACGTGCTGGTGCTGGTGTTATGCGCCATGCCGTTCGCGTTCGGCGCCTTGCGCTCCGGTGGACTGGGCAAGCGCATCTTCATGGGCATGATCCTGGCGATCGGCTGGTATTTCGTGCAGAAGGCGATCGTGAGCTTCGGCACCGTGTACGGCATTCCGCCCTTGCTGGCGAACGTACTGCCGGCGCTGCTGCTGGTGGCCGTGGCCTGGCTCTATTTCCGCAAGCATGCGTGATACGGGCGACGCGATGTCGCCCGCGTTGCCTCGCTATGTACTGGATACGAATGTGTGCCTGGATCTGTTCGTATTCGACGATCCGGCCTGCGCATCATTGCTTGCCGCCATGAGCGGCCGCCAGATCCAGGCGGTGACGCGCGACGATTGCCGGACGGAGTGGCAAGCCGTGCTGTCCTATCCGCAGCTGTGTTTGAGCGAAGACCGGCGCATGCATGCCGCCGTGCTTTTCGATACGCATGTCCGGTGCCTGACGTTGCCGGATGCCACCAGTTCGCACGACCTGGGCCTGCCGCGCTGCCGCGATCCCGACGACCAGAAATTCCTGCAATTGGCGCGGCAGGCTGGAGCCGTGGCCTTGCTGACCCGGGACGATGCGCTGTTGCGGCTGGCCCGCCGCGTGAAGCGCGAAGGGCTGTTCGCGATCCTGCCACCGGCGTCATGGCGAGCGGCGATCAGCGCTCCGTAATGCTTGCCGAGCGCGGGCATGGACGGCAAAGTGGCGTATTCCTTCACAAGCTCATAGAGGTACGTCATGGAATGGGTCGATCTGCGCAGCGACACGGTGACCCGGCCGACAGCGGCCATGCGCGCCGCCATGCTGGATGCTGAGGTCGGCGATGACGTCTACGGCGAAGATCCCACGGTCAACGCGCTGCAGCAGCGCCTTGCCGGCGATCTCGGCTTCGAGGCCGGCCTGTTCGTTCCATCCGGTACGCAATCCAACTTGCTGGCGCTGATGGCGCACTGCGAGCGCGGCGACGAATACATCGTCGGTGCCGATGCGCATACGTATAAATTCGAAGGCGGCGGCGCGGCAGTGCTCGGTTCGATCCAGCCGCAACCTGTCGCGCACGATGCCGACGGCTCGCTGCCGCTGGACCAGGTCGCGGCGGCGATCAAGCCGATCGATCCGCATTTCGCGCGCACGCGCCTGCTGGCGTTGGAGAACACCTGGCACGGTCGCGTCCTGCCGCTCGATTACCTGCGCGCCGCGCAGGCGTTTGCACAGGAACGCAAGCTGGCATTGCATCTGGATGGCGCCCGGCTCTACAACGCGGCCGTTGCCATGCAAGTGCCGGCGCGCGAGATTGCGCAGTGCTTCGATAGCGTGTCGGTGTGCTTGTCCAAGGGGCTTGGTGCGCCGGTGGGTTCCGTACTGGTGGGTTCCGCTGCGCTGATCGACAAGGCGCGCCGCTGGCGCAAGGTGGCCGGCGGCGGCTGGCGTCAGGCGGGCATGCTGGCGGCGGCCTGCCTGCACGCGCTGGATCATCACGTCGCGCGCCTGGCGGACGATCACGCGCGCGCGGCGCGGCTGGCCGAAGGCCTGCGCGATGTGCCGGGCGTCCGCCTGCTCGGATCGCATACGAACATGGTGTTCGTGGATGTGCCGGCGGCGCGCCTGCGCGAACTCGATGCGCACCTGCGCGCGGCATCGATCCGCATCAGCATCGGCTATCTGCCGACGCTGCGCCTGGTGACGCATCTGGATATCGACGATGCCGGCGTGACACACGTGATCGAAGCGTTCAAGCGCTTCTTCGCGTAAGCCCCGGTCACCGCAACGCAGGCCGGCGCTGACCCGGCCTGCGGATGGCGTCCTGGAGGTTCAGGCCTGTTTGGACACCAGCGCGAGTTCCGAGCGGCGGATGAAATCCCGCACTTGCGGATACACCGTTTCGCGCCAGCGTCGGCCGCTGAAAATGCCATAGTGGCCGGCGCCCTGGATCATCCGGTGAGCGCGGCGCGATGCCGGAATGCCGGTGCAAAGATCGTGCGCGGCTTCGGTCTGGCCGATGCCGGAGATATCGTCCAGCTCGCCTTCGATGGTGAGCAGGCTGGTGCGCTTGATGGACGATGGATCCACGCGCTCGCCGTTCACTTCCCACAGCCCGCGCGGCAGCAGGAACTGCTGGAACACGGTGCTGATGGTGTCCAGGTAATACTCGGCCGGCATGTCCAGCACGGCGTTGTATTCGTCGTAGAACTTGCGATGCGTCTGCGCATCGTCCAGGTCGCCGCGCAGCAGGTTGAGGTAGAAATCCCAGTGCGAGTTGAGGTGGCGGCTGGGGTTCATCGCAATGAAGCCGGCATGTTGCAGGAAGCCCGGGTAGACCTCGCGGCCGTGGCCGGGATAGTTGGCTGGCACGGTGTGGATGACGTTGCCGGTGAACCAGCTCAGCGGCTGGGTGGTGGCGAGGTTGTTGACCTGGGTGGGGCTGCGGCGCGGATCGATCGGACCGCCCATCATGGTCATGCTGCGCGGCGTGGCTTCGCCGCGCGCCGCCATCAGCGAAATCGCCGCCAGCACCGGCACGGTCGGCTGGCATACCGAGACCACATGCAGCGACTCGGCGCCGAGGTGGCGGATGAATTGCTCGATGGTCGCGACGTAGTCGTCCAGATGGAACGGGCCGGCCGCGGTCGGGATCATGCGTGCGTCGATCCAGTCGGTGATGTAGACCTTGTGGTCGAGCAACAACGTGCGCACGGTGTCGCGCAGCAAAGTGGAGTGGTGGCCCGAAAGAGGGGCTACGACCAGCACCACCGGTTCGGATTTCATCTTCTCGATGGTTTGCGGATCGTCGCTGAAGCGCTTGAAGCGGCGCAGCTGGCAGAACGGTGTTTCCAGGTCGACGCGCTCGACGATGGCGATCTGGTTGCCGTGCGCCTCCACGCTATGGATGCCGAAGGCCGGCTTTTCATAATCCTTGCCGATGCGGTGGATCAGCTCGTAGCCGGCCGCCATGCGCTGCGCGCCGGGCAGGTGGGCCAGCGGGCTGCTGGGATCGGTGAGCAGGCGGGCGCTTGCCTCGGCATAGTGACTGAGCGGGCCGAGGAAGGCGCGCTGCCATTCGTGGAGTTGGTAGAGCATGGTGGGCGGAACCGATGATCCAAAGCCTGCATGATACCCGGTTACGGCCACGGATGCTGCAATGCGGCAGGCCTTTGATTCCTTATGAATCAACAGGTTGGTTCGTATGATTGCCCGCGCTCGGCGGTAGGGCCCTAATCGCGGCGGATCTCGGTACCTGCCGCCAGGTCAGGAATGCTGCGGCGGCGCGGATCGAACAGCGCCACGCCAAACCAGACGATCCAGGCCGCTACCACCGTCCAGCCGGCCACCCGCAGGCCGAACCTGGGCGCCAGCAGCAACAGCAACAGCGGCAAGGCGGCCACCAGCAGGCGCAGCCATGCCTGCTTTAGCGTCAGCAAAGAACCGTTGCGTGCGATCAGCCGGATCCGCCAGGGTCGCATGCCCAGCGTCTGGCCGCCGCGCCGCCACGACACCAGGAAATACGCCGCGACCACCAGCGCCTGCAACGGCTGGTACCACCAAGCGATATGCACTTGGGCACCGCCCGTGATCAATTGCCCTTGCGTGGCCAGCTGGCAGAGCAGGCCTACCACCATGACGATCGCCAGTATCGCCACCATGTCGTAGAGCAGGGCGATCAATCGTCGCCAGAGTGGGCAAACGGCGGTGCTCGTTGTCGCGTGTGTCATCGGATGCTTGCAAGGTGTCTGCGCAATGCCCAGCATCGTGCGCATGAAAGCGAGTACACGTAAAGAGCCGCCGCTTGACGGGCCGGCCACTGTCACCGCGGCCGATGCGCAACAAATCGCCGCCTTTATCGAGCGTGTCTGGTCGGAGGATGGGCTGGCCGCGCGCACGCTGGAGGCTTATCGGCGCGACCTGGAAGCACTGTCGCGCTGGCTTGCCGGCCGCGGCCGCAGCCTGCGCACCGCGCGCCGCGAAGATCTTTCCGCCTTCCATGGCTCGCAGCCGGTGGCCGTGCGTTCGATGGCGCGGCGGCAATCGGCGTTCCGTCGCTTCTACACGTCGGTGGTGCGCGATGAACCGGGTTTCGATGATCCCACCTTGCTGATCGAACGCCCCCGGATGCCGCGCAGCTTGCCCAAGGCGCTGGCCGAGCGCGAGATCGAAGGCCTGCTCGATGCGCCCGACGTCGCCACCACGCTGGGCCTGCGCGACCGCGCCATGTTCGAACTGATGTATGCCTCGGGCCTGCGCGTCTCCGAACTGGTCGAATTGCCGCTGGCGGCGTTGAATCCGCGCCAGGGCGTGCTGCGCGTCACCGGCAAGGGTGGCAAGGATCGCCTGGTGCCCGTGGGCGAGGTTGCGCTCGAACGTATCCAGGCCTATCTCGCGCAGGCCCGTCCCGCGCTCGCCAAAGGGCGGCAGCCGCCGGCATTGTTTCTCAGCAAGCGCGGCGAAGGCATGACGCGCCAGATGTTCTGGACCCTGGTCAAGCGCTATGCCGCCTCGGTAGGCATCCATGCCAAGCGCATTTCACCGCATGTGCTGCGGCACTCCTTCGCCACCCACCTGTTGAACCATGGCGCCGATTTGCGTGCCTTGCAGATGCTGCTCGGACATAGTGCGCTGAGCACCACGCAGATTTATACGCTGGTCGCCAAGGAGGGACTGAAACGGCTGCATGCCCAGCACCATCCGCGCGGGTAGCCGTAAACAGTCATTTACGATCGGTATGCGATACTCGCTCGATTCCCCCGGCGCGTGATCCCGAGCGACGCCGCAGCAGCGAGGTCGTGATGTCGAAGAATGTCTGGATGAAACTGTGCGCCGGCTTGCTCGCGGCCCAGGTGGGCGTCGTGTTCGCCGGGGCGACGGTTTCAGTGCCGCCGCCAGCGGCGGCCACACCCGAAAACGTCGTGCGGCAGACCGTTCTGCGGCTGGTGCCCAAGGCGACCATCGAGCAGGTTACGCCCGCGCCGCTGCCCGGTTTCTACCAGGTGATCGCCTCCGGGCACCTGGTCTACGTCAGCGGCGACGGCAAGTACGTATTGAACGGCGACCTGATCGATGCGTCCAAGGGCATCAGCCTCACCGACGACGCCTGGGCGACCTATCGCAAGACCGAGCTGGCGAAGGTGCCGGTGTCCGATCGCATCGTGTTTGCGCCCGAACATCCCAAATACACGGTGACCGTGTTTACCGACGTCACCTGTCCGTATTGCCGTGTACTGCACGGGGAAATCGGTGCGCTCAACAAGGAAGGCATTGCCGTGCAGTATCTGGCATGGCCGCGCGCCGGCGTGACTGGCGACGACGGCAAGCCTACCGCCACCTACAAGGAGATGGTCTCGATCTGGTGTTCGGCCGATCGCAACGATGCGTTCACCGCCGCCAAGAAAGGCGGCGAAGTGAAGGCAGCCACCTGCAAGAATCCGGTCAAGGACCAGTTCGACCTGGGACTGAAGCTCGGCGTCACCGGTACGCCGGCGGTCTATGCCGAGGACGGCACCTTGATCGGTGGCTATCTGTCGCCGCCGGACATGCTCGAAGCCGTCAAGGAGCATTCCGCCGCGGGTGGTTGATCACTGCCCATTGCCAAGTGCCGGCCAAGCGATCACACGCCGCTACGGAATGGTCTGGACGCAAGCCATGCATTGACTGCCGCGCGCGGATCGATTGACAAAGCAATAATGCACGCCGACCGGCATAGGTCCAGCCTGATTTTCGGATCTTCGGCCGGCAAGACAGGCAGGCCGAAGCAGTGGGCGTGCCGCTAAGGTACAATGTTGCGCTCCGCCGCTACAGCGCCTTTTCCCCCGCATGATCGCACTCGACGGGCAGAGCGCCCTCTCGCCGTTTCGCCTGGAACGCTTCAATGCCCGCCTGGATGCCCTGCATCGCGGCGCACGGGTACAGGCGTGCTGGTTTGTCTATTTCGTCGACGCCGCTGCCGAGCCCGCAGGCGAACAGCGCCGGCACCTGCTCGAAGCGCTGGAAGCCAAGGACAACCGGCCCGAAGCGGCATCGCTGTGGGTGGTGCCGCGCCTGGGCACCATTTCGCCCTGGTCGAGCAAAGCCACCGATATCCTGCACGGCGCCGGTTTCGACGTGCGCCGCGTCGAACGCGGCATGGCCTGGCAGATCAGCGGCCTGCCCGCCGCAGGCGATGCGAAATATGCCGGCGTGCTGGCGGTGCTGCACGATGCGATGACGCAATCGGTGCTCACCGGCCTGGAGCAGGCGCAGGGCCTGTTCCTCGGCGGACAGCCCGGCGATCTGGTACAGATTGCGCTGGGTGCCGATTCGCGCGCCGCGTTGGCCAAGGCGAACGGCGAATTGGGCCTGGCCTTGGCCGAGGATGAGATCGACTACCTCGCCGCGTGCTACGCCGAGCTCGGCCGCGATCCCACCGACGCCGAGCTTTTCATGTTCGCGCAGGCCAATTCCGAACACTGCCGCCATAAGGTTTTCAACGCCAGCTGGACGCTGGATGGCGAGGCGCAGGACAAGAGCCTGTTCGGCATGATCAAGAACACGCACCAGCACGCGCCCGCGCATACGCTGTCCGCCTACAAGGACAACGCCGCAGTGATCGAGGGCAGCACCGGCAAGCGTTTCACCAGCGGCACCGACGGTATCTGGCGTGCCAGCGAAGAACGCATCGAATACGCGATCAAGGTCGAAACGCACAACCATCCCACCGCGATTGCCCCATGGCCCGGCGCGGCCACCGGCGCCGGTGGCGAAATCCGCGACGAGGGTGCGACCGGCCGTGGCGCCAAGCCCAAGGCCGGGTTGACCGGTTTCTCCGTTTCGGACCTGCGCATTCCCGGTCATCCGCAACCGTGGGAAGTGGAACGTCCACTGCCCCCGCGCATGGCCAGCGCGTTCGAGATCATGCGCGACGGCCCGCTCGGCGCCGCTGCGTTCAACAATGAATTCGGCCGTCCCTGCCTGGGCGGCTACTTGCGCACCTACGAGCACGAAACGGGCGAAGCCGGCGTGCGTCGCGGCTATGACAAGCCGATCATGATTGCCGGCGGACTGGCCAATCTTCGCAACGATCATGTGCAGAAGCACGAGCTGCAGCCCGGCCACGCGGTGATCGTGCTGGGCGGCCCGGCGATGCTGATCGGCCTTGGCGGCGGCGCGGCCTCGTCCGTGGCCTCCGGTGCGTCGAGTGCGGAACTGGATTTCGCTTCCGTGCAGCGCGACAACGCCGAGATGGAGCGGCGCTGCCAGCAAGTGATCGATGCGTGCTGGTCGCGTGGCGAACACAATCCCATCGTCAGCATCCATGACGTCGGTGCCGGCGGCCTGTCCAATGCCATCCCCGAACTGCTCAACGACGCGGGCGTGGGTGGCGAGATCGATTTGTCGAAAGTGCCTTGCGATGATCCGTCGCTGTCGCCGATGCAGGTATGGAGCAACGAGTCGCAGGAACGCTATGTGTTGGCGATCGCCAGCAAGGACCTGCCGGAATTCGAGGCCTATTGCGCGCGCGAGCGCTGTCCCTATGCCGTGGTCGGTAAGGCCACGGCCGAACGGGTGCTGCGCGTGACCGACCCGCGCCGAAACCTGGTGGTGATCGATCTGCCGATGGATGTGTTGTTCGGCAAGCCGCCGCGCATGCATCGCGACGCCCGTCACGTCAAGCCGCGTGTCGACCTGGTGCCGGATCTGAGCGGCATCGGCATGGACGAAGCCTTGATGCGCGTATTGCGCCTGCCGACGGTGGGCAGCAAGAGCTTCCTCATCACCATTGGCGACCGCACGGTCGGTGGCCTGTGCGCGCGCGATCCGATGGTCGGGCCGTGGCAGGTGCCGGTGGCCGACTGCGCGGTGACCCTGCTCGATTTCGAAGGCTACAAGGGCGAAGCGATGGCAATGGCCGAGCGCGCGCCGGTGGCCTTGCTCAACAGCGCCGATGCGGCGCGCCTGGCGGTGGGCGAGGCGATTACCAATCTGGCCGCCGCACCGATCGCCTCCTTGAGCGAGGTGCGGCTTTCCGCCAACTGGATGGCCGCGGTCAACCATCCGGGCGAAGATGCCGCGCTGTTCGACGCGGTAAAGGCGGTCGGCATGGAGCTATGCCCCGAACTCGATATCTCCATACCGGTCGGCAAGGATTCGCTCTCCATGCAGACGGTATGGAACGACGGCGATACGCCGCAACGCACGGTAGCTCCGGTTTCGCTGGTCATTACCGGTTTTGCGCGCGTCGGCGACGTGCGCCGCACGCTCACGCCGCAACTCAAGCTGCAACAGGGTGATTCCGACCTGTGGCTGATCGACCTCGGTGCGGGCCGCGCACGGCTGGGCGGTTCATCGCTCACGCAGGTATTCAATCGCGGCGGCGGCGTGCCGCCCGATCTCGATGACGCCAGGCGCCTGAAGTCCCTGTTCGATCTGGTGCAGGAAGCCAATCGCAGCGGCCTGTTGCTCGCGTACCACGATCGTTCGGATGGCGGCGTCATCGTTACCTTGTTGGAAATGGCCTTCGCCGGTCATTGTGGCCTGGAAATCAACCTGGATGGCTGGGGCGAAGCCACGCTGCGCGCCTTGTTCAATGAAGAACTGGGCGCCGTGCTGCAGGTGTCCGCCGCCAACCGCGAGGCGTTCGAATCGCTGTTGATCAAGCACAGCCTTGCCGGCATGAGCAACCGCATTGGCCGTCCAAAGGAAAAGCTCGGCATCAAGCTCCATCTCAATGGCGACACGCTGTTCAAATGGAACTGGACGCAGCTGTTCAAGGCGTGGAACGAAACCAGCCATGCCATGCAGCGCTTGCGCGACAACCCGCTCACTGCCGATGCCGAACTGGAATGGCGCGTCGACGATAACGATGCGGGCATCAGCCCGAAGCTCAGCTTCGATCCGGCCGAGGACATCGCCGCACCGTATGTGAAGCACTCCGCGCGCCCGCGCGTGGCGATCCTGCGCGAGCAGGGCGTGAACGGACAGGTCGAGATGGCAGCAGCATTCACCCGCGCTGGCTTCGAGGCGGTGGACGTGCACATGTCCGACCTCGCCAGCGGGCGCGTCAGGCTTGGGGATTTTCGCGGCTTTGCCGCGTGCGGCGGCTTTTCCTACGGCGACGTGCTGGGCGCCGGCCGCGGCTGGGCAGCGTCGATCCTGTACAACGAGCTGCTGCGCGCGGAGTTCACCGCGTTCTTTGCCGATCCTGGCAAGTTCGCGCTGGGCGTGTGCAACGGTTGCCAGATGATGAGCCAGCTCAAGGACATCATTCCTGGCGCGCAGCACTGGCCGAAATTCCTGCGCAATGCATCCGAGCAATACGAAGCGCGCCTGGCCACGCTTGAGGTGCTCGATTCACCAAGCATCTTCTTCAAGGGCATGGCCGGGTCGCGGATTCCGGTGGCGGTGGCGCATGGCGAAGGCCGGGTCAGCTTTCCGCAGGCGTGCAGCCCGGGCAAATCGGGCTCCGCGGCGCGCTTTGTCGACAATCGCGGCAAGCCGACCGAGAACTACCCGCTCAATCCAAATGGCTCGCCTGGCGGCCTGGCCGGCTTCACCGCGGCGGATGGACGCATAACGATCCTGATGCCGCATCCCGAGCGCGTGTTTCGCAGCGTGCAGATGAGCTGGCGTCCGGAGGCGTGGGGCGAGGATTCGCCGTGGATGCGCATGTTCCGCAACGCAAGGGTGTGGTGCGGCTGAGCCTCGCCACGCTTTGGCGTCGATGGCTGGCGGCCATCGCGTGGACATGTCTGCTTGCGTTCCTGCCCTGGTGGACCGGCCTGCCGTTGCTGCTGGGGCTCGCCGTGGCGCAGTTGGCGCGAGTACCGCGGCTGCTGCGTCATGGGGCAATCCTTCGCCGCGCATTGCGCTGGGGCCTGGCTGGCGTGCTGGTGGCCGGTTACCGTGCCTTCGATGGTCATCCGTCGGGTGTGACGTTGACGTTGCTGGCAGCCTTGGCGGGTTTCTCGCTGCTGGTGTTGCTCGAGTCATGGCAGGACCACAAGCCGCTACGCAGTGCCAGCCTGGCGGCCGCATCGCCGGCATGGAACGAAATCGCGCTGGCGCCGATCGGGCCTTCCGCCACCCTGATCGAGCTGCAATCGCCTGTCTGGATGGCATTGGATGATCCGGCAAACGGCGCAGCGAACAACATCGCAATGGTCGGAAGACGCCGTTGCCGCATCGGAGCGAACACCCTGATCGACCACATCGAGCCGCAGGCCTCGGTGGCGCCGGGACAGCGCTGGATCGCGCTGCCGATCGCCGCCGGGCGTGGCGTGCTGCTGTACGATCGCGTCCGCGACCGCCAATACCGGTTGCGTGGCTGGCGGCTGTATGGCTGGCATGCCGGCGAAGCGTGGTTGAGCCGTGGTGAAGACAAGCCGCCGCTGGCGCTCTCGCACGTGCTTGGCCAGGATCAATGGGAAGAATGATGTCGTATCGACCACAAGATAAACATGCCAACGCTTGATACGACCACGCCCGAGCTCAGCGTCATCGTCGTTGCCGCCGACAGCGGTCCGAGCTTGCGCGATTGCGTCGATAGCGTGCTGGCGTGCACCACTTCGCTGGAATTGCTGCTGATCGACAACGCATCGTCCGATGGCATACCCCAGGCGATTGCTCGTGCCCGCGAGAACGATGCGCGGCTCAGGCTGATATATAACCGCACCAATCTCGGCTTCGGCCCGGCGGTCAATCGTGCCGCGGCACAGGCACGCGGACAGAATGTGCTGATCCTCAATCCCGATTGCCTGCTCCAGCAGGCCGCGCTGCGGCGCCTGCTGGAAGTGCTCGGCGCCGAACCCAGGGCCGGGCTGGTCGGCGCCGTGGTATGCGATGCGCGGGGCGTGCCCGATCCGGCCTCTTATCGGCGCGATCCGGTATTGCAGCGCGCGCTTGCCACGCTGTTCAAGCGCGACATGGATGGTGTGAACTTCGCTGGCGACATGCCCGATCATCCCGTCGAGGCTGAAGCCGTTTCCGGCGCCGTGATGCTGATGCCGCGGCGCGTATTCGAATCGCTGGATGGATTCGACGAAAAGTATTTCCTGCATTGCGAAGACCTGGACCTGTGCCGTCGCGTGCGCGATGCCGGCTGGCGCGTGCTGTTGGCCGGCGACGTTCGCGTGTCGCATGGCAAAGGTGGATCGAGCCGGCATCGTCCGGTGTTCGTGAGTTATCACAAGCATCGCGGCATGTGGCGCTGGTTTCGCAAGTTCGATCCGGCGGCGCGCAAGCCATTGCTCGCCGCGGCGGTGTGGCTGGGCGTGTGGGCGCATTTCCTGGTGCAGGTACCCGCGCAGCTGTGGCGGCTGGCCCGGCAATGACTTCCCTGTCGCGCACCAGCACGCTGGCAACCTTCGGTCTGCTGGCGATGACGGCAGTGTGGGGTTCCACCTTCGTGCTGATCAAGGACGTGGTCGGCCGCATGCCGGTCGCGGATTTTCTGGCGGTGCGCTTCATGCTTGCCGCCGTGGTGATGTTTGCGCTGTTCCATCGCCACGTGGCGCGGCTGGAGCGAAAGCAATGGCTGCGCGGCGTACTGCTTGGCGCACTCTACGGGGCCGGCCAGTTGCTGCAAACCTCCGGCCTGGCGTTGATCTCGCCCAGCGTCAGCGGGTTCGTCACCGGCATGTATGTGGTATTCACGCCGATGCTCGCCACGCTGCTGTTGCGCCAGCGCATGCCGCCTGTCGTCTGGGTGGCGGTGGGCCTGGCGACGTTCGGCCTGGCGCTGCTCTCGCTCAATGGATTCTCCGTGGATACCGGCGTCTGGCTGACGCTGGCGTCCGCACTGCTTTATGGCTTGCATATCGTCGGGCTTGGGCAATGGTCGCGCGCCGAGGAAGCCTTCGGCCTGTCCGCGGTACAGATGGCGGTGATCGCGCTGCTGTGCCTGCTCGCCACGATCGGCCACGGCGGCCCGATGCTGCCACCTGATCGCGATGCGTGGATCGCCGTGCTCTACATGGCGTTGATCGCCGGCGCCGGTGCCATGTTGATGCAAACCTGGGCGCAGGCGCATTTGCCGGCCACGCGCGCGGCTATCGTGATGACTACCGAGCCCGTCTTCGCGGCAGGTTTCGCCGTGGCGCTGGGCAGCGATGTATTGGGCTGGCGCATGCTTTGCGGCGGCGCGCTGGTGCTGGCCGCGATGTACCTGGTCGAACTGGCGCCGCGCCGCGACAGCAAAAACAGGCTGCCCGCCGAAGCCGTGCACCACGAGGTCTGAGCCACGGCACACGATGTGTGCCGGGCTACACCGTTAAGAGCGCCGGTGTGGCTGCAGCGCCAGCCGCACCAGGTAGACAACGATCGCGACGTTCGCCAGCAGCGCACCGAGCTTCAGCAGACCGAAGCGATGGATGACTTCGTACATCTCCACCGGAATCAGCGAGCCAGTGGCGACGACCGTGAACCATTCAGCCCAATGCTTGCGCAACCACAGGCCAGTGCCCTCGGTGGCGAAGATGGCGGCGTAGGCCAGCGCCACGCTGCCGATCGCGACGAACTTGCTTGGACCCATCTGCTCCAGCATTTCCACCAGGCGCCAGCGCAAACCGTTGGTATCGGTCAGCGAAAGATGCTCCAGCGCATGCATCAGGCGATCGAAGTTCCTTTCCTGATGCAGGTGGAACGCCACGAAGGCCACGATGATCAGGCATACCGTCTTGATCGCCTTGTAGACCGCGATCACGCGCAAGCCAAGGCTGTGCTGCGTCTCGATCTCGGAAGTGGGCTTGGCCAGGTGACGGTCGCTGGGAGACATGGTGATCGGTCACGGCCTGCGCGGTGAAGGGAGAGAAGATGCATGATAAGGAAAGGCCATGTCGTTATGTGGACATGGCCGTGCTTTTTCCAGGCTTGGAAATTCGCGCATTCAGCAACAGCGGCCGCCGGTCCCCTTGTAGCGGGCAGCCTGGCGTTCGCGAAAAAATTCCGCATAGCTGGGAATCTTCCGCTCCGGATGATGCGTGCGCAGATGCGCGATGTAGACCTCGTAGTCCGGTACGCCGCAACTCAGGCGCGCGGTTTGCACCAGCCGACGCCACACATGGGCGAACGTCGTCATGGACTTGTGCTCGCTACGCCGGACAACGGTACGCGCAGAGTTTCGTGGGCTGTCGGCTTACGGCTGCGCCACGCCCTGACCAAGGCATAGAGGCTGAAACCGAGCATGGTCAGCACCAGCAACATGAAGACGGCGGTAAGCGTCGCATCCACGCTGTTATTGGTAACGATGCGCTGCATCTCTCCCAGGCTCTTGGCCGGCGCCATCAAGGTGCCGGCCTGCATGGCTTGCGTATAAGCCTGTGCAGAGTGGGTGAAGCTGATCGGTCCACTGAGTTTCTCCCAGCCCGCGGTCAACGTGCAGATCACCAGCCACAGTGCCGGAATGCCGGGTACCCAGACATAACGTTCGCGCTTGAGCTTCACCGTGACCACCGTGGCGAGCATCAGCGCGATCGCGGCCAGCATCTGGTTGGCGATGCCGAACAGCGGCCACAGCGTATTGATGCCGCCGAGCGGATCGACCGCGCCCTGGTACAGGAAATAACCCCACAAGGCCACGCAGATCGAGGTGGCGAGCACATTGCCGATCCATGACTCCGTATTCTTCAGCGGCTCATGCACGAGGCCTGCGATCTCCTGGATCATGAAGCGGCCCACGCGCGTGCCGGCGTCGACCGTGGTGAGAATGAACAGGGCCTCGAACAGGATCGCGTAGTGATACCAGAACGCCATCATGCGCTCGCCCGGCAGGATGTTGTGCAGCAATTGCGCCATGCCCACCGCCAGCGTGGGCGCGCCGCCGGCGCGGCTGAGGATGCTGGTTTCGCCGATGTCGTGCGCGGTGCGCGACAGTTCGTCCGGTGTTACCACGAAGCCCCATTGGCTGATCACGCCGGCCGCGTGTTCCACCGTGTGGCCGATCAGCGCGGCGGGCGAGTTCATGGCGAAGTACACGCCAGGGTGCAATGACGCAGCGGCAATCAGCGCCATGATCGCTACGAACGCTTCCATCAACATGGCGCCATAGCCGACCATGCGCGCCTCACCTTCATTGGCGAGCAGCTTGGGCGTGGTGCCCGAAGCGATGATCGAATGCCATCCCGATACCGCGCCGCAGGCAATGGTGATGAACAGGAACGGAAACAGCCGGCCCTGGAACACCGGTCCGGTGCCATCGATGAAGCGCGACACCGCGGGCAGTTGCAGTTGCGGCGCGGCGAACAGGATCGCGATCGCCAGCAGCGCGATGGTGCCGATCTTGAGGAACGTGGACAGATAATCGCGCGGCGCCAGCAACAGCCATACCGGTAATACCGAAGCGAAAAAGCCATAGCCGATCAGCAACCACGCCAGCGATTTCGCGTCGAAATCGAACAGGGCGGCCAGGTCCGGCGTTGTCGCGACGTGCGCGCCATAGGCGATGGACGACACCAGCAGCACCAGGCCGATGATCGATACCTCAAGGATGCGTCCCGGGCGCAGCCAGCGCAGGTAGGCGCCCATCAACAGCGCGATCGGAATCGTGCAGGCAACCGAGAAGGTGCCCCATGGACTATGCGTCAGCGCCTTGACCACGACCAACGCGAGCACCGCCAGCACGATCATCATCAAGGCCAGCAGGCCGAACATCGCCACCACGCCGGCCAGCGGACCGAGTTCCTCGCGCAGCATGTGGCCGAGTGAACGCGCATCGCGGCGGACCGACAGGCCCAGCACCATGAAATCCTGCACCGCGCCGCCGAATACCACCCCGAACAGGATCCACAGCGTGCCGGGCAGATAGCCCATTTGTGCCGCCAGTACCGGTCCCACCAGCGGGCCCGCGCCGGCAATTGCCGCGAAATGATGGCCGAACACGACCCATTTGTCGGTAGGCACGTAGTCCAGTCCGTCATTGCGCAACACCGACGGCGGCGCGCGCCCCGGATCCATCTGCAAGACGTAGTGCTCGATGAAGCGGCCATAGAAGCGGTAGCCGATCAGGAAAATCGCGACCGACGCCGCCACCAGCCAGATTGCATTGACCGGCTCCCCGCGTCGCAACGCGATCACGCCCAGGCATGCGGCACCGATGAGGGCGAGCAAGGCCCACAGAACCTTGCCCAGCATGCCGGCCGGCTTCATTGCGATGGTTTCCATGGAAGATCTCCGGATCGATAAGAGCCTGTTCGATGCAGGACATATGGAACAAATGGCGTCGCCCGAGCCGCTCGGAGGCTTCGGGCGGATTTCTGGGGCCTGTTCGCATTATTGGCGTAGCCCGAAGGGCCGGGTCTGTTTGCCCGCCAGGCGGCGTCATCACTTGGTCGTGTACGGACGTACATTCCCTCGCTCTCCCTTGTCTGGCGAGAAACAGCTTTCGGCGCGCGGGTCACGCGAATAGTGCGAGCATCCCTAGGGTCGTCCTGTCGGCGGCAGGGGTCAATACCGGCCGGAATGTCGGCCGGTTCGCCGCGCAGCCGGAAACGGGCTTGCTTTCAGCCCATCCGGTCCGCAGTAAGATGCCCAGGCAACGCCTGTGAGGTGGTGGACATGATTCGCGAAATTCTGAAGATGGGCGATCCGCGCTTGCTGCGTGTTGCGCCGCCCGTGCCCGATGCCATGGTCGGCAGCGCCGAACTGGACGCGCTGATCGCCGACATGTTCGAAACCATGCACGATGCCGGCGGCGTCGGACTCGCCGCGCCGCAAATCGGCGTGGACCTGCAACTGGTGATCTTCGGCTTCGACCATTCCGAGCGCTATCCCGACGCGCCGGCCGTGCCGCAGACCATACTGCTCAATCCGGTGATTACGCCCTTGTCGCAAGATATGGAAGAAGGGTGGGAGGGTTGTCTCTCCGTGCCGGGATTGCGTGGCGCGGTCAACCGTTATTCGTTGATCCGCTACGAAGGCATCGATCCGCGCGGCGAGCGTATCGACCGCAACGCCGAAGGCTTCCATGCCCGCGTGGTGCAGCACGAATGCGATCACCTGATCGGGCGCCTGTATCCATCGCGGATTACCGATTTCGCCAAGTTCGGATTTACCGAGATATTGTTCCCCGGCATGGATCGGCAAGCGGACGATTAAGCGGCCGCTTGCGCCGGTTTGAGCGTCGCAGCGGTCGAGTGCGATGTGGACTGCTGGATCATCCTCAGGGTTGCGGATGCAGCAGGAACCAGCCGAGGAAAAACGCGCCGGCGATCACGCAATAGGTGCCGAACACCGCCAGCCGTCCGCGGCCTTCGAAATAGTGCATCAGGAAGCGCAGGCTCAGCCAGGCCGCGATGGCGGTCAGCACGCCGCCCAGGAGCGCATCGCCCAGCTGGCCGGGAGCCTTGAAGAGCTTGGGTATTTCCAGCAGGCCGGCGGCCAGGATGATCGGCGTGCCGAGCAGGAAGGAGAATTCCGCGGCCTTTTCCTGGTCCAGGCCGGTGGCAGAGCCGGCGATCATGGTGAGGCCGCTGCGCGAAAATCCCGGGATCAACGCGCCGACCTGTGCCAGTCCGACCAGGAACGCCTGGCGGAAGCTGAGCTTTTCCGGCGGTTTGTGCGCGCGCGTGCGTTGCAGGCGATCGCCCAGCCATAGCAGCACCCCGTTGGCGATCAGCGCGACTGCCACGATGCGCAAGTCCTTGAACACCAATTCGAGCCGCTTTTCCAGTAGCAGGCCGACGATGCAGGCAGGCACCGTGCCGATGATCAGCGCCCACATCATGTGGCCTTCGTCATTGCGCCGGCCGCCGAGCGAGGCGAAGAAGCCTTGGATCAGCGCCATCCAGCGATGGCGGAAATAGCCGAGCAGGGCGAACGCGGTGCCAAGGTGCAGGGCGACCAGGAACGGAATCAGCTGCGGCGCATGCTTGTCGATATGCATGCCGAACAACGCCGGGACGAGCAAGGTGTGGCCGAGACTGCTGACCGGGAAAAGCTCCGTCACACCTTGCAGCACGCTAAGGAAAATAAGAAACCACAAGCTCACGCATCAGTCCTTCAGTGGCGACGGGGCATTATGTCAGCAGCGCTCGCTTGCGGAGCAAGCACGCTGGCGCGCCATTATCGCGAAACAATATGAGCGCATTGCGAATGCCTGGCCGCCTCTGTTCACGGTATCGCGGTGCGGCTGCTGTAGCCGGGAGGAAGCGCAGGATTTCGCGCCGTGCGAGTAAACATGTTGCGTGAAAGCTGGAAGGGGTCGACAGCTTGGTGTAAGCCAGGCCGGCAGAAGGGCCTGGCTTGCACCATGGAGCCGGGCCGCAATCCAGCTTTAGCTAGGGCAGATCTCATCCTTCCGCTCGCAGGAAGGATGAGGAGCGCTCGCTATACGCATCGATTCAATGCGCCTTGAGCTTGAACTGCTGCGTCAACAGGTCGAGCTTCGCCTGCATGTCTTCGGGCTTGTGCGAGCCCTGTGTCCCATAGAACACCGTATAGAGTTCGGTGGGCGTGCCTGCAGGTGGAGCGATCACGCTGGCGATATCCATCTCGTCGCCATCGCTGTAGGGCACGCCGTCATAGGGATGCTGCTTGTGCAGCAGCTTGCCCCATGCTTGCTTGAAGTTGTCGTCGAGGTCCGCGCTGGGCGCAATGTGGCGCTTGACGCTGATGCGGTCCGGGTCGGTGGCGTCGAGGTGGATCTGGATGGCTGAAGCTTCCAGGTCGGTCTTGCCATGGTTGTCGTAGTAACCGAAGCCCACGGCAAGCATGTTGTCCGGCGCCACGCTCTGCAACGTCGACGGATAGCCGAAGGCGATGTTGCTGGAGTCGTAGCTGAAATGCTTGCCGTAGTCGGCTTCGATGTGCGTGTCCTGCATGGCGCCGGGGAGCAGCGAGCGGTCGGCCATGAATGCTTTCCATTGCGCCAGGTTGCCGCCGTAGTCGACGTTGACGAAATCGGTGAGCGCTTTCATGTCGATCAGGCTGTTATGCGTTATCGCGGCCGGATTCATGCGCATCATGATGGCGTAGCCGTCCGGCACGGGCAGTGCGAACAGCACCACCTGCGCATTGATGTAAGGCTCGGACCAGACCGCTACTTTCCAGTGCCGCTGCCAGTTGTCGGTATAGGTCGCAACGGTGGCGGGCTGGCCCAGCGAGGTGATCTTGATCTTCTCCGGGCCTACCTGCCGGTCCCAGTAGCCGGTCTTCAGGATCAGGTCCATCATTTGCGTCGGGTCGCCATAGAACGTGACGGCTTTCACGTCGTCGGGGCGGCGCAGGTGGATCAGCAGGTTGTGGCCGACATAACCGCTGGCGATATAGCCGTTGCCGCTGAGCGGTACGCGATTGAGTTCGCGGCCGGCGTAATTCCACTGGCCGCTGCGATCGTGCACGATCAGTTCGGGAAAGAAGCTCAGCTCGGGCGTGCCGTGCAGAATCCGGTTGGCGCCCGCACCGTGCGGGAACAGATCGCCACTTTGTTGCTGCAGCAGCGCTTTCAATTGCTGTTCGCTGTATTGGTTTTGCAGTTGCAGGAACGTATGGCTGAAATCGGCGTAGCTGGCCGGCAACGGAAATTGCGCCTTGAAGCGTCCATGCTGGTCGTAGTCCAGCACGTCCAGTTGATAGGCCATCTGCTTGTCCATCACCGCCAGGTGGTCGGGTGCATGCAGCACTTCGCCGATCGGCAGCGCATAGTTGAGGTTTTCGTTGGCCGATTTCATCAACACCACGCCGATCACCTTGCCGTCCTGGTCCAGCAGCGGGCCGCCGCTGTTGCCGGGCGAAGCGGCGGCGGAAAAGCGCATCCACTTCCAGCGGCCGTTTTCTTCTTCGGGCGTGTCGGAGGTGTACAGGCCATCGCGGATGATCACGCCGGTACCCAACGCATTGCCCACGGCGTAGACCACGCTGTTCAAGGCAGGCTTGGCGTTGGCTTCCAGCGCCGCGCTGGCGGGCGGGTTCTTCAGCGAGAACACCACGAAGTCCTGCTGCAGCGAAAACTTCTCGATCTTGTCGATGGCGTAGACGTGGCCGCTGGCATCGCGCAGCGCGGGTGGACCGCTGAGGTCGCCGAACCCGATCGTCAGCACGTGCCCGGCCGTGACGTAGCGGTTATCGCCGAGCGCAAACGCGGTGCCAACGGAAAAATATTTATCGGTGCGTTCCTGGTAGGGCAAGAGGTCCAGCGGGAGCGGCTTTTCGTAGGTGAGTGGATCGTCGACCGCTTTGGGTATCACCACTTCGAAAGTGGCGGCGTCGATTTTCGAGACCAGTGCCGGATCGGGGCTGGCGGCACGTGCCACGCATGGCAGGCCCAGGGCGCCGATGGCGATCCACAGCACCAGCGATGCCCGATGCAGATATTTCCCCGTTACCGCGGCTTTGTCCCGCACCCACCCGTTCAATGGCTGCATACGTTTCCTTCGTATGGTTATTGTGGCCGGCACCATGCCGATGCCCATGCTGATACTGACATAGCGCGCCTGGCTTGGCAGCGGCGGCGACGCGCGCAGATCCGGATGTCTGCCCTGGTGATCCGGACCGGAATGTCTTACGAATTCAGCGGCTGACGAATCCGAAATTCCATATCGCCTGCATGCCAAGCATCAGCAATCCCATCGCGATCAGGCCGCCGCGGGCCGGACGGCGCAAGTCAGGGCAGTTCGCATACAGGGCGATGCCGGCCACGATGGTGACTGCCTCAAGCAGGAAATCCGCCCATGGCGTGGCGTACAGATGCAAGCCCAGCACCGGGCCATGCCGCCAAAGCGGCAGCCGGCTGGTGAGGTAGTCCACGCCGACGTGCGAGAGCACCAGCAAACCCGTGCCTATTGCCAGCATCAGCCGCCGGAAGAGGATGGCACCGAGTGCCGTGACGATCACTGCCGCGCCAAGCACGCCGGGGATCGTGTGCGTATCGGGTCCGATACTGAGCGCGGGAACGACATGGCCCACGACGTCGTACAGGTCCGGTTCGATCGAGGCGAACAATAACCAGGCCATGGGCAGCGGCCGCATCCAGCGGCGCGCACCGACGGCAATCGCATAGTGGCCCATGTACATCAGCGCAAACGCCGCGTGAGGTACCGGTGGATAAGGCAGATCACGAGCCCGGGAAAGACGAAACCGAGCAGCATCAGCAGATCGAAGTCCGGCATGAACGTGGCGTCCTTGAAGCTGGAAGGGCTTACCCGGAAACAGGGATCGGGCGTATCAGGCCTGTCGGTAGCGATTGATGCTGGCGCGCAGGTCGAGGGTGGCCGCACGGGCGGCTTGCGCGAAGTCCTCGCCGTTGCCGGCATACAGGATCGCCCGCGAGGAATTGATTATCAGGCCGGTGCCGGCCTGGGTGCGGCCATGGCGCACCACGGCCTCCACGTCGCCGCCCTGTGCGCCGATGCCCGGCACCAGCAACGGCAGGTCTCCGACCAGCGCGCGCACCTCGGCCAGCTGCGCCGGCCAGGTGGCGCCAGTGACCAGCGCACAATTGCCGTGCGTGTTCCAGTCGCGGGCGATGATCTGCGCCACATGCTGGTACAGCGGCTTGCCGCCGATGTCGAGATCCTGCAGATCGGCGGCGCCGGGATTGGAAGTATGGCAAAGCAAGATCACGCCCTTGTCGGCGCGATCCAGGAACGGCTGCGCGGAATCGCGGCCGAGGTAGGGATTGAGGGTCACCGCATCGGCGCCGTAGCGGTCGAAGGCTTCGGTCACGTAATGCTGCGCGGTGCTGCCGATGTCGCCGCGCTTGGCGTCAAGGATCACCGGGATGCCGGGATGTTTCTCATGGATGTGCGCGATCAGGCGTTCCAGCGCTGCTTCGGCACGCAAGGCGGCGAAGTGTGCGATCTGCGGCTTGTAACTGCATACCAGGTCGGCGGTGGCATCGGCGATGGCGCTGCAAAAAGCGAACACGGCATCCGGATCGCCGTGCAGGTGCGCCGGGAATTTCGACGGTTCCGGGTCGAAACCCACGCAGACCAGCGAGTTGTTGCGGGTCCATGCCTGGTGCAGGGTCTGCATGAAGTGCATCGTGTCTTTCCCTTGTCGCTTTCTGCTCCCACTCCTCCGGTGGGGGCGGGGATGAGCGGCAATCTTGCGGAGTGGATAGAGCGGAGCGTGATTCTAATCAGGTTCGGGGCAGGCCGTGGCCCCTCACCCCGACCCCCTCCCCGGAGGGGAGAGGGAGGAAAGGCGCGTCAGGCCAGTTTCTTGTATTTCACGCGATGCGGCCTGGCGGCCTCATCGCCAAGGCGGCGTTTCTTGTCCGCCTCGTACTCGTTGTAGTTGCCGGGGAAGAACTCGACGTGCGAATCGCCTTCGAATGCCAGGATGTGTGTGGCAATGCGGTCGAGGAACCAGCGATCATGCGAGATCACCATCGCGCAGCCGGGGAATTCCAGCAGCGCGTCTTCCAGCGCACGCAGGGTTTCCACGTCGAGGTCATTGGACGGTTCGTCGAGCAGTAGCACGTTGCCGCCCTGCAAAAGGGTCTTGGCCAGGTGCAACCGGCCGCGCTCGCCGCCGGACAGGTTGCCGACGATCTTCTGCTGGTCGGTGCCCTTGAAATTGAAGCGGCCGATGTAGGCGCGCGACTGGATCTCGAAGTTGCCGATGGTGAGGATGTCCGCGCCACCCGACACTTCCTGCCATACATTGTTCTTGGCATCGAGCGCGCCGCGCGACTGGTCGACGTAGGCGAGCTTCACGGTATGGCCGAGCTTCACTTCGCCCGCATCCGGCTGCTCGACGCCGGTGATCAGCTTCATCAGCGTGGACTTGCCCGCGCCGTTCGGACCCATCACGCCGACGATGGCACCCGGCGGTACCTTGAACGAGAGATCATCGATCAGCAGGCGGTCGCCGAACGACTTGCTGACGTTCTTGAACTCGATCACTTCCTGGCCCAGGCGCTCGCCCGGCGGAATGAACACTTCGTTGGTTTCGTTGCGGCGCTGGTATTCGACCGAGTTCAGCTCTTCGAAGCGGTTCAAGCGCGCCTTGCCCTTGGACTGGCGGCCCTTGGCCGCCGAGCGCACCCATTCCAGTTCCTTCTCGATCGCCCGCTGGCGCGACTTTTCCTGCTGCGCTTCCTGCTTGAGGCGCGCGTCCTTCTGTTCCAGCCACTCGGTGTAATTGCCCTTCCACGGAATGCCGCGGCCGCGGTCGAGTTCGAGGATCCACTCGGCGGCGTTGTCGAGGAAGTAGCGGTCATGGGTGACGGCCACCACGGTGCCGGGATAGTCCTGCAGGAAATGCTCCAGCCATTCCACCGACTCGGCGTCCAAGTGGTTGGTGGGCTCGTCCAGCAGCAGCATGTCGGGCTTGGACAGCAGCAGGCGGCATAGCGCCACGCGGCGCTTCTCACCGCCGGACAGCGGGCCGACCTTCACCTCCCACGGCGGCAGGCGCAGCGCGTCGGCGGCCACTTCCAGCTGGCGCTCCAGGGCGTGCGCATCGTTCACCGCGAGCAGGTTTTCCAGCTCCTGCTGCTCGGCGGCGAGCTTGTCGAAATCGGCGCCTTCCTCGGCATAGGCGGCATACACCTCCTCCAGCCGCTTCTGCGCGTCGAGGATCACCGACACGCCTTCCTCGACCACTTCGCGCACGGTCTTGTCCGGATCCAGCTGCGGCTCCTGGGCGAGATAGCCGACCTTGATACCCGGTTGCGGACGGGCTTCGCCCTGGAAGTCGGTATCCACGCCGGCCATGATGCGCAGCACGGTGGACTTGCCCGCGCCGTTCAAGCCCAGCAGGCCGATCTTGGCGCCGGGGAAGAAGCTCAGCGAAATATCCTTGATGATCTGGCGCTTCGGGGGAACGATCTTGCTGACCCCGTTCATGGTGTAGATGTATTGCATGCTGGCTCCGGAGGCGTGCGCGTGGCTGCCCTGGAAAGACAGGCGATGCGCGGGCGTGGGTATCAAACCCGGCATTATAGCGGCTCCCGCGCAAATCCCGGTGACCGGGGGGTCATGTGCCGGACGCAGCATTTTGCTGCCCGGCTGCGAGCGGATGCCGTGGCAGCGTCATTTTTGCCGGACCAGACACTTGCGCCGCGATGCTTTGAGTGCACGCAGAAGGGCGGCACGTCGAGTCGCAGAGCAACATGTTGCTGACTGACGGAGGTCGATGCCTGGATGTCGATGCCGTAGCCTTGCCCGCCGCTGCTGCCGATATGTCCGCGTCGATGACGCCGGCGCTCACGGCCGTGGCTTGGGACGGGCGGCTTCCATCAGCGCGACGAAGGTGCGCGCATGGAGCGCGGCGGCATCGACGCCTTCCGGCAGCAGTCCGGCGATCTCCAGCATCACGGCGCCATGCAAGGCGGCCCATAGCTGGTGGGCGAGGATGGGACTTTCGGCCTCGATCACGCCCTCATCGATCATCGCCTGCGTGTCCGCGGCGATGCAGCGCCACATGCGTGCGTGGGCGTCGCGACCGGCCGGGTTGTCGCGGTTGGCCTCGGGGTATTCGAACAGCAATCGATACGTGGCCGTGTCACGCCGCGCGAAGTCGAGGTAAGCGTCGCGTACCTGGCGACTGCGCGTTCGCCCGTCACCTGGCGTATGCAGTGCGTTTTCCAGCGCCTCGGCCATGCGATTCAAGCCGCGTGTGCGCACCGCGGTAATGATTTCTTCCTTGCTGTCGTAGTAGCGATACGGCGTCATCGTGCCGCATGCCAGTTCGTTGGCCAGGCGGCGCATGGTGACCGCCGCCGGGCCTTCTTCAACGAACAGCTTTGCCGCCGCACTGCAGATGCGTGCGCGGAAAGCTTCGGTTTCGCTTTCGCTAAGCGCTTTGGGCACGTGGATCCCGCGTCATGGCGTTTGCACGCCGAGCGCCTTGCGGAAGAACGCCAGCGCATCGGCCTGCATCTGCTGATGCACTTTCACACGATCGACGCCGGGCGGGTCGCTGCAAATTTCCTTTGCATCTTTGGCGAGTTCCGGCGAGCAAGGGTCAAGGAATACCCAGTGATCGGCGAGCGGGACTCTCTTCACGGCAACCAGCGTCTTCACCAGCGGGCGAATGTGTTCGGCGTTTTCCTTGGGTATCAGCACGTGATCGTCCTGCCCGTAGTAAAGAAAAACGGGACGATCGATTTTTGCCGTACCTGCTTTATCAAAGACCAGGCTTAGCGGCGCCATCACGAACGCCGCCTTTACGCGCGGATCGGCGGTATTGCCCCAACGCGCGAGCTGGCTTTCGATGTCGTCCATCACCTGTTCCAGGGTTTGGCCATGACTTCGCGCTTCAGCGCGCATGCGTTTCGCGTCGTGGCAAACGCCCTGATCGTTCGGATAGCGATTGCAGAAGTCGACGAAACGGCGAAATTGCGGCACGGCGCCGACGATCAGCAGGCTTGCGTAGCCGCCCGCCGAAAAACCGGCGACGCCGATGCGATGGGCATCGATCAAAGGCTTCCAGCGAGGATCGTCGAGCAGGGTCGTGATCGTCGCTTTGATTTGAATCGGTCGGCCAACCAGCACCGCCGCGGTCCCCACGCCGCTCACGTCGTGGAAGTTGTCTTTTGGGTGTTCCAGCGTGGCGACCATGAAGCCATGGCTCGCCAGATAGGTCGCCAGCGCATGGTGACCGAGATTTGAACCGCCACTGCCGTGCGAGATCACCACCAGCGGCTTGGCCCCCGGCATCGCCGGTGCGTCCAGGGTGGCAGCGACATGGTAGGGGCCGATCGTGGTCTCGCCCGGCGCACGGGTGGTCGGATAGAACACCCAGCCCGGCATCGCATTGCCGTTCACCGGGTCATGGATGGTGATGTGATGAAACCCGACGCCGGTGACGGTCTGGGCAAGCAGCATCGCCGGGACCAGAACAAGTGTCAGTGCAAGCCAACGCCATGCGCGGGCGAGCCGGGAAGGAGCGGATGCCATGCGGATACTCCCTTCTGTACGTCATTGAGTACGCTGTACGGTACATGGCACGGAACGCACGGGACAAGCCCGCCGGTGGCCGCAAACACCCCCTGCCATTACACTTTCGAGATTCACCCCGCCGCTCCCACCCTTGCATACCCACGAGGCTCGAATGTTCCCGAAGACCGACACGATCGCCGGCTATGACGATGAACTGGCCAAGGCCATTGCCGACGAAGCCCGCCGCCAGGAGGACCATGTCGAGCTGATCGCTTCGGAGAACTACGCCAGCCCGCGCGTGCTCGAAGCCCAGGGTTCGGTCCTGACCAACAAGTATGCCGAAGGCTATCCGGGCAAGCGTTACTACGGTGGCTGCGAATACGTGGACGTGGCCGAGCGCCTTGCCATCGAGCGCCTCAAGCAATTGTTCGGCGCCACCTATGCCAACGTGCAGCCGCATTCCGGTTCGCAAGCCAACCAGGCGGTGTATTTCGCGCTGCTCAATCCAGGCGACACGATTCTCGGCATGAGCCTTGCGCATGGCGGTCACCTTACGCACGGTGCCAAGGTCAACATTTCCGGCAAGCTGCTCAACGCGGTGCAGTATGGCGTGAACGAGCAAGGCCTGGTCGATTACGACGAAGTCGAACGCCTTGCGGTCGAGCACCAGCCGAAGATGATCGTGGCCGGTTTCAGCGCCTATTCGCAGGTGATGGACTGGGCGCGCTTCCGCGCCATCGCCGACAAGGTCGGCGCCTACCTGTTCGTCGACATGGCGCATGTCGCCGGCCTGATCGCGGCGGGCGTGTATCCCAGCCCGCTGCCGCACGCGCATGTGGTTACCTCCACCACGCATAAGACCCTGCGCGGCCCGCGTGGCGGTTTCGTGATCGCCAAGGACGCCGGCGAAGAGATCGAAAAGAAGCTGCAATCGATCGTGTTCCCCGGCATCCAGGGCGGTCCGCTGATGCATGTGATCGCTGCCAAGGCGGTCGCTTTCAAGGAAGCGCTGGAACCGTCGTTCAAGACTTACCAGGCGCAGGTCGTGAAGAACGCCAAGGCCATGGCCAGGACCCTGATCGAACGCGGCTACAAGGTGGTCTCCGGCGGCACCGAAAACCACCTGATGCTGATCGACCTGATCGGCCGCGAACTGACCGGCAAGGACGCGGAAGCGGCACTGGGCAAGGCGCACATCACGGTCAACAAGAACGCGGTACCGAACGATCCGCGCTCGCCGTTCGTCACCTCGGGCCTGCGCGTGGGTACGCCCGCGATCACGACACGCGGCTACCAGGAAGCCGATGTGATCGAACTCACCCATTGGATCTGCGACGTCTTGGATGCTCCGGCCGACGACGGCGTGATCAAGGCCGTGCGCGAGAAGGTCTCGGTGCAGTGCCGGAAATTCCCGGTCTATGGCTGAGCGGCCGATTTGCGCCTGTGCGCGTGCGCAACCCGGCATGATGCCGGGTTGCGAGTCCTGCTGATGCATTGTCCTTTCTGCCAGCATGAAGATACCCGCGTGATCGATTCACGCCTGGCCGACGATGGCGCGACCGTGCGCCGCCGGCGCGAATGCCCGCAGTGCGGCGAGCGCTTCAATACCTTCGAGACGGCGGAGTTGAAACTGCCGGCGATCGTAAAAAGCGGGGAACGACGCGAGAGCTTCGACGAACGCAAGTTGCGCACCAGCTTCGAGCGCGCCTTGCAAAAGCGGCCGGTGGCCAGCCATGACGTGGACGCGGCAGTGCGGGCCGTGATCGACGATCTGCGCAAGAGCGGCGAGCGCGAAGTGCCGTCGCGCCAGGTCGGCGAACTGGTCATGCGCGAACTGAAGAAGCTGGACCAGGTGGCGTATGTGCGCTTTGCTTCGGTCTATCGCAAGTTCGAAGACGTGCATGCGTTCCGCGAGGAAATCGAAAAGCTGGAGCGCGACCTGCCCGGTCTGGAAAACCTGCAGCTGTCCTTGCTTGGCGAAGCCGCGGCGGCGAAGCGTCATCATCGCAAGAGCTGATGATGGCTGCGTTCTTCCCGGGTGCGCATGCGTGCCGGGAGTTCGCGGTGATGGAATCGTTCGTTGCGTCGGTTGCGAATGAGGGGGCGTCCAGCTCGCGCTTCGACTGGCCCCTCACCCCAGCCCTCTCCCCGGCGGGGAGAGGGGGCAAAACCCACAGGCGCATCGCTTTTTTTTCTTCCTCTCCCAGGGAAATAGGCGATAACGCCTAACCCAGACTCTCCAGCCAGGCCTCGTCCGATCCTTCCTCCACGCCTTCGAGCAGGAAAGTAGACAGATAACGCTCGCCGGTATCCGGCAGCATGGCGAGGATCACGCTGCCTTGTTCGGCCGTTTCCGCGTACTTCAGCGCGGCGGCTACCGTGGCGCCGGCCGAAATGCCGACGAAGATCCCTTCTTCCTTCGCCAGCCGGCGTGAGGTGTCGCGGGCGAGCACGTCATCGACCGGCAGGTCCAGGTCGAATACGTTCCGGTTGAGCACCTCGGGCACGAAATCCGGCGTCCAGCCCTGGATCTTGTGCGGTTGCCACGGCTGATCGCCCAGCAGCGACGCGCCGGCCGGTTCGGAGGCCACGATCTTCACGTCCGGGCGGGCCAGCTTGAGCATTTCGCCGACGCCGGTGAGCGTGCCGCCAGTGCCCCAGCCGGTGACGAAGGCATCCAGCCGCTTGCCGGCAAAATCGCGCAGGATTTCCGCCGCGGTGGTGCTGCGGTGATAAGCGGGATTGGCCGGATTCTGGAATTGCCGGGGCAGGAACCAGCCATGTTTCTCGGCCAGCGCCTCGGCGCGCTTGACCATGCCGCTGCCGCGTTCGGCGGCAGGCGTGAGGATCACCTTCGCGCCGTAGGCACGCATCAGCTTGCGGCGTTCGACCGAGAACGTTTCGGTCATCGTCGCCACGAATTTGTAGCCGCGCGCGGCGCAGACCATCGCCAGCGCAACGCCGGTATTGCCGGAGGTCGCCTCGACCACCGTATCGCCGGGTTTGAGCAAGCCCTTCTTTTCCGCGTCGAGAATCACGGCGATGGCCAGGCGATCCTTGACCGAGCCGCCGGGATTGAACGCCTCCACTTTCGTATAAAGCGTGACGTGCGCGGGTGCCACGCGGTGCAGGCGGACGATCGGAGTATTGCCGATGGTGTCGAGAATGCTGTCGTAGATCATGGCTGTTTTTCCGGCAGTAAATTACAAGACTTCGAGCGTACTCCCGTCCTCGCCGGCGCGACAAATGGCGGTCGATCACGCACACTGAGCATCATGCATATCGATATTCAGATCCTTCCATGACCCGCGCCGCCGTCGACGCCGCCCATATGGCGCAGGCCCTGCGGCTGGCCGAGCGGGGGCTATACACCACGCAACCTAATCCGCGGGTCGGCTGTGTCGTGACGCATGGCGAGCAGGTCGTAGGGCAGGGCTGGCACGAGCGAGCCGGCGGACCGCATGCGGAAGTGCATGCGTTGCGTGAAGCCGGCGCGCGTGCACGCGACGCTACCGCCTATGTCACGCTGGAGCCTTGCGCGCATCATGGCCGCACGCCACCCTGCGCCGACGCGCTGGTCGCCGCTGGCGTCGCCCGCGTAGTGATCGCCGTGAACGATCCGTTCCCGCAGGTTGCAGGACGCGGCATCGGGCAACTGCGCGCGGCCGGTATCGCGGTGGAGTGCGGCCTGATGCAAGAGGCGGCGCGGGAGCTCAATATTGGTTTTTTCAGCCGTATCGAGCGCCAGCGGCCCTGGGTGCGCGTGAAGTTGGCGATGAGCCTGGACGGTCGCACCGCCTTGGCCAACGGCGAGTCGAAATGGATCACCGGTGCGGCGGCGCGCATGGATGTGCAGCATTGGCGAGCGCGCAGTTCGGCCATCCTCACCGGCATCGGCACCGTGCTGGCGGACGATCCCTGGCTTACGGTCCGGCTGGACGACACCCCATTCACGCCGCCGATGCGCGTGATCCTCGATCGCCACCTCCGCACACCCGCGGGCAGCCATGTCCTGGACGGCCAAGTGCCGACCCTGCTGCTGCATGGTGCTGCCGCGCCGATGGCCGATGGTCGTTTCGAGCGCGTGGAGCCCATCGCCATCGCCGAACACGATGGAAGGCTGGATATGCAGGCGGTCCTGGCCTTGCTCGCCGAACGCGGTTGCAGCGAATTGCACGTCGAGGCCGGCCCCACCTTGTGCGGTGCGTTGTTCGCGGCGGGACTGGCCGACGAACTGCTGCTGTATGTCGCTCCGGTCATGCTGGGCGACAGCGCGCGGCCGCTGATGCACCTGCCGCCGCTTGCCGAAATGGCCGCCCGCTGGCGGCTGCGGACCATCGATCAGCGGCAAGTGGGCGAGGACTGGCGGCTGCGGCTGCGTCCGCAGCGGTGAACGCTGCATCCACCGGCCGGGGCGGATGACCGGTCTGGCCGGTGCTAAACTGCGCCGGCCGGCTGGTCCGGCATAACCAACGTCTTCAGGGCGGGGCGAAATTCCCCACCGGCGGTAGGTGCCGCAAGGCACGAGCCCGCGAGCGCTTCCGGCTCCATCGGAAGGTCAGCAGATCCGGTCGAATGCCGGAGCCGACGGTTCACGCCACAGCGGCTCATCGCCATGGCGCACAGTCCGGATGAAAGAAGACGGCGGCACGCATCGCGCAAGCGGTGTGCGCGCGCCATGCCTTGGGACGTTCCCACATGCTTGCGTGGAGAACGTTCATGCTTACCTGTCTTTTCCAAGTCTCGCCCGCCTTCTCCGTGGAGGTGCGCTGATGTTTACCGGCATCATCCAAAGCGTGGGCCGCATCGCGCGCCTGGAGCAGCGTGGCGGTGACGTGCGGCTGCACGTCGATACCGCCGGTCTCGATCTGTCCGATGTGCAACTGGGCGACAGTATCGCCGTGTCAGGCGTCTGCCTGACCGCGGTGACGCTGGCGGCGCGCGGCTTCGCCGCCGACGTCTCCAACGAAACCTTGTCGCTCACCACCTTGGGCAGGCACAAGGCCGGCGATCCGGTCAACCTGGAGAAGGCACTGCGTCTGGCCGATCGCCTGGGTGGACACCTCGTTTCCGGCCACGTCGATGGCGTGGGCAAGGTCGTTTCCATGGCGCCGGACGGCCGTTCGCAACGCTGGACCTTCGACGTGCCGCCCGCGCTGGCGCGCTATATCGCGTCGAAAGGGTCCATCTGCATCGATGGCACCAGCCTCACTGTCAACGAAGTGAGCGGCCAGCGCTTCGGCGTGAACCTGATTCCGCACACGGTGGAACACACTGCCTTCCATGCGCGCCGCGCGGGCGATGCCGTGAACATCGAAGTGGATGTGGTCGCGCGCTATATCGAGCGGTTGCTGGGCAGCGGCGAAGCGCCGCGCATCGATGAGGCCTTTCTCAAGCAGCATGGTTTTGCCTGAGCGCCTTGCCCGGGATTCCTTCGCCAACCGCATCCAGCTTTGTTTTTCCCGATAACCGGACGCGCGCTGCCCGCAACCATGAGAGCGAGCAGCAGGCGCGCATCACCGCACTTTTCAAGGTACACCCATGTCATTCAACACCATTCCCGAAATCCTCCAGGACATCCGCGCCGGCCGCATGGTGGTCATCCTCGATGACGAAGATCGCGAGAACGAGGGCGACCTGATCATGGCCGCGCAGATGGTGCGGCCGGAAGATATCAACTTCATGGTGCGCGAGGCGCGCGGCCTGGTCTGCCTTACGCTTACCGAGCAACGCACGCGCCAACTGGGCCTGCGCCCGATGGTGAGCGACAACACCTCGCCGTATCACACCAATTTCACGGTATCGATCGAAGCGGCCGAAGGCGTCACCACCGGCATTTCCGCGCACGACCGCGCGCGCACCATCCAGGTGGCGGTGAAGGCCGATGCCAGGCCGCAGGATTTGTCGCAGCCCGGCCATATTTTCCCGCTCACCGCACAAGCCGGTGGCGTGCTCACACGCGCCGGACATACCGAAGCGGGCTGCGATCTCGCCGCGCTGGCCGGGCTTGAGCCGGCGGCCGTGCTGATCGAAGTGCTGCACGAAGACGGCTCGATGGCGCGCCGTCCGGAGCTGGAAGTTTTCGCCCAAAAACATGGCCTCAAGATCGGCTCCATCGCCGACTTGATCCGCTACCGGCTGGAAACCGAAAAAACCGTGCAACGCGCGCACGAGGAAGAGGTGCAGACCGAGTTTGGCCCGTTCCGGCTGGTGGCGTATCGCGATGCGATCCGGCACGGCCTGCATTTCGCGCTGGTGCGCGGCAGCGTGGATGATGGCGCGCCGGTGCTTGCGCGCGTGCATGTGCGCAACACCTTGTCCGATGTATTGCATCTGCAGCGCGAAGACTTGGGCCTGACCGTCACTTCCGCGCTGCGCCGCATTGCCGATGAAGGCCGGGGCGTGCTGGTGGTGCTTTCCGGCGAGGACACGCCCGACGCGCTGTTGCGCCGCCTGCGCCGGCAACCCGTCGCGCAGGCACCCGAGGAGATGCAGCAGCATGAATGGCGCCAGCACGGATTGGGCGCGCAAATCCTTACCGATCTGGGCGTGCATCGCCTGCGCGTGCTGGGTACGCCGCGCAAGCTGGTCGGCTTGACCGGATTCGGCCTGGAGGTCATCGAACACGCCGAATGATGTCACCTTGACGCCTGCCGGAACCGGGGGCGCAGCGCCGCCCGACGCGCAAATTCATGGCATTCTCTGTCGATCGAACTTGCCAGAGGAATAAGGATGAAGCGCATCGATTCGCCACGCACCAGCGCCGTCGCGCGAACTGTCCTTTACACGGCGCTTTCGCTGGCTTGCCTGCCGGCGGCGTTCGCGGATCAAACCACCTCGTCGCCGGACCAGCGCGCCACGACATTGCAGCAACGCATGTCGCTGGATGACCTGCACCACATGGTGCAAAGCTTCAACACCATGCTTCCGCAGCAGCCGCCCGGCGGCATCGGCACGGCCGGCTACGTGCCGGCGCTGCCCAGGCTCGGCGTTCCTGCCTTGCAGGAAAACGACGCGGGCATCGGCGTGCATAACTATCCGCTGGATGCGGGCCCGGGCAAGCAGCCCAACCACGTGCGCGGCGAAGCCGGCAACGCCACGCCGTTGCCGTCGTTGCTTGGATTGGCCGCCACCTGGAATCCGCAGGTCGCCTACGACGGCGGGCGCATGATCGCTGGCGAGGCGCACGCGCAGGGCATCAACGTACTGTTGGCGGGCGGCATCAACCTCACGCGCGAGCCGCGCGACGGCCGCAATTTCGAATACCTCGGCGAAGATCCGCTGCTGGCCGCGCGCATCGACGGCGCGGAAATCCGCGGCATCCAATCGCAGCACGTGCTGTCCACCATCAAGCATTATGCGTTGAACGACCAGGAGACCAACCGTCTCACTGTCAGCTCGAATATCGATGAGCGCGCGATGCGCGAGTCGGACCTGCTGGCCTTCGAACTGGCGATCGAAGACGGCCATCCCGGTTCGGTAATGTGCGGCTACAACAAGGTCAACGGCGTGTGGGATTGCTCCAACAAGCATCTGCTGGACGACATCCTCAAAGGCGACTGGCACTATCCGGGCTGGGTGATGACCGATTGGGGCGCCGACCATGGCGTGATGGATGCGATGGCCGGTACCGACCAGGTCTCCGGGGTCGATCTCGTTACCGGCGCCAGCCTCGGCAATGCCAGCAGCACCTTCGGCGCACCGCTGATGCAGGCCATCGCCAAGGGCGAGATTCCGCGCAGCCGGCTTGAGGACATGGTCCACCGCATCTTGCGCTCGATGTACGCGGTGGGATTGTTCGATCACCCGCCCGTGATCAAGCCATTGCAAGTCCAGACCGACGCACTGGTTTCGCAGCACGCCGCCGAACAGGCGATCGTGTTGCTCAAGAACGAGCACGCGCAACTGCCGTTGAAGACCGATATCAAAACCGTGGCGATCATCGGCGGCCATGCCGATGCGGGCGTGCTGTCCGGCGGCGGTTCCGCGCAGGTATGGCCGATCGGCGGCCCGGCCATACCGGCGGTGAAAGGGCCGGATTGGCAGTGGCAAGTCTACGATCCTTCTTCGCCGCTGAAAGCGCTGCAGAAACTGTTGCCGGACGCAAACGTGAGCTATGCCGACGGCAGCGATCCGGTACGCGCCGCGGCGCTGGCGAAATCCGCTGACGTCGCCATCGTGTTCGCCACGCAATGGACCTGCGAAGGCGTCGACCAGCCAAATCTTTCCCTGCCGGACAAACAGGACGATCTGATCGATGCGGTGACCGCGACCAATCCGCATACCGTGGTGGTGCTGGAGAACGGCGGTCCGGTGAAGATGCCTTGGTTATCGAAAGCCAGCGCGGTGGTGGAGGCCTGGTATCCGGGTGCGCGCGGCGGCGAGGCCATCGCCAACGTGCTTGCCGGCAGGGTGAATCCTTCCGGACGCCTGCCTATCACCTTCCCGCAGGATGAGCAGCAATTGCCGCGCCCGCAGATCACCAACGCGCAACAGGTGGACTACAACATCGAAGGCGCGGCGGTTGGCTACAAGTGGTACGACGAAAAGCATTTGCAGCCGCTGTTCCCGTTCGGCTTCGGCCTCTCGTACAGCCGCTTCGACTACACCGACCTGCACATCGACACGCAGGGTGACCGCGTCACGTTGACGTTCAAGGTCAGCAACCTCGGCGCGCGTGCTGGCATGGATACGCCACAGGTATATGTGCAGATGCCCGCCAACAGCGGGGAGGCGCCGCGACGGCTGGCCGGATTCCAGAAGGTCGCGCTGCAGCCGGGCCAGAGCCGCACGGTATCCATCACCATCGATCCGCGCTTGCTCGCCGTCTTTGACGTAACGGGACATCGCTGGCAGATTGCCGCGGGCAGCTATCCGATCCAGGTTGGCCATTCCTCGCGCGATTTCGTATTGCACGGCCAGGCGACGGTCGCTGCGGCAAGCATGGCTCCGTAAAAAAGCAGCGCTGATCCGTGTCCTCATGATGGGAAAAGAGAACCAGGAAGAACCGATGCAGGCCAATCATTCCTGCCGCATACGCTTGATCGCTCCCTCTGGCTATCCGCACGATCGTGACGCCATGGCGCGCGGCGTGGCGCGCCTGCGCGATGCCGGATGCATGGTGGAAGGCGGGGAGGTGCTCGATCGCCTCGCGTTGCGCTATGCCGGCAGCGATGCGCAGCGCGTTGCGGACATCAACAGCCTGGCTGCGCTCGATGCGCTGCCGGACATCGCCTTGTCCATCCGCGGCGGCTATGGCGTGACGCGCCTGCTGGAACATGTGCATTACGCGGCGTTGCGCGAACGCCTTGCCGGCCAGCCAATGGCGCTGGTCGGCCACAGCGATTTCACGGCTTTGCAAATGGCGTTGTACGCGAAGTCTGGACTGGTGACGTTCGGTGGGCCGATGCTCGGTCCGGATTTTGGCCCGGTCAAACTGAGTCCGCTGACCTGGCGGCACTTCTGGCGCACCCTCAGCGCACCGCAAGGCAACGCGAGCTGGGAGTGCGGGGAAAGCGCGGAGCTGGCGGTGGAAGGGCCGCTTTGGGGCGGCAACCTGGCGATGCTGTGCAGCTTGCTCGACACGCCCTACTTTCCGCGCATCGACGGCGGCATTCTGTTCGTGGAGGATGTAGGAGAGCCGCCGTTCCGGATCGAACGCCTGCTGTACCAGCTGCATCTTTCCGGCGTGCTGGCGCGACAGCAGGCGCTGGTCCTCGCCGACTTCACCCATTGCCGTCCCGCTGCCTACGACAATGGCTATGACTTGGCCGACGCTTTTGCCCAGATCCGCCGTACCGCTCGCCTTCCGGTGCTTTCCGGCATGCCCTTCGGACACGATCCGGACAAGTTCACCCTGCCGTTCGGCGCGCCGGCGCGATTGCGCGTGGTGGGCCAGCGGGCCAGCCTGGAATTCAACGGCTACCCGCATCTGCGCCAGCCGCATGAGCCGTCCATGGGCTGATCCAAGCAGGCTTGTGCCCAAACCCGTAAAATAGCCGGCTCGCGCGGCCGCGCCCGTTCAATCAGGAATCCACGCTCCATGAAGACCATCGAAGGCGATTTCGCCACGCCCAAGGGCCGTTTTGCCATCGTCGCGGGCCGTTTCAACGGCTTCGTCGTCGAACCGCTGGTGGCCGGTGCGCGCGATACGCTGGTGCGCCATGGCGTAAGCGACGACGCCATCGATCTGGTCCGCGTGCCCGGTGCCTGGGAAATCGGTTTGGCGGCGCATAAGCTGGCACATTCAGGCAACTATGCCGCGGTGATCGCGCTGGGCGCGGTAATCCGCGGCGCCACGCCGCATTTCGACTACGTGGCCGGCGAATGCGCCAAGGCGCTGGCCCAGGCGGCGCTGGGTTCCGGCGTGCCGGTGGCTTTCGGCGTGCTCACCACCGATACCATCGAACAGGCCATCGAGCGCTCCGGCACCAAGGCCGGCAACAAGGGCGCCGACGCCGCCATCGCCGCGCTGGAAATGGTCAACCTGTACGGAAAGCTGTAATGAACCAGCGTCCGGAAGGTATCGACCTGGCCGCCCGCTCGCGCGCCCGCAGGCGTGCGCTGCAAGCCTTGTACGCATGGCAGATGAGCGGCAGCCCGATGCACGCCGTCATCGACCAGTTCCGCCACGAACAGGATATGGAAGTGGCCGACCTGGACTACTTCGAGGACCTGCTGCGCGGCGTGGCAAACCATGTCGAGGTGATCGATGAGGCGCTCAAGCCGCATATCGACCGCGAGGTGGCGCAGATCGACCCGATCGAACGCGCGGCGCTGCGACTGGCGGTCTACGAATTGAAGTTCCGCCCCGACGTGCCCTACCGCGTGATCATCAACGAGGCGATCGAAGTGACCAAGCGCTTCGGCGCGGACCATGGGCATAGCTATGTCAACGGCGTGCTGGACAAGCTGGCCGCGCAGGTCCGCGTGGCCGAGAAGCGCGGTTGATCCGTCCTTTCACTCTCTCCACGGCGGAGACTGAGTAAAAGCGCTTTATGGAATTCTCGCTCATCGACCGCATCCGCGAACGCACCGCCCAGGCGCGTGACGATGTGCGCCTGGGGATTGGCGACGATGCCGCGCTGCTCGCCGTGCCTGCCGGCCAGGAACTGGCTGTCGCCATCGATACGCTGGTCGAGGGCGTGCATTTTCCGCGCGGCACTGCCGCCGCGGATATCGGCTGGAAGGCGCTGGCCGTCAATCTTTCCGACCTGGCCGCCATGGGTGCGACGCCAGCATGGGCGCTGTTGGCGCTGACCTTGCCGAACGCGGATGCGGATTTTATCGATGGCCTCGCCACCGGCTTCGCGCAATTGGCGCAGCCATATCGCCTTGCGCTGGTGGGGGGCGATACCACGCGCGGCGCGCTGACCATCAGTGTCGCGGTGCATGGTTTTGTACCGGCGGGCAAGGCGCTCACGCGCACGGGTGCCCAAGTCGGCGATCTCGTTATGGTCACCGGTACGCTCGGCGATGCCGCGGCAGGACTGCGGCTGGTGCAGCAGGGCGGCCAAGACGATCCGCGGTCGGCATGGCTGATCGAACGCTTGAATCGTCCCGTGCCGCGCATCGCCGCCGGGCTCGCCTTGCGCGATTGCGCCAGCGCATGCATCGATGTGTCGGACGGTCTGCTGGCCGATCTCGGCCATATCTGCGCCGCCGGCGCGGTCGGCGCGCAGATCGATGCGTCTTTATTGCCGCGTTCGTCCGCCTTGCTGGATTGGTTCGATGATGACGCATCGCTCGACTTCGCGCTCAGTGGCGGCGATGACTACGAATTGTGCTTCACCGTTTCGCCGCAGAAGCTCGCGGCGACACAGGCGGAGCTGGCGCGGCTCGGTTGCGGCGCCACCCGGATCGGGCGCATCGTGGCAGGCGAGGGCGTTTGCGTGCGCGATCGCGACGGGCGCCAGCGGGCAACTGCTCGCCCAGGTTGGGATCATTTCGCCGCATGAGCGACCGCAAAACACTCACTGCCGCGCAACGCCGCGCCTTGCTTGCCACCCCTGCGGGTTGGCTGGCCTGCGGTTTCGGTTCCGGACTGGCGCCACTGGCACAGGGTACCTTCGGTTCGCTCGCGGCGATCCTGCCGTGGCTGTGGTTGCGTCACTTGCCGCTGCCGCTCAACCTGCTGGTGATCGTGATCGGCTTCGCCATCGGCGTGTGGGCGTGTGATGCGGCAGGCCGCGCCTTGCGCGTGGATGATCACCGCAGTCTGGTCTGGGACGAATTCATCGGCCAATGGATCGCTTTGCTGCCCGTGCTGCTGGCGCCCTGGTGGACTGTCGTTGCCGGGTTCGTGCTGTTCCGCCTGTTCGATGTCTGGAAGCCGTGGCCGATCCGTTGGCTGGACAGGCATTTGAAAGGCGGACTGGGCGTCATGGTCGATGATGTGGTCGCCGGTGTTTTCGCCGCGGCCGTGCTCTGGTTGTTCGTGCGCCTGCTGACTTGAGTGGCGCGCGGGTATTGCAAGCTATCAATGGAGGTGCGTTATGGGCGTTGCCACGAAGAACAGGTTTTTCGCGCCAGTGCTGGCTTCGATGCTGATCGCGGGATACGCCGGGCTGGCCGACGGCATGCCTGCCGGCCAGGTTGGCCCATCGGCTCCGCCGGGTGACGCGCAGGGCGAACAGGCAGGTTTTGCGCAGCACTTCAGTATGGAAGCGCTGGATAAGGATGTGCAGAACGCCATCCTGCGCGCCGGCCTTGCGCCGGTGCCGTTCAATCGGATCATCGTGCGCACGCGCGATACCTACACCGCTGCCGATCAACCCAATCCCGCCGTGTACCAGGAGCAGCTCACGCTGGAAAATGCCGGTCATGGACTGGTACGCCGAATCGCCTCCGTGCAAGACAGCAACGGCACGGTAAAAACGACCCGGTTCGACCTGGATTACCGTGGCTATTTTCCATTCCTTACCCAAAGCGTTCCTGCGGAGGCAGACGCAGCCCCGCCGGTGGTCGAGGCGCGCAAGCTGCTGCGCTTCGACACGAGCACGGACGGCCATATGAACTTCACCTACCTGTATGGCCTGTCCGGAGGAGCCACCTTCGGCGATCCGGGACAGGTCGTTTGCGACAGCGGCAAGCGCTACAGCGCCTCGACGTTGAATGCAGCCATCCAGGGTCCGGCGCGCGAACTGGACTGCCAGGCCATCGACACGAACGGCATGGTGACCAGCAAAATGAAACTCGCCTATCTGGAAAAATACGCCGTGGCCTTGGTACTTCGCTTGCAGAATCCCGATGGTGCGCTCGACAGCAGCATCGTCGACTTCAAAGTGGAATAAAGGGTTTCCATCCACGCGCCGGTAGATGGCGCCGATCACCATCCATCCGGCGCTGCCGCAGATCAGGAGATTCCCATGCAATACCGCCGCCTCGGCCGTACCGGCCTGCAATTGTCCGCCCTTTCCTTTGGCGCGTGGGTGACCTTCGGGCGGCAGGTGGGGCGCTCGGAGGCGCGCGACATGCTGGCGCTGGCCTGGGATCGCGGCATCAATTTTTTCGACAACGCCGAAACCTACAACCATGGCGAAGCCGAGCGGCTGATGGGCGACGTATTGGCCGACCTGCGCTTTCCGCGCGATAGCTACTGCGTGTCGAGCAAGGTGTACTTCGGCTCGGCGGAAAAACCGCGGCCGACCCAGCGCGGCCTGTCGCGCAAGCATGTGATCGAGGCCTGCAACCAGGCGCTGGAACGCCTGCGCGTGGGGCACCTGGATCTTTATTTCTGCCATCGCCCGGATCCCGAAACGCCGCTCGAGGAAACCGTCGCGGCGATGGATACGTTGGTTCGCCAGGGCAAGGTGCTTTACTGGGGCACCAGCGAATGGCCGGCCACGGCGATCCATGAAGCGCATCGCATCGCGCAAGCCATGCATATGTATGCGCCGGTCGTGGAACAGCCGCAGTACAACCTGTTGCATCGCGAACGGGTTGAGCACGAATACGCGCCGCTTTATGCCAGCTACGGCATGGGCACCACGATCTGGTCGCCGCTCGCGTCGGGCCTGCTGAGCGGCAAATACAGCCAGGGCGTGCCGCAGGGCTCGCGCCTTATGCAGCCGGGCTACGAATGGCTGCGCGAAATGGTGCTGGGCGAGGGCGGCGAACGGGTGGAGAAAGTTCGCGAGCTACCGGTCATTGCCGCCGAACTGGGCGCGACGCCGGCGCAATTGGCGATCGCCTGGTGCCTGGCCAATCCCAACGTTTCCACGGTATTGCTCGGTGCGAGCAAGAAAGAGCAGTTGGAGCAGAATCTCGGCGCCCTGGAACTGCTGCCGCGTTTTGACCTTGGCTTGAAAGAACGGATCGAGCGCGCGCTGGCTTAGGGACTGTTCCTGCTGCAGGAGAGCTGGAATGAAGGGCGAACCAGCGCTCACATCATGACGCGCATTGGGCTGTGGACTACGCAGTGGACGATGGATGATGTCCACTTGCCGGACGGAAACCGGCTTCGCGTCGGCATGCTTGACTATTAAATGAGAATTATTATCATTTGATCCGTCACCCGACGACGGAGCCGAGCCATGTCCACCACCGGTACGCTAACCCTTTCCCGTCCTGCGCCATCGCCCATGCTGGCGAGCATGGAAAGCCACCAGCCAGCCGCCGCGGTACGGCGTATTTCCAGCCAGCGCCTGCTGGCCGGCGAGCGCGAACTGGTCATCCAGCACCTGGGCAGCGAGTACCACTTGCGCGTGACCCGCAACGGCAAGTTGATCCTCACCAAGTAAATCGCGGCCCTCGTGTTCGAGAGGCTGCTTCCCCTATCCGCCAGCGCGCCCGGGCGCATGCCAGCCTGATCTTCAGGAGATCGCCATGTTCGGCTGGTTGGCTGCCCGTTCCTCATCGCTTTGTCGCCATGCGCCGTTGACAGTCGTATCGCGCCGCAGCCGGCGAATTCATCCGCTGGCGTTGTGGCGCAAGCTGCCGGCCCTTGGCAGCGTGCTCTACCTGCATGTCGCGTCCGGCGAGCCGCCGGTGCAGGCCCTGCCGCGCGGCTTGCTGGTTGGGCATCGCGCTTTCGCCCCGCTACTGGACACACGCTGGCTGGTGGCCACCAGTGCGGTGACCGACGATGGTCCGCGCGAGTGGTTCGAATGCATGGATGCCTTCGGTCGCACGCAGGCACGGCTGCATTTGCTGCCCGACACGGATTACTTCGCGTGGGAAGCTCTGATGGCGCCATGTGAGCCAGAACGTCGAACGCCCGTGTCCGCCGGCGTCATCCGGTTCCGGCCCGATAGCGCCAGCGTGACCGCGTTCCGGTTACGCGAGCTGGCGGGCATCGCCGTGCTGGAATCTGGACGGCCCGCACGCTTGTCGCCGCTGGGCGACCGGATCGCCGCGCGCATCGCCCACGCGGAGTCGGCCGTGCTGACGAACCAGGGGCCCTGTCCGCACTAACTGTTCGCGCAGCCCGCAGTAGCGTTGCCTGCTCGCCACGTGCAGTGGGAGCCACGCGCGCCACGCTAAACCCGAAGGGCGGCTCTTTGTGCCCGCCGCACGACGTCATCATGCGCTCTTGTACGGACGTGCACGCCCCCGCTCTTCCTTCTGGCGAGCAAGCAGCTCAGCGCGGATCACGCCAATAGTGGGAACAGGCGCTGGAACGGACGGCGTCTGTCCGCTGTCCGGCCAGTGTCCGCGGACAGCGCCACGAGCCGGCGATTGTTAAGTAAGTGATTGATTAAAAAGAAATTATCTTCCACTTTCGCGCTGGCACGCAGATTGCTGAGTCAGGTGTGGGGCCGCACTGTCCGCGGCCAAGGAACGCACCATGATTCGAGACACCTCAGCCCAGGATCGCCTGATCCAGGTCAAGCCCAATCCCAGGAAGAAGCTGTTGTGGATCGGCGCGGCGGTGGCTGCCGTGATCGTGCTGGGCATCTTCATGCCGGGCATCGCGCGCCTGTTTTCCGCCGATTCCTCCGTCAGCGCCTCGCGTCTCGCATTCGCCACCGTGCAGCGAGGTCCCTTCGTGCGCGATATCGCCGCCGAAGGACAAGTGGTCGCCGCGGTGAGCCCGACGCTGTACGCCACCTATGGCGGCGCGGTCACCTTGAAAGTGCACGCCGGCGATACGGTGAAGAAGGGCCAGGTGCTGGCGGTCATCGACAGCCCCGAACTGCTCAACAAGCTCGCGCAGGAACAATCCAACACCGACGCGATGGAAGTGGACTACCTGCGCGCGCAGATCGACGCACGCACGAAGACGTCCCAGATGCAGAAGGTGTACGACAACGCCAAGATCGACGAAGAAACCGCCGCGCGCGACCTGGACCGCTATCAAAAGGCCTACAAGGCGGGCGGTGTATCGCAGATGGACGTGGATCGCGCCAACGACGCGCTGCGCAAGGCATCGATTACCTTCAGCCATGCCGAGGCCGATCGCAACCTGGGCAACGACAGCCAGGTCTTCGACATCAAGGCGAAGAAGCTCGCGCACGATCGCCAGCTGCTGCTGGTGCAAGACCTGCAGCGCCAGGTCGATAACCTCAATGTGCGTTCGCCGGTCGACGGACAGGTGGGCCAGCTGTTTATCGCCGAGCGCGCCACCGTCGCCAAGGATGCGCAGTTGCTAAGCGTCATCGACTTGTCAGCGCTGGAAGTGGAAGTGAAGGTGCCCGAAAGCTTCGCCCGCGACCTGGCCATCGGCATGACTGGCGAAATCAGCGGCAACGACAACACCTGGAAGGGCGTGGTCAGCGCCATCTCGCCCGAAGTGGTGAACGGCGAAGTGGCCGCCCGCGTGCGTTTCGAAGGCAGCACGCCCAAGCAACTGCGCCAGAACCAGCGCCTGTCCGTGCGCATCCTGCTCGATCATCGCGAGAACGTGCTCACCGTGCAGCGCGGTTCCTTCGTGGACGAATCCGGCGGCAGCTATGCCTACGTGGTGCGCGATGGCATCGCCACCAAGACGCCGATCCGCGCGGGCGAAAGCAGCATCGACAAAGTGGAGATCCTCGATGGCCTCAAGGAAGGCGACAACATCGTGATTTCCGGCACCGACAACTTCAAAGGCGCGCAGCGGGTAGTGATCAGCCGCTGACAGTTACTCCCTCCCTTGCTCGCAGGGGAGGGCTGAGGTGGGGTGAGCCATTGCGGCAAGCCTTCACCCCGTCCCAGCCTCCTCCTGCGAACGGGAGGAGGGGCATCCATCAACCGAAGGACAAACTCATGCTGAAGATGACGCATCTCTCCAAGGTCTATCGCACCGAAGTGGTGGAAACCTACGCGCTTCGCGATTTCAACATCAACGTCAAGGAAGGCGAGTTCGTGGCCGTCACCGGTCCATCCGGTTCGGGCAAGACCACGTTCCTCACCATCGCGGGTTTGCTGGAAACCTTCACCGGCGGCGAATACCACCTGGACGGCATCGAGGTCAGCCGGCTCGACGACAACGCGCGCTCGAAGATCCGCAATGAAAAAATCGGTTTCATCTTCCAGGCCTTCAACCTGATTCCCGATCTCAACGTGTTCGACAACGTCGAGGTGCCGCTGCGCTACCGTGGCATGAAGGGGCCCGAGCGCAAGGAGCGCATCATGGGTGCGCTGGAACGGGTTGGCCTGGCTTCGCGCGCCAAGCACTATCCGGCCGAGTTATCCGGCGGCCAGCAACAGCGCGTCGCCATCGCCCGCGCGCTCGCCGGCAGCCCGCGCCTGCTGCTCGCCGACGAACCGACCGGCAACCTGGATACGCAGATGGCCCGCGGCGTATTGGAATTGCTGGAAGAAATCCACCGCGAAGGCGCCACCATCGTGATGGTCACGCACGATCCGGAACTTGCCGCGCGCGCGCAGCGCAACGTGCACATCATCGACGGCCAGGTGGTGGATCTGGCCGAAGATCCGCGCTTCCACACCGCTTATACGGCGGCCGCCGGACAGATTCGCGGCTGACGCAACCGCTCCCTCTCCCTCCGGGGAGAGGGTCGGGGTGAGGGACCACCCATGCCACAACCTCACCAGAGATCGGACTTTCCAACCCATGTTCGCCTATTACTTCCAGCTCGGCATGCGCAGCCTCAAGCGCAACCCAGTGCTCACCGCGCTGATGGTGATGGCGATCGGCTTCGGCGTAGCCGCGTCGATGATCACCTGGTCGGTGTTCCGGGTGGTTTCGGGCGATCCGATTCCGTGGAAATCCGGCCAGCTGTACAACGTGCAAATCGACAATCGCGGGCCGCAATACAACGAGCCCGGCAATGAGCCGCCGGAAGCGCTCAACTACACCGATGCAATGGCGCTGCTGCGCGCCCACCAGGCTCGGCGCGAAGCCGCGTTCTACGATGTCGCCTTGTCGGTACTGCCGAATGATGCGCAGGGCCTGCCCTTTACCGCGGACGGCTATGCGGCCACGGCCGACTTCTTCACCATGTTCGACGTGCCGTTCAAATATGGCGCTCCATGGGCCAGGGCCGATGACGATGCGCATGCCGCGGTGACGGTCATCAGTGACGCGCTGAACCAAAAGCTTTTCGGTGGCGCGAACAGCGTCGGCCGTGATGTAACGCTAGGCATGCGCACTTACCGCATCGTCGGCGTGACCGGGCACTGGGATCCTAAGCCACGCTACTACGACGTGTTCGACGGCATGCAGTTCGCCGATCCGCCGCAGTTGTATGTCGACCTGAATCGCGCCATCGACCTGAATATCGCTCAGTCCGGACGCAACAACTGCGGCGGCGCGCCGATGCACATTGCAAGCGATGAGGAATGGCTGCATCGCGAGTGTGCCTGGATTCCGTTCTGGGTCGAGCTGCCGAGTCCGGCCGATGCGCAGCGATACAGGGATTTCCTTACCTCCTACGCGGCGGACCAGCAGCGTGCCGGACGCTTCCAGTGGGCGCCCAACGTGCGCCTGCGCAATGTCCTGCAATGGTTGGATTTCAATAAGGTCGTTCCCACGGAGAGCCGCATTTCACTAGCCGTATCGATCGGCTTCTTCGTGATCTGCCTGGTCAATACGATCGGTTTGCTGCTCGCCAAATTCATGCAGCGTTCGGCGGAAATCGGGGTGCGCCGCGCGCTCGGCGCGACGCGGCGCGAAGTGTATGCGCAGTTCCTGATGGAGGCGGCCGCCATTGGCCTGGCCGGCGGCGCGCTAGGTCTGTTGTTGACGATCGTGGGCATGCAAGGCATCGGCTTGCTGTTCGAGCCGGAGATCGCGCAGCTGGCCTACCTGGACTTTTCGTTGCTGATTACCACGCTCGCCGTCGCGGTGTTCGCAACGGTGATTGCCGCGTTCTATCCGACCTGGCGCGCCGCCCAGGTGCAGCCGGCGTGGCAACTGAAATCCAACTGAGGCGACCATGATCCAGATCAAGCCCATACTCGTCGCAATGCGCCGGCATAAGGCAGGCACGTTGCTGATTGGATTCCAGATCGCGTTGACGCTGGCGATCGTCTGCAACGCGCTGTTCATCATTCACGAGCGCGTCGCCCGCGTCGAACGCCCTTCGGGCATGGAGGAATCGAATCTCTTCGTCATCTCGAACATGTGGGCGGATACCTCATCCAATCGCAACATCGACGTGCAGATTCAGGCCGATCTCACTGCGTTGCGCCAGCTGGGCAGCGTGCAGGATGCCACGTCGCTCAACAGCTATCCGCTGCGTGGTGGCGGATGGGACAACTTCATCCGCATGAAACCGCAGCAGGTGCGGATGACGACGGATTCGGCGATCTATCTCTCGGATGAACATACGCTCGGCACGATGGGCGTAAGGCTCGTCGCGGGGCGCAATTTCACTCCCGATGAAATCAAGGCGACGTCCCTGCAGGACACCAAGTCGTGGCCGGTGATCATCGTCAGCAAGGATTTGGCGCACGTACTGTTTCCGGATGGCGATGCGCTCGGCAAGCAGATCTATGCCATGAGCAACAATACGCCTTCTACCATCATCGGCATTACCGATACGCTGCAATCGCACTTGATGGGCAGCGACGATACGCCCTATGCGTATAACGTCGTGCTGGTGCCGATGCGGGATATCGCGGTCGATGGTACCTATTACCTGGTCCGCGCCCGGCCCGGCCAGTTGGCGGCAGCGATGCGCGATGCGCCCAAGACGTTGCTCGCGCAAAACCGCCTGCGCATCTTCGATCCGAAGGATGGCGTGATGACATTCGCGCAGATCCGCGCCAAGGCGTATGAGCGTGATTACGGCATGACGATCCTGATGGGCATCGTCAGTGCCGTGCTGCTGGCGATCACTGCCGCGGGCATTGTCGGCTTGACCAGTTTCTGGGTCGGCCAAAGACGCCGGCAGATTGGCGTGCGCCGCGCTTTGGGCGCGACGCGCGGCGACATCCTCAGCTATTTCATGACCGAGAATTTCCTGATCGGCGCGGCTGGGGTGTTCGTCGGCATTGTGCTGGCGGTCGGTATCAACTTATGGATGGTGGCGCGCTTCGCAATGGAGCATCTGCCGGGCAGCTATCTGCTGGTCGCGGCGATCGTGTTGTTGCTGTTGGGACAGAGCGCGGTATTCGCGCCGGCGTTGCGTGCCTCCCGCGTGTCACCGGTGGAGGCCACGCGACCGGCATGAACGCGCAATCGGCCAAAGACAGTGGGGAATCGCGGATTCATATGCTGGCCTATTATCTGCGCCTGGGTGCGCGCAGCCTGCGGAAAAATCCGCTGCTGACCGCGCTGATGGTACTGGCCATCGGTGTGGGCGTGGCCGCATCGATGACCACCTATGCGGTATTCCGCGCGGTATCCGGCAATCCATTGCCGGAAAAGTCCTCCCAGCTGTTCGTGCCGATCATCGACCTGTGGGGTCCGCAAAGCCGCGCCGAAGGTCGTGACCTGCCGGATGCGCTCAGCTACGCCGACGCCATGGCCTTGATGCGCGACCACCGGGCTGCGCGGCAGGCGGCGATCTATCCGGTGGCCTATACCGCTATCCCGCAGGATGCCGGGCGGGAACCGATGCATGTCTTGGGCTATGCCACCTATGCCGATTTCTTTCCGATGTTCCAGGCGCCGTTCCTCTACGGTAGCGGCTGGGATGCCGCGCAGGATGATGCGCATGCGCCGGTGGTCGTGATCAGCAACCAGCTCAACCGGCAGTTGTTTGGTGGCGCGAACAGCGTAGGCCGCACGGTGCGCCTGGACGATCACGATTACCGCGTGATCGGCGTGCTGGCGAACTTCAATCCACGCCCGCGCTTTTATGATGTCAACAATTCGGATGGCTTCGGCGATCCACCCGATTTTTTCCTGCCGTTTACCTATGCGGTGGATATACATACCGACACCGCCGGCAACAACGATTGCCATGGGAATTCCGGCTATAACGCCGGCTGGGAGGGTTGGCTGCAATCCACTTGCGCGTGGGTGTCGCTATGGGTCGAACTGCCCGATAGCGCCGCGGTGCGCGCCTATCGAAACTATCTGCAAGGCTATGGCGCCGAGCAGGATCGGGCGGGACGCTTCAATTGGCCGCCTGACGCCAAATTGTTCAATTTGATGCAGTGGCTGGACCACGAAAAGGTAATTCCACCCGAAACGCGCATGTCCCTGCTGTTGTCGCTGGGCTTTCTGCTGGTATGCCTGGTCAATACCGTGGGCTTGCTGCTGGCCAAATTCTTGCGCCGCTCGGCGGAGATCGGTGTGCGTCGCGCGCTCGGCGCTTCGCGCCGGGAAATCTGGGTGCAGTTCCTGGCCGAGGCGGCCATGATCGGCGTTGCCGGCGGCGTGGCGGGCCTGTTGTTTACCGGCGTTGGCGTGCTCAGCATCGGCCTGATTTTCCAGCCTGATATCGCGAGCCTGGCGCATATGAGCGCAAGCCTGGTGGGCCTGACCCTGCTTTGCGCAATAGTCGCCACCGTGGTGGCCGCGTTTTATCCCACCTGGCGTGCCGCGCGCGTGCAGCCCGCGTGGCAACTGAAATCGAACTGAGGCGGCCACGATGCAGATAAAGCCGATCATCGCCGCGCTCCGGCACCACAAGGCAGGCACCCTGCTGATCGCGATGCAGATCGCGCTGACGCTGGCGATCGTCTGCAATGCATTGTTCATCATCCAGCAACGGCTGGCCCGCCTGGCGCAACCGAGCGGCATCGACGAACCGCACCTGCTGGTGGTGGGCAATGAGTGGGCGGGCAAGCCCGGCGCGGACCAGATCGCGGCCTTGATGGCCGAAGACCTGGCTACGCTGCGCAAGATTCCCGGCGTGGCGAACGTTTATGCCACCAATACTTATCCGTTGAGCGATGGCGGCATTGCCTACGGTATCGGTCATACGCCGGACAAGCTGAAACCCATATCGAGCACCGCGATCTATTTCGCCGATGCGAACGCGCTATCCACGCTCGGCCTGAAGCTGGCGGCCGGCCGCAACTTCCACGCCGATGAGATCGGGCAGATCGATCGGCACGGCCGGGTCGAGCCGTCCGTGATCATCATTACCAGCGCGCTTGCCCGGCTGCTGTTTCCGGATGGCTCGGCAGTAGGCAAGGTGGCTTATCTCAGTGCCAAGCCGAGCCTCATCATCGGCGTGGTCGAGCGCATGCGCACGCCGTGGGTAGATACCGGCTTTGCCAAATGGGCGGATTACTCGACGCTGGTGCCTTATCGCCAGCTGGAGCCGATAACCCAATATGTGCTGCGCACCCAGCCTGGCCAGCTGGAAGCGGTCGCTCACCGGGTGCGGGCAGACCTGTATGCCGCCAATCGCATGCGCGTGATCAGCCCGAAAGACGGCGTGCAGACGTTTGCGCAAGTGCGCCAGCTTGCCTATGGCGGCGATCGCGGCATGGCGATCCTGATGAGCGGCATCAGCATGATCATGCTGGCGATCACCGGCGCTGGCATCGTGGGCCTGACCAGCTTCTGGGTCGGCCAGCGCCGCAAGCAGATCGGCGTGCGGCGCGCGCTGGGCGCGACGCAGCGCGACATCCTCAGCTATTTCCTTACCGAAAACCTGTTGATCGGGTTGGCTGGCGTCACGCTCGGCGGCCTGTTGGCGGTGGTGCTGAATCTTTGGCTGATGAAGCAGTTCGAGATGGAACGCCTGGCGCCGGGTTACGTGCTGTTGGGCGTGGCGACGCTGTTGCTGCTGGGGCAGGGCGCCGTATTGGCGCCGGCGTTGCGTGCCTCGCACGTGCCGCCGGTGGAAGCGACGCGATCGGTGTGAATGAGTGGGAAGGTGAATCGGCAATCATGGAAACATCGGCGCGAAGCTGCTCGCAGCGTGGCCCTGCTGTTTTCCATTGCCGATCCGCGATACCCGGTTTTCCTTTCAATGGAGGTGCCCCATGTTGGGCTATTACGTGGATCTGGCGGTAAGAAGTCTCAAGCGAAGCCCTGGCCTTACCGTGCTGATGATTCTCGCCATCGCGTTCGGGGTGGCGGCCTCCATGACCAGCTATTCGGTATTCCGTGCGGTATCGGGCGATCCGATTCCGTGGAAATCCTCGCGGCTGTATGTACCGCAGATCGATATCTGGGGTCCGAAAGGGCGCCAGGATGGCAGCAACAACAATGATCCGCCGGATGCGATGGATTACACCGATGCGATCAACCTGATGCGCGCGCATCGCGCGAAATACCAGTCGGCGCTGTATCGCATCTCGCCCTCGATCGTGCCGCCGGATGCGAGCAAGCATCCGATCAATGTCGGTGGCCATGCGGTATACAGCGAATTCTTCCCGATGCTGGACGTGCCGTTCAAATACGGCAGCGGCTGGAGCGCTGCCGACGACGCCGAGCGTGCCGCGGTGGTGGTGCTCAATGGCGAGATCAACCAGAAATTGTTCGCAGGCGCCAATAGCGTAGGCAAGACGGTCAATATCGACGGCAAGGATTACCGCGTGGTCGGCGTGCTGAATAACTGGACGCCCAAGCCGGTCTTCTACGACGTGGTCAATACCGGTGGCTTCACGACCGGGCACGAGGACGTATTCGTGCCGTTCGAGCGCGCCATCGACGTCGGCATGCCCAACGACGGCAACACCAATTGCGCGGAAATTCCCCAGGGTTCCGGCTTCGTTGGTCTGCAGCAATCGACCTGCGTGTGGATCGCCTATATGGCCGAGCTTGACGACAAGGCCGCCGCCACCGCCTACAAGGATTACCTGGACGGCTATTTCCTTGACCAGAAACGCGCCGGACGTTTCAGCTGGCCGCTGAACAACCGCCTGCGCGATCTGCACGATTGGCTCGATTCCGAGCACGTCGTGCCCAGCGACACCAAGATCTCGCTGGTGGTGGCCCTGGGCCTGCTGGTCGTTTGCCTGGTGAATACGGCCGGATTGCTGCTCGCCAAGTTCCTGCGCCGCAGTTCGGAAATCGGCGTGCGGCGCGCGCTGGGTGCGCCGCGTTTGGCCATCTATACGCAATTCCTGACCGAGGCGGGCATCGTCGGGCTTACCGGTGGCGTGCTCGGGCTGCTGCTGACCTGGGTCGGGGTGGAAAGCGTGGGCTGGGTGTTGCCCAAGGAAATCGCAACGCTGGCGCACCTGGATCTCGGCTTGCTGCTGCTTACCCTGCTGGTGGCCGTCATCGCGACGATGCTGGCGGGTCTTTATCCCACCTTCCGGGCCTCGCGCGTGCAACCTGCGCTGCAGCTCAAGTCAAACTGAGGAGCGATGCCATGACCATGCCACCGATTGTCGCCGCGTTGCGCAAGCACAAGGCCGGCGTCGTACTCATTGCGTTGCAGATCGCCTTGACGCTGGCGATCGTCTGCAATGCCACCTTCATCATCTACACGCGCGTCGATCACGTGCGCCGGCCTACCGGCATGGACGAGAACAATCTCTTCATGGTCGAGCAGCAATGGGTCGGGGCGCCAACTGGCGATGACAAGGCCAGCCTGCAAAAACTGGATGTCATGCAGCGCGAGGATCTGGCCGCGCTACGCGCGTTGCCGGATGTCGCATCGGTAACGCCGACCGATTCGCTACCCTTGCTCAACTCGAGCTGGAACGGTTCGGCATCGCTCAAGCCTGGGGTGGACATGCGTTCGGGCAATGCGCGCACCACGTATTACTTCGGCGACGAACACTTCCTGGCTACGCTGGGCGTGCACCTCATCGCCGGCCGCGATTTCACTGCCGCGGACGTCGTCAACAAGGGCTTCCGCGACAACTCGCAGCCCGACATCGTGATCGTCACCAAGGCGCTGGCGGACAAGCTGTTCCCGCAGGGCAATGCGGTGGGCAAGGTGATCTACCTCAACGGTGACAACAAGCCGAGCACCATCATCGGCGAAGTGGCGCGCCTGCAGGTGCCGTCCGTGGATAGCTGGGCCAGCAGCTTCGTATGGAACGCGACCATCGCACCGGTCCGGCTGAACGCCAATTTCTCGCGCTACGTGGTCCGGGCCAAGCCCGGACGCATGCAGGCGGCGATGCGCGCCGTGCCGGGAGCGCTCTATGCGGTCGATCCCATGCGCGTGCTGGATGACGACAGCGTCAAGTCGTTTGCCGACATCCGTGCCGAAGCCTATCGCGCCGACGTCGGCATGGCGGTGCTGATGGGGGTGGTATGCCTGATCCTGCTTGCCGTGACGGCGGCGGGTATCGTCGGACTTACCAGCTTCTGGGTCGGCCAGCGCCATCGGCAAATCGGCGTGCGGCGTGCGCTGGGCGCACGCAAGATCGACATCCTGCGTTACTTCCAACTGGAGAACCTGTTGATCGCCGGCACCGGCGCGGTCGTCGGCATTGTGCTGGCGATTGGCTTGAACATGCTGCTGATCAGGAACTTCGAAATGGATCGCATGCCCATCGTCTACGTGCTTGCCGGATTGGCGGTGGTGATGGTGCTGGGGCAGGCCGCGGTGTTCGTGCCGGCGCGACGCGCTTCCAACGTGCCACCGGTGGTCGCCACGCGCACGGTGTGAAATCGGGGCTTCGGGGGGACCAGGGCATGCTCGGTTATTACTTGGATCTGGCGGTTCGCAGCCTCAGGCGAAACCGCGCGCTGACCGCGCTGATGGTGCTGGCCGTTGCGCTAGGCATCGGCGCGAGCATGACCACGCTGACGGTGCTGCACGTGCTGTCGGGCGATCCGCTGCCAGGGCGCAGCGGATCGCTGTATTACCCGCAGCTCGATCCACAGGACATGAAAGGCCTCAGCGCCGATCCGGAGCCGCCGGAGCAACTCACCTGGACCGACGGCATGAACCTGCTGCGCGCCAGGCGCGCTACCCGCCAGGCATTGATGACCGGCGGCATGGTGCCGCTGCAGCCGGCGCAGCCGGACATCGATGCGTTCCAGGCCAGCGCGCTTTACACCAGCGCCGACTTTTTCCCGATGTTCGGCGTGCCTTTCGAATACGGCAATGGCTGGGGCGTCGCCGAAGACGACGCCAAGGCGCGCGTGGTGGTGATCAGCAGTGCCCTGAACGACAAGTTGTTCGGCGGCAGCAATAGCGTGGGCCGCACCTTGCAATTGCAGGGCACGGCGTTCCGTATTGCCGGCGTGCTGGGCAACTGGCATCCCAATCCGCATTTCTACGAGCTGTACATGGGTTACTACAACCGGGACGAAGATATCTTCGTCCCGTTGTCGACCTCGCGTGACTTGCGCATGGAGCACGACGGCAGCGTGGATTGCTGGGGCGACTCCGGCGGCGATCCGAACAATCTCGAGCACGTCAATTGCACCTGGCTGCAGCTCTGGGTACAACTGGACAACCCGGCCGGCGTCGCGGCGTACAAGGCCTTCCTGGAAAACTATTCGCGCGACCAGCACGCGCTGGGGCGTTTCGAGCGCCCGCCGAACGTGCGCCTGCGCAACGTCATGCAATGGCTGGATTACATGCAGGTGGTGCCCGACGACACCCTGCTGCAAACATGGCTTGCGCTGGGTTTCCTGGTGGTATGCCTGGTCAATACGGTTGGCCTGATGCTGGCCAAATTCATGCGCCGCTCCGGCGAACTCGGCGTGCGCCGGGCGCTGGGCGCGTCGCAGCGCGCGCTGTTCGGACAACTGCTGATGGAGTCGGGTGTGATTGGCCTCGCCGGCGGCTTCGGCGGCCTGCTGCTGGCCATGCTTGGCCTGTGGCTGGTGCGCCAGCAGCAGGCCGATTACGCCAAGCTCGCCCACATGGATCTGGCCATGCTGCTGGTCACCTTCGTGTTTTCCATTGGCGCCAGCCTGCTGGCGGGGGTGCTGCCGGCATGGCGCGCCTGCCGCATCACGCCGGCACTGCAATTGAAAGGAAGTTGACATGGACATTCGGCCGATCCTTTCCACCTTGGGGCGCCACAAGTTCACTGCCTTCCTGCTGGTGATGGAAATCGCGCTGACCTGCGCGATCATCTGCAACGCCGTGTTCCTGATCGGGCAACGCCTGGAGCGCATGCACGCGGACAGCGGCGTCGCCGAGCACGAACTGGTATTCGTGCAGATGGCCTATATCGGCGAGCACCCGGATAATGCGGCGCGTTCGGCTGCGGACATCGCGGCTTTGCAATCGATCGCCGGCGTCACATCGGTGACCTTGGCCAATCAGTTTCCCTTCAGTGGTTCGTCCTCGAACATGGGCGTGCGAACCGATCTGGCACAGCAGCACGACCTGATCAACGTCTCGCAATATTTCGGCGAAGACCTGACCCGGACGCTGGGCGTGAAACTGGTGTCCGGACGCAATTTGCGGCCTGAGGAATACGTCGATGTGTCGCGCGTGTATGCGGCATTGCGCACCGGTGACCTGAGCGGCATACCTCGAGCGTTACTGATCACCCGTGCAGTGGCGGCACGCCTGTGGCCGGGCCAGGATCCGCTCGGCAAGCAGCTGTACGTAGGCAAGCACATCTCGCTCACCGTGGTCGGCGTGATAGCGCAGTTGCTGCGGCCCAGCCCCGGCAAGGGCGCGGACTTCAGTGCGATCATGCCGATCCGCACGCCGATGACGCAGGGCACCGCGTTCCTCCTGCGCTGCGCACCGCAGGATCGCGACCGGGTACTGCGCGCGGCCCTTGCCAAGCTGAACACGCTCGATCCCAATCGCATCGTGCTGGGAAAAGGCACATTCGACCAGCGTCGGCACGATTTCTTCCAGGACGATCGCGCGATGACCGGCATCCTGGTCGGCGTTTGCCTGGCGCTGTTGATCGTGACCGCCCTGGGCATCGTGGGGTTGGCCAGTTTCTGGGTGGCCCAGCGCAATCGCAGCATCGGTGTGCGGCGTGCGCTGGGCGCTACGCGCAGCAGCATCCTGCGCTATTTCCAAACCGAGAATTTCCTGCTGACCAGCATGGGCATCGTGTTCGGCATGGTATTGGCCTATGGCATCAACCTGTTCCTGATCGTGCACTACGAGTTGCCGCGCCTGCCGGCGATCTACTTTCCGGTTGGCGCGATGTTGCTATGGACGATCGGGCAGTTGGCCGTGCTCGGCCCGGCCTTGCGTGCGGCCGCTGTGCCACCGGTAGTGGCGACGAGGTCGGTATGAGTGTGCGAGGGGAACGCCATGTTTGAGTACTACGTCGATCTGGCGCTGCGCAGCCTGAAACACAACAAGGTACTCACCAGCCTGATGGTGCTGGCGATCGCCGTGGGTATCGGCGCAAGCATGACCACGCTCACCGTGATGCACCTGCTGTCCGGCAATCCGATGCCGGGCAAGAGCGATCGACTGTTCTATGCGCAGGTCGACGGCATGCCGAAATTTGCGGCGGGCAATCCCAAGGAGCCGCCGGACATGCTCGATTATCGTTCGGCGCTCGACTTGTGGAGCGCACGCAAGGCGGACCGGCAGGCATTGGTCGTCGACAGCCAGGTGAAGATGCTTGCTCCGGATATCGACCAGCCGCCATTGATGGGCATGCTGCTGTCCACGACCGCGGATTTCTTCACCATGTTCGATGTTCCGTTCCAATACGGTGGTCCGTGGAGCGGCGACGACGATCTGCGCCATGCGCGCGTGGCCGTGATTTCGGCCAATCTCAACGACAAGCTGTACGGCGGTGCCGACAGCACGGGACGGACCTTGCGGTTGCGTGACGCCGACGTGCGCATCGTCGGCGTGTTGAAGCCATGGCGACCGACGCCGCAATTCTACGATGTGGTGGGCGGCCGTTATGCGCATGGCCAGACGGATGATTATTACTCGAAGCCGGAAGACGTCTTTACGCCGTTCAGCACCGGGCTGGAGATCAATGATGGCAATTTCCGCCAGTTCAATTGTTGGGAAGTACCGAAACAGCCCGGTCATCTGGTGGATGCCGGTTGTGTATGGATCGGGTTGTGGGTGGAACTGGACACCGCGGCCAAAGTCGCTGCATACCGCAACTTCCTGGCCGATTACGCCGCGCAGCAACAGGCGATGGGACGCATCGGTTACGTGGACAACACGCGCCTGCGCAACCTGATGGCATGGCTGGACTTCAATCAGGTCATCCCTGGCGACGTGCGCTTGCAAACCTGGTTGGCGCTCTCCTTTCTGGTGATATGCCTGTGCAACACCGTCGGTCTGTTGCTCGCGAAGTTCCTGCGCCGCGGTGGCGAAATTGGCGTGCGCCGCGCTCTGGGCGCTTCGCGCTCGCAGATCTTCATGCAATGCCTGATCGAGGCGGGTGTCATCGGTTTGCTGGGTGGGGGCGGCGGCCTGCTGCTCGCCATGCTCGGCCTGCAATGGGTACGCAGCCAGCCGGTGGCGTATGCGGACCTGGCCCACCTGGACCTGCCGATGTTCTTCACCACGTTCCTGTTGGCCGTGCTTGTAAGCCTGCTGGCCGGCACGCTACCGGCCTTGCGCGCCAGCCGCATCGCGCCCGCGCTGCAGTTGAAAACACTCTGAGGACGAGCGCCATGCAGATTCAGCCCATCCTCACCGCGCTGCGTCGTCATCGACTGGCGACCTTTCTGATCGCACTGGAAATCGCGCTCGCGTGCGCGGTGTTGTGCAACGCCTGCTTCCTGATCTTCAACCGCGTCGACGCCATGCACATGGTCAGTGGCGTGGATGAGCGATCGCTGGCACTGATCGACGTCGACGGTTACGACCCGCAGCATGCCAAGGACTTGAACGCGCGCATGGTGGCAGGCCTGTCGGCGATCCCTGGCGTGAAGTCCGTCGGCATCATCAACGGTGTTCCTTTCAGCCAGCTGGGCAGCATGAATGGCATTACCACCGATCCTGCCGGCCAGCATTACAACAACGTGGTAAATACCTATACCGGCGACGCGGCAAGCCTGCACATGCTTGGCCTGCGCTTGGTCGCCGGGCGCATGCCGGTGCCGGATGACTATCGACCCATCGATGGCTTCGTGCCGGATGATTCGCTGGTGCTCATCACTCGCTCGCTGGCCGATTCGCTGTGGCCGGGAAGCAGTCCGCTGGGCAAGGAATTCTGGTGTATCCATTTTCATTTCCGGGTGATCGGCGTGATCGATCATCTGGTCATTCCGCAGCCGGAAAGCCGTGGTCCGGCGGGCAGGGACTGGTCGGTGTTCGTGCCGGTGCAGCCGGGCGCGCAGCTCGCCGGCAGCTACCTGTTGCAGGCGGACCCGCGCGAACTGCCGCGCGTCTTTCGCCAGGCGATGCTGACCGTAAAAAAGATCGCGCCCGATGTGGTGATCGATCATGACAACAGCAGCGCCATCAGCGATCTGCGTGAAGCTTATTTCCGCAACGACCGGTCCATGGCCGGGCTGCTGGTCGGCGTGATCCTGGCCTTGATGCTGGTGACGGCCCTGGGCATTGTCGGCCTGGCCAGTTTCTGGGTGCAGCAGCGGCGCAGGCAGATCGGTATCCGACGGGCGATAGGCGCGACGCGCGCAGATATCCTGCGCTATTTCCAGACCGAAAATTTTCTCATCGTCAGCTTGGGCATCGCCTTCGGCGTACTGCTGGCCTATGCCTTGAATCTTGTCTTGATGCGGCTTTACGAGGTCACGCACCTGCCGGTCGCCTACCTGCTCGCGAGCGCGGCGGCGATGTGGCTGCTCGGCCAGCTGGCGGTGCTGGGTCCGGCCCTGCGCGCGGCAGCGGTGCCGCCGGTGGTGGCGACGAGGTCGGTATAAATGCTGCTGTTCCGTCATGACACCCACGTCGCGGAGTAGAGGGATGTTCGGCTACTACCTGGAACTGGCGCTAAGAAGTCTTCGACGCAACAAAGTGTTGACGGCATTGATGGTGCTTACACTGGCGCTGGGTATCGGAGCTTCGATCACAACATTGACCGTCGTGACGTTGCTTTCGGGCGATCCGTTACCTCTAAAAAGCGCGAGGCTGTTCCATCCGCAGGTAGATCCATTTACCAGGGAGCGATATCTGCCGGGCCAGACAAGGCCGCCGTTTACGCTCACCTATGTCGACGCCATGAATCTGTTGCATGCACATGAAGCAACTTACCAGACGGCGGTAGGGACAGGGCCGGCCAAGGTAACCCGAGCGCAAGGCGGTCATCCCTATTTTGGCAACGCCGTGGTAGCTACGGCGGATTTCTTTCCGATATTCGATGCGCCATTTCAGTACGGCAGCGGTTGGAGTGCGGCAGATGATGCTGCGCGGGAAGATCTCGTAGTGATTGCCGGATATCTCAACGATAAATGGTTCGGTGGTAAAAACAGTGTCGGCAAAAGTATTCGCGTCAACGATCACGATTTTCGCATTGTCGGCGTGCTGAAGCATTGGGCACCGCAACCGCGCTTCTACGGGGGCGAACTGGACGGGCATGCCTACGGTGAAGGCGATGCCTTATTCATGCCTCTGGATGCTGCATTGGATGTCGGGGTGGCTGGCCAGCCGGGAAGCTGTTTCGGTATCGGCGATCAGCGCAATCCGCGAACGATGCCGTGTACGTGGTTAGGCTTTTGGGTGGAGCTTGATGGGTCAGACGCGAAAAAAAGTTATCTGGATTTCCTGGTTCGTTACGTGCATGAGCAGATCGCACAAGGGCGTTTCTATCGCACCGATGTAGCGCTGCCTGGCCTCATGGAGCTAATGCGCAGAGAGGAAATAGTGCCCGACACGGTCAAGTTGAAAGCGGGACTTTCCTTTGGCTTCTTGCTGATATGCGTGATGAATACGGTTGGCTTGCTGCTGGCCAAGTGTTTGCGCCGAGCACAGGAAATCGGTGTGCGGCGTGCGTTGGGAGCGACGCGAATGGCGATCTTCGCTCAGTTCATGGTGGAAGCTGGCGTGATTGGTGTAGCTGGCGGCATGTTCGGCCTTCTATTTGCCGAGCTTGGCCTATGGGGAACACGGCATCAGCCGGCCGAATACGCCAGCCTTGCGCGATTGGACACGCACATGTTTCTGCTGACCTTTGCTGTTGCACTGGCCGCAAGCCTGGCGGCGGGATTGTTGCCATCGTGGCGCGCCAGCGGGGTGGCGCCGGCGAATCAAGTCAAGGCGGGATGATGAGCATGGCCATTCATCCGATACTTGCCAGTCTTCGCGCGCATCGTGTTCCATCGCTGTTGGTCGTGGCGCAGATTGCCTTGGCCTGCGCAGTGCTATGTAATGCCATGTCGATGATCGGCCAAAGCATGGATGACATCCGGCTGACTAACGCCATTGACGAGCGGGGGCTATCAGTCGTCAGTCTCAATGGCGTCGATCCAAAGACCGCCGCAAGCGATATCCCTCGCGATCTGGCCGTGCTCCGGGACATTCCCGGCGTGAAGGAGGCAGCGACCACCAGTGCTACGCCGTTGAACGGCCAAGGCCTGGACTGGAGCTTCGGTACGCGACCGGAGGCAACGGTCAACGACACCGGTGATGTGGACGTCGAGTACTACTTGCTTGGCGAGGGTGCTGATAGGGCGATGGGCCTGCACCTGATCGAAGGTCGCTTTTTCAATGCTGAGGAATATGCCAACAGCACGCTCGGTCCGCAGCTTATGCCCAGCGCTCATGTAGTGATCATTACCGCCAGCCTGGCGCAACGCATGTGGCCAGGACAAACGGCTCTGGGCAAAATACTGTATTCCAGCCCGCTCTGGTACACCGTGGTGGGAGTGGTGGGTGACGTGCTGTGCCCGGACGATGGCGTGCGCGGAAAGGATGGACAGGGCTTCTACGACAGTGGCTTCTTTCCGATCAGCCCCGCCAGCGCGCTAGGTTTCACCGGGCCAAGTGGGTCGCTGGACTATTACGTGCTACGGAGCGCACCCAAAGATCGCGATCGAATCATGAGGCAAGCGGTAGCCAGGCTACGCACGTTGAATCCTGGCGCGCTGGTCAAGGCACAACGCTACACCGATATTCGCGAAAGTTATTTCGCTGATGCAAACAGCATGGTTGGCATGCTGGTGGTAGTGTGCGCCGTGATGTTGGCGGTGACCGCATTTGGTATTGTCGGCCTCACCAGTTTCTGGGTGCAGCAGCGACGAAGACAAATTGGTATCCGTCGAGCACTAGGGGCATCGCGTGGACAGATCCTCGATTATTTTCGTGCCGAGAACTTTTTGCTGACTACGGCTGGCGTAGCGATCGGGATGGCCATGGCTTTCGGCGTCAACCTCTTTTTGATGAAGCACTACGAGATGCGGCTCATGCATTGGTATTACCTGCCATGCAGTGCCATGGTCTTTTGGCTGCTCGGCCAGCTGGCGGTGCTGGGTCCGGCCCTGCGCGCGGCGGCGGTGCCGCCGGTGGTGGCGACGAGGTCGGTGTGAGCGAATTTCATATACGTAGGCCGATCGGCATGGCAACCTTTTGGATCGGAGCGGCATCCATGCCTGCATGTGTAGAAAACGAATGCGAACCGTACTGATCATCGATGACAACCCGGCCGTGGGCGAGGCGCTGTCGCTCTTGCTTTCGTTGCACGATGTGCGGCCGCTGGTGGCGCTCACGCCCGACGAAGGCCTCCGGGTACTGGAGCGGGGCGCCGTGGACGTGGTGATCCAGGACATGAATTTCACCGCCGATACCACCTCCGGCGAGGAGGGCGTGGCGCTGTTCCGGGCCATCCGCCAGAGTCATGCCGACCTGCCGGTCATCTTGCTGACGGCCTGGACACACCTGGAAACCGCGGTGGAACTGGTCAAGGCCGGTGCTGCCGACTATCTCGCCAAGCCATGGGACGACGCCAAGCTGCTGGCCACGGTGGAGAACCTGCTGGAGCTTTCCGAGTCCACGCGCGAGGTGAATCGCACGCGGCAGGAACGACGCAAGCGGCGCGATGCCTTGCAGCGCAAGTATGAGCTGGATGGCCTGGTATTCGCGTCCGAGGCGATGGCGCGCACGCTGGATCTGGCGTGCCAGGTGGCGCGCTCGGATGTGCCGGTCCTGATTACCGGCCCCAACGGTGCTGGCAAGGAGCGCATTGCCGCCATCGTGCACGCCAATTCATCGGTGAAGAACGGCCCGTTCGTGGCGGTCAATTGTGGCGCGCTGCCGGGCGAGTTGATCGAGGCTGAATTGTTCGGTGCCGAAGCGGGCGCGTACACCGGCGCCAACAAGGCGCGCGAGGGACGTTTCGAATTGGCCGATGGCGGCACGCTGTTCCTGGACGAAATCGGCAACTTGCCGTTGCCCGGTCAGATGAAACTGCTGCGCGTGCTGGAAACCGGGCAATTCGAGCGGCTCGGCTCCGGCCGCACGCGCAAGGTGAAGGTGCGGGTGCTGAGCGCGACCAACGCCGACCTCAAGGCAATGATCCGTGCCGGCACCTTCCGCGAGGATCTGTATTACCGCCTCAACGTGATCGATGTGAACCTGCCGCCGCTGTCCGAGCGCATCGACGACATCCTGCCGCTGGCCGAACATTTCCTGGCTGGGCGTGCCGAGCTTGGTGATGCGGCGCGCGAAGCGCTGCTGGCCTATCCGTGGCCCGGCAATGTGCGCGAATTGAAAAACGCCATCGAACGCGCCTCGCTGCTGTCCGGCAACGGCCCGATCACGCCCGAGCAGCTCAACCTGCCGCAGCATGCGGGCGCTGCCGTGCGCAATCTGGACGAGCCGAGTCGCGAGCTGGTGGAGTCGGCGCTGCACAAGGCGGAAGGGGTGGTCAGCCGCGCCGCGCAGTCGCTGGGATTGTCACGGCAGGCGCTGTATCGGCGCATGGAACGGTATGGGTTGATCTCGCAGGCGTGAGTTGCTCCATTTTCCCGAAGAAGAAAGCGGCATGGCAGTTTTGAGCAGGCTTCCCGACAGTGGTGCGTGGACGGTGCGGCGTGTAGAACCATCACATTCTCCAGGGAGATCATTCATGCACCACCGCATACTCCAGGCCGTGATCGCATCATGCGGCTGAGGTCACTGGAAGGACGCCTGGCGATCCTGCTCGGCGTGGCCGCGCTAACCGGCGCGTTGCTGTATGTGGGCGTGACGCACTGGCCGCTGCCGCAGATGCTGGCATGGATGCACGACAGTCTCGGCGTGACCATCGCGCAGCCCGACCGCGCCGAAGCGGTCACCCTTTGCGTGGTCATCCTGTTGCCGTTGTCGTGGTGGTTCGCGCATATCGTGATGGAGCCGGTGAAGCGATTGCTGCGCGCGCTCGAGGGTGCGGTGGCCAGCTACCGCGACGGCGATTTCAGCATTTCCATTGCGCTTGACCGTCGCGATGAACTGGGCGACCTGATCCGCGTGCACAACGACCTGGGACAGACGCTGCGCGAACAGCGACAGAATCTGGCGCAACGCGAGCTGCTGCTCGATACGGTGGTGCAGAACACACCCGTTGCGCTCGTGCTGACCGATGCCAACAGTCGCGTGGCCTATGCCAACATCGCAGCCAGGCATCTGTTCAACGAAGGACGCAGCCTCAACGGCCTGGATTTCACGCAGTTGATCGCCGCGGCGCCCGAGGCCCTGCGCAAGGCTACCGAAGGCAGCGAGGATGCGCTTTTCAGCGTGGAAATGGACGGCAGCGAGGAGACCTTCCATCTATCGCAGCGCGCGTTCCGGCTGCAGGGGCGTCCGCATCGCCTGCAACTGTTCCGGCGCATGACGCGCGAATTGTCGCGGCAGGAAGTGGCGGCGTGGAAGCGCGTGATCCGCGTGGTGAGCCACGAATTGAACAATTCGCTGGCGCCCATTTCCTCGCTTGCGCATTCGGGTGCCGAGCTGGCGCGCCGCGGCGACGTGCAGCGGCTGCCGGGAGTCTTCGCCACCATCGGCGAGCGTGCCCGCCACTTGCATGGATTCATCGACGGCTACGCGCGGTTTGCCAAGCTGCCGGCGCCCCGTCCGGTGGCGGTGGCCTGGAAGCCGTTTCTCGACGCGCTGGCCTTGCATTGCCAGTTCCAGTTGCACGAGCAACCACCCGAGCAGCCTGGCTGGTTCGATCCGGCGCAGATCGAGCAGGTGCTGATCAACCTGATCAAGAACGCGCACGAATCGGGCAGCACGCCGGAGGGCGTCACCCTGGCGCTGAACGTGGTCGGGCATGAACTGCGCATCGAGGTGGGCGATCGCGGCCCAGGCATGAGCGAGGCCGTGCTGGCGCAGGCGTTGCTGCCGTTCTATTCCACCAAGCGTTCCGGCACCGGCCTGGGCCTGGCGCTGGCGCGCGAGATCAGCGAGGCACACGGCGGGCGCATCGCCCTGGCCAACCGCGAGGATGGCGGCTTGCGTGTCACCCTGGTGCTGCCGCTGTCCGCCGCCGCCACGGCGTAGGGCCGGTAGCCAGCCTGTCCCGCACCCTGTCCTATACTCCGCCTTGCCAAAGGAGGAGTTGCCATGGGAATCGTGTTTGCGTTGATCGTGGTCGTGGTCGCGATGATCGTGCTGGCCAAGCTGGTGCGCATCGTTCCGCAGGGTTTCGAATGGACGGTCGAACGTTTCGGCAAATACACCCGCACGCTCTCGCCGGGGCTGCATTTCCTGATCCCTTTCATCTACGACATCGGCCGCAAGATGAACATGATGGAACAGGTACTGGATGTGCCGAGCCAGGACGTGATCACCAAGGACAACGCCGTGGTGCGCGTGGATGGCGTGGTGTTCTACCAGGTGCTGGATGCGGCCAAGGCGGCGTATGAGGTATCCAACCTGGAGCAGGCCGCGCTCGCGCTGATCATGACCAACATCCGCACGGTGCTGGGTTCGATGGACCTGGACGAGTCGCTCAGCCAGCGCGACGCGATCAATGCCAAGCTGCTGAAGGTGGTGGACGAAGCCACCCATCCCTGGGGCGTGAAGGTCAATCGCATCGAGATCAAGGACATCGCCCCGCCGCGCGACCTGGTCGATTCGATGGCGCGCCAGATGAAGGCCGAGCGCGAGAAGCGCGCCAATATCCTGGAGGCGGAAGGCTTCCGCCAGGCGGCGGTGCTGAAGGCCGATGGCGAGAAGCAGTCGGCGATCCTCGCCGCCGAAGGCAAGAAGGAGGCGGCGTTCCGCGAAGCCGAAGCGCGCATCCGCCTGGCCGAGGCCGAAGCGCAGGCCACCAAGCTGGTTTCCGATGCGATCGCCAGCGGCAACGTCAACGCGCTCAATTACTTCGTCGCCAACAAATACGTGGAGGCACTGAAGGAAATGGCCCATTCGCCCAACCAGAAGATGCTGATGTTGCCGATGGAAGCAACCGGCATTCTCGGGTCGCTGGCGGGCATCGCTGAACTGGCGAAGGATTCGCTGGCGCAACAGCAGGAAAAACTTGCCGTGCGCCGCCAACCGCCGTTGAGTTGAGCGCCGGCCGCGCGCGGTCGGCCTGTCGACACTTTCACGGAGCTTCCATGTCCACAAGCATTGCTGTGCATTATCTGTGGTGGATCGTCGCTTTGGTGTTGATTGCCATCGAAGTGATGATGCCCGGCTTCTTCATGCTATGGATCGGCATCGGCGCCGCCATCACCGGCGTGCTGGTGCTGGTCATGCCGGGACTGTCGTTGCTGTCCCAGGCCATCGCCTTCGTGGTGCTGGCGTTCGGCTCCTGCGCGGCCTATTGGTACGGCGTGCGTCCGACATTGCAACGCGACCAGCCAGGCAACGAGCGCTTGAATCGCCGCGGCGAACAGTTGATCGGCAAGCGTTACGAATTGATCGAGGCGATCGTCAACGGCCAGGGCAAGGCGCGCGTGGGCGATGGCCAATGGCTGGTGAGCGGACCGGACCTGCCGGCTGGCAGCACGGTGGAAGTGGTGGCGGTGGAAGGAACGCTGCTGAAGGTACGGCCGGTTTAGCCGTATGCGCGGCAGGCGGGCAGGGACGTTGCGATGATGCGCGTCTTTGGCTTACCCAAATGCAGCGCTTCCGGTAAGAATGGCGGCATGCCCGTAGCCATCGTCCATCGCTTGCCAATACTTTCCGTTGCCGCCGCCCTGCCCAGGATGGCCGGTGCATGAGCGTGCAATTCGCCACGACGGCGCTCAATACCCGCATTGCCTTCCTGGTGGAACTCGCCACTCGCCTGCACAAATACGGCGCCTCGTCGCCGCGCCTGGAAATGGCGATCACCGGTTCGGCGCAGCGCATTGGCCTGAGTGCGGACGTGTGGTCCAGCCCGACGGCGATCATCATTTCCTTTGCCGACCTGGCGCAGGGCGACGAAGGCCGGGTAGCGCAGGCGACCCAGGTGGTGCGGCTGCTGCCGGGCGACGTAAACCTGGACAAGCTGTGCCGCGCGGACGAGATCGCCGACCAGGTCATCGCCGGCGAACTGGATCTGCGCGAAGGTTTCCGCCTGCTGCGAGCACTGGAACTGCCCGATACACCGCGCCAGCAGGCTGGCGTGATCGTCAGCTACGGCCTGTCCGCGGCGGCGATCGACGCCCTGTTCCTGCACAGTTCGTGGGTGGATCTGCTGGTGGCGGCCTTCGTTGGCTTGATCATCGGCACCATTACCATCCTTTCGGCGACGCGCCCGCGCCTGGCGGTAGCCAGCGATGCAATCTGCGCGATGGTTGCCACCCTGGTCGCCATCGTGTTCAGCGCCTTCGTGCTGCCGCTGGCGATCAAGTCGGTGGTGCTGGCCGGGTTGATCGTGCTGGTGCCGGGCATGTCGTTGACTACCGCGGTACGCGAGATCTCCAGCCAGCATCTGGTCTCGGGCATGGCGCGCATGGGCGGGGCGATGGCGACGCTGCTCAAGCTGACGTTCGGCACCGTGGCCGCCACGCAGATCTGTGCCGTATTCGCCATCGCGCCGCGCGATTTCGAGCTGCCGGCGCTGCCGGATTGGATGGATTACCCGGCGCTGCTGGTAGCGGCGATCGCCTTTGCCATGCTGTTCCGCGCCGCCTGGCGCGACTGGCCGGTGGTGATCGCGGCAGTGATCGTCGGGTATCTCGCCACGCGCCTGGGCGGCGAGATCTCGATCAATTTGCCGGGCGCGCCATTCGGCGTGTTCCTGGGTGGTTTGTTGTTGAGCGCCATGGCGAATCTGTATGCCCGTTATGCCGGGCGCCCGGGCGCAGTGGTGCGTGAGCCGGGCATTTTGCTGCTGGTGCCTGGCAGCGTGGGATTCCGCAGCGTTTCCTATTTGCTGGCGCGCAATACCTCGTTGGGGTTCGATTCCGGGTTATTGCTGGTGACCTTGCTGATATCCCTGGTCGGCGGGCTGATGTTCGGCGAATTGCTGGTTGCGCCGCGGCGATCGCTTTAATCTTTCGAATGCGGCGGATTCGAATACGTATTCCGGGCACACGCAAGCCCAAGCTTTGGGGCATGCCGGGCAACGGACCGAATCATTAATTAAAAACGCCGGCATGCGCCGGCGTTTTTGGCATGAACTTAAACCGCAGCTCAGATCGCCAGGTCTTTTTCTTTCTTGCCGGCCTTCAGTGCATCGTTGAACCAGCGCGGGCGCTTGCCACGGCCGGACCAGGTCTGTTCCGGATCGGCGGGATTGCGGTATTTCGGCGCGACGGAGCCGGTGCTGCGACGCTTGCCGCGGCCAGGGCCGGCGGCGCCGAACACGTCTTCAAAGGAATAACCTTCGGCTTTCAGCAGGGCGTGCACCTTTTCGCGCAGCTTGCCGACTTTTTCCTTGCGCAATTCGTCCTGGCGCTGCTGTGCCTTGCTGATCAGGTCATTGAGCTGGGTATGGTTGAGATTCTTGATATCAATGGCCATGAGGCAACTCCGGGGAAATGAGCAATGGATGGGGTAATGGAGGGACAGTCCGGACTGGGATTATGGGATAAATGCCCGGAAGCATTTTTGATTATCTCGCATGAATGATGGATTTGCAAAGCAATATGGAGGCAATAATCGTCCGGTGGCGGCTCAATCCGTTACCGGAATATATGGCGGGGCGTTAATGGCACTGCGCGCCGCAATAAACGCCGCGCCTTGGACGGACCATAAAAAAGGCCGCACGAGGCGGCCTTTACCTTGGAGGATGAAACGATTTTCATCCGAGTAGTTCCAATAGCTCATCGCGAGTGATGGCGAGGCTCTCGGCCGCGTCGCGGGCGCGATATTCCAGGGTGCCGGCGCCCAGGCCGCGTTCGCTGACTACTACCCGATGGGGAATGCCGATCAGTTCCATGTCGGCGAACATGGCGCCGGGGCGCAGGCCGCGATCGTCCCAAACCGTCTCGATGCCGCGGGCCACCAGTTCGTTGTAGAGCGATTCGGCGGCGGCATTCACGTCCGGCGCGTGCTTGGGATTGATTACGCACACGGCCACGCGCCAAGGGGCCATCGCTTCGGGCCAGAGGATGCCGGCTTCGTCATGGCGCTGTTCGATGGCGGCGGCGACGATGCGGCTGACGCCGATGCCGTAGCAGCCCATCAACATCACCTGCTTCTTGCCCTGGTCGTCGAGCACGGTGGCATCCAGCGCCTGGGCATACTTGCTGCCGAGCTGGAAGACGTGGCCGACCTCGATGCCGCGTGCGAAGCGCAGCTGGCCGTGCCCGTCCGGAGAGGGATCGCCGGCGACCACCTGGCGGATGTCTTCCACCCGCGTGATACGTGCGTCGCGCTCCCAGTTGGCGCCGGTGTAGTGCGCGTCGTTGGCGTTGCCGCCGCAAACGAAATCGGCAAGCACGGCGGCGCTGCGGTCGACGATCACGGGAATCGAGTCGGGCAGGCCGACCGGCCCGATGAAGCCGGGGCGCGTGCCGACAGCGGCGAGGATTTCTTCCTCGCTGGCCAGCACGGATTCGTCCGGCAGTTCGGCCAGCTTGGCGGCCTTCACTTCGTTGATGTCGTGGTCGCCGCGCAGGCATAGCGCCACCAGGCCGCCATCCTTGCCGCGCACCAGCACGGTCTTCAGCACGCGATCGGCAGTGATGCCGAAATGCCGGGTGACGTCTTCGACGCTACGCACGCGCGGCGTTTCCGCACGCTGCAACGCTGTCGCGGGAGCCGGGCGCGTGACAGCAGGTGCCAGCGCTTCGGCCTTTTCGACGTTGGCGGCGTAGTCCGAGCCATCGGAGAACACGATCGCGTCTTCGCCGGAATCGGCCAGCACCTGGAATTCATGGCTGGCGTTGCCGCCGATGGCGCCGGTGTCCGCCTGCACAGCGCGGAACTTCAGGCCAAGGCGAGTGAAGATACGGGTGTACGCCTGGTACATCGCCTCGTAGGTTTCGGCCAGCGATGCCTGGTCGAGATGGAAGGAATAGGCGTCCTTCATCAGGAACTCGCGCGCGCGCATCACACCGAAGCGGGGGCGGATCTCGTCGCGGAACTTGGTCTGGATCTGGTAGAAGTTGACCGGCAGCTGCTTGTAGCTCTTCAGCTCGTTGCGCGCGAAGTCGGTGACGACTTCTTCGTGGGTGGGGCCGTAGCAGAACTCCTGTTCCTTGCGGTCCTTGATCTTCAGCAGCTGGCCGCCGAATTTTTCCCAGCGCCCGGTTTCTTCCCACAACTCGCGTGGTTGTACCGAAGGCATCAGCATTTCGATCGCGCCGGCGCGGTTCATTTCCTCGCGCACGATCTGCTCCACCTTGCGCAGCACGCGCAGGCCCAGCGGCGACCAGGTGTACAGGCCGGAAGCGAGCTTGCGGATCATGCCCGCGCGGAGCATCAGCTGGTGGCTGGCGATCTCGGCTTCGGCGGGGACTTCCTTGACGGTGGCCAGATGGAATTGGCTAAGGCGCATGGGCGATGGGTCCGGCGGATAAAACGGCGATTATAGCCGGGCCCTCGCCCCGAACCCGGAAACGCAACGCGGTGGATGAAAGCTTTTGGCGTTCGCCCCGCGCCCGTGGAGCCTGCGGCTGCAGGCAATCCTTGCAGACGGTGACCATGGAAGCCGCTGTCGGTGGATGCTGCCGTTACCGGACGTTGCTCATCCCGGCTGGGCCATGGGCGGACGAAGCGCCGCGCTCGCGGGCCTATTGGCTGTTGGCGCAATATTGATTGAACTGGGATTGGCTGGCGTCGAGCTGCTGCTTGCGCTGGTCCGCGTTGAGCAATTGCTGCTGGCCGCCGGGACCTTGCATCACGACCGGACCGTTGCCTTGCAGCGCGCCGACGTTCGCCTTCAGCGAGGCGCACAGCTTGGCGCGATTTTGCGGTGTGTCGGGCACGGACGGCTGCGAAGCGTTGCCGCTGGCCTGGGCGGCGGCAGGGGAGGACGCATCCGACGAACCGGCGGAAGCCGCCGCCGGCTGATCGTCGCCGCTGACGGTGACCTGGCTGTACTTGGTGCCTGGCGGCGGCGGTGCTTCGGAGTAATGAGTGGTGCCTTGGGCGTCGGTCCATTTGTAGACCTGGGCGCAGGCCAGCGGCGCGACCAGCAGCAGCACGAGAGCGATGGACGAGCGCATGGCAGACTCCGGCAAAAGTGAAGAAGGGGCGACGCGCTAGTTAACATCCGGTGCTGGGCCGGACTCAAGCGCCAGCTGGGCCGGAATGTCCAATAACGTGCTTGCTTGCACGTTCCGAGGTGTTTTGGCCCCCTGCTACACTTCGCGCATCCCGTCACGGATGGATTCATGAGCGACACCACGCCAGTCCGGGCGCCGCGGCATCCCGGTATTTATCTCCTGCCGAACCTGTTTACCACCGGCGCCATGTTCGCCGGTTTTTACGCGATCGTGGTCAGTATCGGTGGCCGCTTCGCGGACGCCGCCATTGCCGTATTCGTGGCCGCCCTGCTGGATGGCATGGACGGCCGCGTCGCGCGCCTGACCAATACGCAGAGCGAATTCGGCGTGCAATACGACTCGCTCTCGGACCTGGTGAGCTTTGGCCTGGCGCCCTCGCTGGTGATGTACAACTGGTCGTTGTCGAGCCTCGGCCAGTATGGCCCGCTGTGGGGCAAGGTCGGCTGGGCGGCGGCATTCATCTATGCCGTGTGCGCCGCGTTGCGCCTGGCGCGTTTCAATACCCAGGTTGGCGTGATCGACAAGCGTTATTTCCAGGGGCTGCCCAGTCCGGCTGCCGCCGCCGTATGCATGTCCTTCGTGTGGAGCATGGATAATTTCGGCGTTTCCGGTACCACCCTGGACATGTTCACGCCATTCATGGCCGTGATCGTAGGCTTGTTGATGGTAAGCCGCTTCCGCTACTACAGCTTCAAATCCCTGCCGATGGGGGACAAGGTGCCGTTCCTGTGGATTCTTGTCGCGGTATTGATCCTGGTGCCTTTCTTCGTCGATCCGCCGCGCGTCTTGCTGGCGGTGTTTACGCTTTACCTGTTGTCCGGTCCGGTGGTGACGCTGTGGGGACTGGCTACGCGCCGCCGTCGCCCACGGCGAGGAACGGCATGAGCGCGACAGCCGCCAGCCCCGCCCATCGTGCCCGCATGCTGCGCGCATTGGGCGTGGTGCCCTGGCGCAGGCGCGAAGCTGCTGCGGCGCCGATCGCGCAGCTTGGCGAGACACCCGCGGAAATCGCTGCGAGTAACGGTGTAGTCGTGGTGCTGCCGCGTGGATGTGCGGTACGGGAGCTGGACCTGATCGGCCGTGCGCTGTACGCATTCGGTCCGCGGCTAGCGCGTGCGCCCCGTATCGAGGCGGCCGAGAACGAAGCCATGGCGGTGCCGCATGCCGGCGCCTATCTGGTGTTTGGTCAGGCGCAGGCGCATGCGCTTGGGCGTGCGTTGCCGGCGGAAGTCATGCGCGATGCGCAGATCGTGCTGGCCGATGCGCCCGCAGACCTGCTTGCGCAGGCGGCGTCCAAGCGACGGCTATGGCAGGCATTGCGGGCCATGCGCCGCGCATGGACAGGCGGGCAGCCGTAATGGTTGCAGTAGCGCGCCCCTCGCTGGAGATGCGCGCGATGCGGCGCGAAGACCTGCCGCGGGTGGGCGCGCTGGAAATCGCTTCCTACGATTTTCCCTGGACCGCGGGCATCTTCGGCGACTGCCTGAAGGCCGGGCATCCTTGCTGGGTGCTGTGCAGCGAAGGGCAGGTCATCGGCTACGGCATTCTTTCCGTGGGTGCCGGCGAGGCACACGTGCTCAATGTCTGTATCGGACCGGAGCATCGCGGGCAGGGTTTTGGCCGTCATCTGATGCGCCGGCTGCTGGATATCGCGCGCTGGAATGGCGCCGAGCGGGTGTTCCTGGAAGTGCGGCCGTCCAATCCGAATGCCCAGCAACTGTATGCGTCGCTGGGCTTTCGCGAGATCGGGCGAAGGCCGCGCTACTACCCCGCGCATGGCGGTCGCGAAGATGCGATCGTGATGGCGTTGGAGTTTCCGCTGTCCTGAGTTTGTTGCTCCCTCTCCCGGCAAGGAGAGGGAGGGCCGGGGTTATCCCAGTTTCTGCAACTGCTCGCGCATGGCGCTTAGCTGGGTGCCCCAATCGGCGATGCGCTGGCGTTCCTGCGCGACCACCTCGGCCGGTGCGTGGGCGACGAAGTTCGCATTGCCCAACTTGCCCTCGCATTTCTTGATCTCGACCTCGATGCGGCCGATTTCCTTGGTCAGGCGTGCCTTTTCCGCGCCAAGGTCGATCAGGCCGGCGAGCGGAATCAGCACGCGCAGGGAGCCGACCACGGCGGCCGCGGCAGCGGGCTCGTCGGTGCCCGAAGCAATCCATTGCGGGGTGTCCACGCGAGCGAGAAAGCTGATTTGCGCGGCAAACTTGGCGGCACGCGCACGATCGTTGGCATCGCCATCGGCAAGCAGCAGCGGAATGGTCTTGCCTGGCGCGATGTTCATTTCCGAACGGATGCGGCGAATGCCGCTGAGCACGTTCTTGAACCATTCGATTTCGGCTGTAGCGGCTTCGTCGGCGACGATCTCGCTGGCGTGCGGCCATGGGCGTTGCAGGATGCTTTCGACCTGGATGCCGAGTTTCGGCGCCACCGATTGCCAGATTTCCTCGGTAATGAACGGAATGATCGGATGCAACGCGCGCAGCACCGTTTCCAGCACCACCAGCAGGGTATGCCGGGTCGAAGCCGCAGCTGCGGCATCATCGCCATTGAGCGCGGGCTTGGACAGTTCCAGGAACCAGTCGCAATATTCGTTCCACACGAATTCGTACAACGCCTGCGCCAACAAATCAAAGCGATAGGTAACGAAATGCTGTTCGACTTCGCCGAGCGTGAGCTTGAGCCGGGTGAGAATCCAGCGCTCGGCCTCCGTCGCCGGCGTGCCTGACGGTGCGGGCAATTCGCCCTCCGGCAAATTCATCAGCACGAAGCGCGCTGCGTTCCACAACTTGTTGCAGAACGCCTTGTAGCCTTCGGCGCGCTTGATGTCGAAATTGATGGTGCGGCTGTAGCTGGCCAGTGCGGCAAAAGTGAAGCGCAGCGCGTCGGTGCCGATGGCGGGAATGCCATTGGGATAATCCTTGCGGATGCGCTTTTCGACCTTCTCGCGTACTTGCGGAATCAGCAGCGACCGGGTCGACTTTGCCACCAGCGGCTCCAGTTCGATGCCGTCGATGAGATCCAGTGGATCGAGCGTGTTGCCTTTGGACTTGGACATCTTCTGGCCTTCCGCGTCGCGCACGATGGCGTTGATGTACACCTCGCGGAATGGCACCTTGCCAGTGAAATACCTGGTCGCCATCACCATGCGCGCGACCCAGAAGAAGATGATGTCAAACCCGGTGACCAGCACGGCGCTGGGCAGGAAGATCCGGTCGGTTTCCCAGTTGGCGACGATCTCGCCGCGCTCGTTGGCGACCGGGCCATGCGCCGGCCAGCCGAGCGTGGAAAACGGCCACAACGCGGCGCTGAACCACGTGTCGAGGACGTCTTCGTCCTGCTTCAGTGCGCCGATCGGAGCGACTGCGGCATGTTTGCGCGCGTCGGCTTCATCTTCGCCCACGAAAATTTGGCCGGCTTCGTCGTACCAGGCCGGAATGCGGTGGCCCCACCACAGTTGCCGGCTGATGCACCAATCCTGGATGTTTTCCAGCCACTGCGTGTAGGTGCTGGCCCAGTTCTCCGGCACGAACTTGACCTCGCCCGAACGCACCGCATCGAGCGCGGGTTCGGTGATGGCCTGGCGGCCCTTGTCGCTGGTGAGGTCGACGAACCACTGGTCGGTGAGCATCGGCTCGATGACCGCGTCCGATCGCTGGCTCACCGGCACTTGCAGCTTATGCGGTTTGGTTTCAACCAGCAGGCCGGCGGCATCCAGGTCGGCGAGCACGAGCTTGCGTGCCTCGTAGCGGTCCATGCCCTGATATCTGGCTGGCGCGTTCGTGTTCACCTTCGCGTCGAGCGTGAAGATCTCGATGGGCGCGAGCTTGTGGCGCTGGCCGATGGCATAGTCGTTGAAGTCATGCGCGGGCGTGATCTTCACACAGCCGGTACCGAACGCCTTGTCGACATAGTCGTCGGCAATCACCGGAATCTGGCGGCCGCTCAGTGGCAGGGCAAGCGTCTTGCCGATCAGGTGCTGGTAGCGTTCGTCGTCCGGATGCACGGCGACGGCGACGTCGCCCAGCATGGTTTCCGGACGGGTGGTGGCAATGACCAGGCTGTCGCGGCTATCCATGATCGGGTAGCGGATCGACCACATGTGCCCGTCGCGTTCCACATTGTTCACTTCCAGGTCCGACACGGCCGTGCCCAATACCGGATCCCAGTTCACCAGGCGGTTGCCGCGATAGATCAGGCCGGCGCGGTACCACTCCACGAACACCTTGCGCACGGCGGCCGACAGGCCTTCGTCCATGGTGAAGCGTTCGCGCGACCAGTCGGCGGCCACGCCGAGGCGGCGCATCTGGTTGGTGATGGTGGAGCCGGACTCTTCCTTCCATTGCCACACGCGCTCGACGAACGGCTCGCGGCCCAGGTCATGGCGTGTCTTGCTCTCGACGGCGAGCTGGTTTTCCACGATCTTCTGCGTGGCGATGCCGGCATGGTCGGTGCCAACCTGCCACAGCGTTCGCATGCCGCGCATGCGCTGATAGCGGATCAGCATATCCATCACGGTCTGCTGGAAAGCGTGGCCCATGTGCAAGGTGCCGGTGACATTCGGCGGCGGCAGCAAAATGCAGTAGGGCTCGCCGTGTCCCGATGGATGGAAGACGTCGCCAGCTTCCCAGCGGGCATACCACTTCGACTCGATCGGACGGGGCTCGAAACTCTTTTCCATCAGGGGCTCGCGTTTGCGCACCGGAGGGTGCGCGCTGGTCTAGGTGGAGTGCTCCATTGTACGGGCCGCGGCGGGACCTGCCAAAAATATGCCCTCTGCGGCGGGCGCCAGCTATCGCAACACCTGCGTCGTCTTGTTGTCGGCCAGTGCGAGGGCTTTTGATCCAGTTCCAGGATGTTCATGGGCTTGCCGGATACCACGGTGCCTCGAAGGGAGGGGCGGTGCCGCGCCCGGGCGCCATCTCTGCGAGAATGGCGCGATGAATCTGCTCGCTATCGAAACCGCCACCGAAGCCTGTTCCGTCGCGCTGGTGCACGGCGAAACGGTTATCGCCCGAACCGAACTTGCTCCTCGCCGGCACGCTGAGCGCGTGCTGCCGATGGCGGATGAATTGCTGGCCGAAGCCGGTATCGGCAAGCACGCGCTGGACGCTATCGCGGTCGGTCGCGGGCCTGGCGCGTTCACCGGTGTGCGCCTGGCGGTGTCGCTGGCGCAGGGCATGGCGCTGGCGTTGGACTTGCCGGTGGTAACCGTTTCATCGCTGGCGGCGCTGGCGCTGGAGGCACCGGAGGGTGAGGATGGCGCGGCGATCCTGGCGGTGATCGATGCCCGCATGGGCGAGATCTATGCGGCCAGCTATCGGCGCGACGACAACGGCGGCCTGGTTGCGCTGGACGAGGAGCGTGTCGGCACGGCCGATTCGCTGCTCCTGCCGCCAGCGCATGCGTGGCGAGTGGTCGGCACCGGCTGGACTGTTTACGCGGAAGCCTTGCGCGCCAGGCTGGGCGCGGAGCCGGTTTCAGCAGATGGCGCCTGCTTTCCGCAGGCGCGTCATGTGGCGACGTTGGCCGTAGCCGAATTCAAGGCGGGGCGTGCGCACGCGCCGGAGCTCGCGTTGCCGGTATACCTGCGCGACAAAGTGGCGTTAACCATGGCCGAACGTGCGCCGCGCGATCCGTAACAGCATCGCGATCTTCCATTTCCGGTCACAGTTGCCCGATCACCCACTGCACCAGCAGGCTGCTGATCGATACCGCCGCCCATACTCCCAGGCCCAGCAGGATCGGTCGCGCACCGGTGGAGGCCATCTTGCGCAGGTTGGCGGACAGGCCGATCGCGGTCAGTGCCACGATGATCATGAATTCCGCCGCCAGGTGGATCGCCGGCAAGAGCACGCCCGGCACGAAACCCAGGGTACGTATCGCCGAGGCCACCAGGAACCACAGGATGAACCAGGGAAAGATACGCGCCAGGCTGAAATGGTCGGCGGTGCCCGCCTGCTTCGCCGCGCGTTTTTCGCGCACCGCTACGGCGATGGCCAGGATCAGGCAGACCGGAATGATCAAGGTGGCGCGCGTCAGCTTCACGATGGTGGCGAAATCGCCGGCCGCCTTGCTGTAGCTGTAACCCGCAGCCACCACGGAGGAGGTGTCGTTGATCGCGGTGCCCGCCCACATGCCGAAGCCGAGGTCCGACAGATGCATCAGGTGCCCAAGCAGCGGGAACAGCAGCACGGCCACCACGTTGAACAGGAAGATGGTGGAGATCGCAAACGCCGTGTCGTGATCGTCGGGCTTGATGATCGGCGTGACCGCGGCAATGGCCGAGCCGCCGCAGATGGCCGTACCCACGCCGATCAGCACCTTCAGCTTGTCATGCACCTTCAGCATGCGGCCGAGCAGCAGGGCACTGATGAAGGCTACCGACATGGTTACCAGGGTCACCGACAACGATTGCAGGCCCGTGCGCGCCACCTGGGTCAGGCTGAGCCCGAAGCCGAGCGCGATGATCGACCATTGCAGGATCTGCTTGCTGGCGAACTGGATGCCGGGATTGAAGCCGTCCGATGGCGCGAGCAGATTGCGCACCGTCATGCCGAGCAGGATGCCGAACACCGGTCCACCGATCAGCGGCAGGACCTGGCCCAGGTACCAGGCGAGCAGGGAAATACCGAGCGCCAGCAACAGGCCCGATGCGCGCAGGCGCAGGGCAGGGAAAAGGGCGGCGGGGGAAACCGATACGGCGTTCATGGCGGTGGCCTTGGGGACTGGATGCATTGTCCTCGGCGCAGCCTATTAGGAAAATTTGAAATATCTAATCAAGCCTATAAACTAAGCTGATGCTAAATGTCAGCCTGCGCCAGCTCGAAGTTTTTGTGCAAATCGCGATGCATGGCAGCGTGCGTGCCGCCGCCGAACGGCTCTACCTGACCCAGCCGGCAGCCAGCATGGCGCTGGCGGAAATGGAGCGGCAGCTGGATGCGCCGGTCTTCGACCGTGAACGCGGACGCCTGCGGCTCAATGCGCGCGGGCGGGAATTGTTGCCGCTGGCACAGGAGCTGCTCGAACGCCACGCTGAATTCGGGCGCCGGGCTAGCGGCAAGACCACGTCGCTGGCGGGCGACCTGCGGATTGGCGCGAGCAATACGGTCGGCAATTACCGGGTAGGCGAGTTGCTGGGCGAGTTCGTCAGGGCCCACCCGCAGGTGGCGATCCGCCTGCGCGTGGCCAATACCGGCGATATCGCCGCCGCCTTGCTCGACCACAGCCTGGATGTGGGCTGTGTGGAAGGTCCGGTGACGCATCCATTGCTCGAAGTGCGTCCCTGGCGCGATGACGCGCTGGTGGTGTGCGCGCCGCCAGGCCATGCGCTCGCCAGGAAGCGCGGTCTCAAGCCCGAACATTTCGCCGGCGCGCGCTGGGTGTTGCGCGAACCCGGTTCGGCCACGCGCGCCACCAGTGAGCGGGCGCTTGCCCAACTGCCGCCTGGCGAGACGGTGATGGAACTGGACCAGATCGAGGCGATCAAGCAAGCGGTCACGGCAGGGCTGGGCATTGCCTGCTTGCCGGAAGTGGCGGTAACGGACGCCGTGGCGACAGGACGGCTGGTTGCGCTCAAAACGCCGTTCCTGGATCTTCGGCGCAAGCTCTCGATCCTGCTGCATCGGGAAAAATACCGCGGCGCCGCGCTGGAGGCGTTCCTGCATTCGGTGGCATGAGTTTTCGCCGCTGTGCCGCGATGCGTGGCCAGCCGGCTCCCATGAACTTCGGTGCGCCGCCGTGACCAAAGCGCCGCGAGTGGAATCAACGCAGGGCAGAGGTGGTTACGGTGCGCAACCCACGATGGCTGCCAACAGCGATTCTGCTTCCTCGTGCGTGCGTGCACGAATCAGCTTGGGAGCCTGGCTGCGCAATACGCCATGGTCGAGCGTGGCCAGACGATCGCGCACGTGCAGAATGCGGCTGGGATGCATGCTGAATTCGCACAGGCCCAGTGCCAGCAGCAGGGCGGTGAACTGGACGTCGCCGCCGATCTCGCCGCACAGGCTCACTGGCTTGCCGGCGCGGCGACCGGCGGAGATCACGTGCGAGAGCAGGCGCAGCAGGGCGGGCTGCAGCGGGTTGTAGATATTTTCCAAAGCGTCGTTACCGCGATCGGCAGCGAGCACGTACTGCGCCAGATCGTTGGTGCCGATCGCCAGGAAGTCGGCGTGCTCGAGCAATGCGCGCACGTTGATCGCCGCGGCAGGCACTTCGATCATCGCGCCCAGCGCCAGCTTTTCCGGCAGGTCCACGTTCTCGCGCTTGAGTTCCTGCCGCGCCAGCTTGAACAGCGTGCGCACGGCGATCAGTTCGTCTGGCTGGGTCACCATCGGCACCAGCACGCGCACCGGCCCATAGCAGGCAGCGCGCAGGATCGCGCGAATCTGCGTGGTAAACACTGCCGGATGGCGCAGCGAAAGGCGCACGCCGCGGACGCCCAGCGCGGGGTTTTCCTCGCCACGAATCACCAGTCCGGCGGCATCGGCCTTATCCGCACCCAGATCGAGGGTGCGGATGGTAACTGGCGCGCCACCCATGCCGAGGACTACATCGCGATAGGCGATGAATTGCTCGTCTTCCGACGGCAGGCCCTTGTGCCGCAAGAACAGGAATTCGGTGCGATACAGGCCGATGCCATCCGCGCCGCGCGTGCGCGCCAGTGCGACATCGCTGGCGGATTCAGCATTGGCCAGCAGGCGCATGTCGATGCCGTCGCGGGTGCGCGTGGGCGCATTGGCCAGGCTGGCGAGGCGACGGCCTTCCTGGGCGGCCTCGCGCTGCCAGGCGCGATAGCGGGCCAGATCCTGCGCGGTGGGATGTACCACCGCCTCGCCATGCTCGGTATCGAGCAGGATCAGGTCGTCGTCATGAATGGTCGACAGCGCATCGCGGGTGCCAACCAGCATCGGCAGGCTGAGACTGCGCGCCAGGATCGCGCTGTGCGAATAGGGGCTGCCCGAGCTGGTGATCACGCCGAGCAGGCCGTTCCCCGCCAGGTGCGCCATGTCGGCGGGAGCCAAAGTATCGGCGACCAGGATCTCGCCGACGCGCGCGGCAAGCTTGCGTTCTTCCACGCTGGTCTGGCGTTGCAGCGCCGAGATCACGCGGCCGATGACCTGGTCGATGTCCTCCATGCGGCTGCGCAGGTAGGGATCGTCCATGGCGCCGAATACGCCGGCAAGACGGTCGCGCTGCTTCTTCAGGGCGGCACCGGCGCGGTAACGGCCGATGGTGATCATTTCGTCCAGGCCGCGCAACAACTCGGCATCATCGAGCAGCAGGCTGTGCGCGTCGATGAATTCATTGACCTCGCGTGCCAGCGCGCCATGCAGCTTGCCGCGCAGCTCGTGCAGTTCCAGGCGCGCGGTATCGAGCGCGGCATGCAGCCGCTCCAGTTCCGACGGGATGTCCTCTTCGCTCAATGGGCGTGTATCGACCAGATAGCGGCTGGGCTGGACCAGCCGTGCGCGGCCAAGCGTCATGCCGCGCGAAGCCATCGTGCCGGCGAGGATTTGCCTCATGGACTGGCCCCGGTCGGCGCATACATCGCGAATCGCGATTCGTGGATGGGAAGCGCCCAGGCCCACGCACCCGGAGACGGTGAGGCCGGCATTCCCGATTCGCGACGTGCGATTCCCGAGTCGATCATCTTACGCCCCTTCGTCGAATTTACGATTGAACAAATCCAGCACCGCATCGAGTGCCGCCGATTCGTCCGGCCCGTCAGCGCGCACGATGAGCGGCGTACCGATGCCCGCGGCCAGCATCATGACGCCCATGATGCTTTGCGCATTCACTTCGCGACCTTTGCTGACCAGCCACACGGTGGATTTGAAACCTTGCACGAGCTGCACCAGTTTTGCCGATGCGCGGGCATGCAAGCCAAGTTTGTTGGAGACGACGAGTTCTTTTTCAAGCATGGTCTATGAAGATTCCTCCGCGGCCGCCGCTGGCCGCGATTTCCGCAAGTTCATCCAGCGGCTTGTCGGCGTAATTGAGTACGCGCAGCAACATGGGCAAGTTCAATCCCGAAACGCAACGCAGCCTCACGCCCACCGTACTGAGCGATAAGCCGATATTGCAGGGCGTGGCGCCGTAAAGGTCGGCCAGCACCAGCACCCCCTCGCCGTGATCCAGCTCGCGCGCATGCTTGGCGGTCAGCGTGCGCATCACATCCGGATCGGACCGTGCGGGCACTTCCACGGTGGCGACCCGCAGCGGCAGTTTCGGCAGCACGTGACGTGCGGCTTTCACCAGCGCCTGCCCGACCGACTCGTGGGTCATCAACAGCACGCCAACAGTCATGACACGGCGGCTTTGATTGGGCTTGTCAGTGACAGCATGGGACTCACTCAAGTTCACGATGGAAAGTCAGGACGCTTTCGCGGCCAGTGCGATAGTGCGCGGCAAGTTTTTCGACCAGATAGACCGAACGGTGGCGGCCACCGGTACAGCCGATGGAAATAGTGACATAGCTGCGGTCGTCCGCTTCGAAGCGCGGCAGCCAGGCGTCCAGCCAGCGCGCGGTATCGGTGAAGTACTCCCCGACCACTGGTTGCCGTTCGAGAAACTCGCGTACCGGGCCGTCCTTGCCGGACAACGGGCGCAGCGTGGGTTCCCAATGCGGGTTGGGCAGGCAGCGCGCGTCGAAAACGAAGTCCGAATCCAGCGGCAGTCCGCGTCGAAAAGCGAACGATTGAAACATCAGGGTCAGACCGGCGGTGGTCTGCGCGTAGCCGGTGGCAATCAGGCGACGAAGTTGATGCACATTCAAGTCGCTGGAATCGATTACGCGCTCGGCGATTGCCATCAACGGCCGCAGCCGGCGACGTTCCTCGGCGATCGCGTCGGCCAGCGACATGCCACGTATCGCAAGAGGATGGCGGCGGCGGGTTTCCGAATAGCGCTTGATCAGGACCGCGTCGTTGCAGTCGAGGAAGATCAGGTGTACGTGCACGGTGGCGGCAAGCGCCGATAGCACCCGGGGCATGTGCTGGAAATCTTCATCGCGATTGCGCACGTCCACGCCGACGGCGATGCGCCGGCGATGGCTGTCGCCACGTGTCGCCGCTTCGACCAGCTGCGGCAGCAGGGCGCTGGGCAGGTTGTCTACGCAGTAGAACTCCAGATCTTCCAATGCGCGCAGGGCAACGGTCTTGCCGCCGCCGGACATGCCGGTCAACACCACCAGATGGATGGCATCCGGATCGTCGTTGGAGATAAGGCCTTCGTATTGGCTCATAGGATTACCAAGGCGGAAGTCGACGCATCTGGTGGGCCTGGCGGTCCATGAAGCTCTGGGCCGGGTCGATGCCCTTGCTCTTGAGCATATGGCTGCGCACGGCGGCCTCCACCAGCACGGCCAGGTTGCGGCCGGGTGCGACGGGCAGGGTGATCATCGGTACCTGGACATCGAAAATCTCGCGATGGCCTACGTCGCCAGTGAGGCGCGTCAGTCCATCGGTGTATTCGCCATCGCGCAACGGTTTGAGGTGCACGACCAGGCGAAGGTATTTGGATGGCTTTACGGATGTATGACCGAACATCTCACGCACGTTGAGCACGCCCAGTCCACGTACTTCCAGCAGGTCCTGCAGCAGTTCCGGGCAGGCGCCGTCGATGACATCGGGCGCGATCAGGGTGAACTCCGGCGCGTCGTCCGCCACCAGCCGGTGGCCGCGACTGATCAGTTCAAGCGCCAGTTCGCTCTTGCCGGAGCCGGCTTCCCCGGTGATAAGCACGCCGATCGAGAACACTTCCAGCAGCACGCCGTGCAAGGTGACGCGCGGTGCCATGGAACGCGCGAGATGGTATTGCATCCATGTCAGCAACTCGTGGCCCCGTTTGGTGCTGATCCACAGCGGGGTGTCGGTTTCTTCCGCCACTTCGCGCAGATCCGCGGGAATCGTCTGGTCTTTGGTGACGATGAAAGCAACCGGCTGCGTGGCGGCCGCCTTGTGGATGACTTCCCAGCGCTGGCGCGAGTCGAGGCTGTCGAGGTAGCTCAGTTCCTCGGTGCCGACGATCTGGATCTTGTTCGGATAGATGACGTTGAGATAGCCCACCAGCGATGGGCGGCGCGCCGGCGTGGAGCCGTATTCCAGCACGCGCCCTTCACCGCGCACGCCTGCGATCCAGCGCAAGGCCATGCGCTCGTGGATGTCATCGAAGAGTTGTCGTGCAGTAAGCCGGTCCACGGACGTTCCTTTGCGCCGCAGGGCTGCCTGTTCGGGGGCGGCGGCAGGAACATTGTGCCAGTTTGGGCGATGCGGCGGGTTGTGGCCGGGTGCTGGAAGGATAAAAGCCCGCCCCGGGAGGGGCGGGCCGGCGGTATCAAACGTATTGGCGAACCTCGCGTACTTCACGCTGGTGCTTGTCACACAGCTTTTCACGGTAGCGACGCAGCTGGTTCACGAGTTTGTCGAACAGGATATCGATCGAGGCGTACATGTCGCTCTCGGTGGCTTCGGCGTGCAGCGCGTTGCCGGCCACGCTGATGGTTCCTTCGGCCCGCTGCTGCAGTTTGTTGATCGAAAGCACGATGTTCAGGCTGACGATGCGGTCGTCGAGGCGGGTCAATCGATCGAGCTTGGCCGTGACGTGGTCGCGCAGGGCCTGGGTGACATCGATCCTTTGACCACTGAGTTGGAATTGCATGGTGCGCCTCCTTCTAGAGCTGGCCGCCAGCGGCGGCGTTGGTCGACGCGCCGATCGCCGTGAACACGATCATTGCGTCGTGAAGCTAAACCGTGAAGCCAAACCTTACTCTCAGAGATGGGATCGTTCCATTAAGTCGCAAGTTCCCGACTTAAGGATGCTCTGATCAATGCTACGTAGGCGGCATGATGTCCAGAAGGCTCGCAGAGTGTGTTGTGCGGCGCCGGGAAGACTGGCCGTCTTGCCAAGCCGCGCGGCGCACTCTGCGAGCCTTCTGGTCATCACCCCATCGCTTTAAATTCAACATGTTGGGGCCAGCTCTGTCTGTCCGCATCCCTTCCTCGCTCCTTAAAGCCGAGTGCATCCATGCACTCTCCCCGCGTGCGGTCCGTCGTCTCGACAGCCAGCCAGTCTGCCTTCCTCGCTCCTCAAAGCCGGGTACATCCATGTACCCTCCCCGCGTGCGCCGACGAACCTATGGTCTGCGAACAGACAGAGCTGGTGACGCCTGCGTAGCATTGATCAGAGCATCCTTAACGGTACCGGCGTGATTCAGCTGTTGCGCTGTCGTTCACTGGAACTGGGGATGCGCAGGATTTCCCGGTACTTGGCGACGGTGCGTCGCGCCACCTGAATGCCCTTGCCGTGCAACGCTTCGGCGAGCGCCTGGTCGGACAGGGGCTTGCGCGGGTCTTCCTGGTCGACCAGCTTGCGTAGCATGGCCTGGATCGCGGTGGCCGATGCACTGCCGCCATCCTCGGTGGAAACGCCGCTGGAAAAGAAATACTTCAGTTCGTATGTTCCGCGCGGCGTATGGATGTACTTGCGAGTGGTGACACGTGAAATGGTTGACTCATGCATGCCCACCTCCTCGGCTACCTCGCGCAGCACCAGCGGCTGCATCGCTTCCGGACCATAGTCGAGGAAGGCGCTTTGCCGACGCACGATGGCTTCCGCCACCTTGAGCAAGGTCTCGGCCCGTGATTCCAGGCTCTTGATGAGCCAGCGCGCTTCCTGCAATTGCCCGCGCATCCAACTGGCGTCGTCGCTGCGCGCCTGGGCGATCAGGTTGCAGTAATGCTGGTTGAGGCTCAGCTTGGGCTGACTGTCGGGATTGAGGGCAACCCGCCAGCGCGTGCCTTCCTTGCGCGCATAGGCGTCGGGGGCGACGTACTCGACCGGCGTGGTATCCATGGCCGCGCCCGGACGCGGGTCCAGGCTGCGAATCAGGATGGCCGCGCCGGCGGTTTCGTCCTCGCTGGCATGCAACCGCCGCGCGAGCTTGGCCATGTCGTTGCGGGCAAGCAGTTCCAGTTCGCTCTCGACGATGCGCAAGGCCAGGTCGCGGTATGGCGTGGCGGGATCGAACTGTTCCAGCTGCGCGCGCAGGCAATCGGGAAGATCGATGCTGGCCACGCCAGCAGGATCGAAGTGTTGCAGCCGGCGCCGCACGCTCTCCACTTCCTCGGCAGTGGCTTTCAAGTGTGGCGGCAGCGCGGCGAGCACGGCATCCATGCCTTCGGCCAGATAGCCATCCGTATTCAGCGCGTCGATCAGCACCGTGGCGATGGCCTTGGCGCGCGGTTCCATCGGCGTGAGGTTGAGCTGCCACAGCAGGTGCTCCTGCAACGATTCGGCCGCCGCGTTCTGCGGTTCCATGCCTTCATCGTCGTGGTTGTTCGAGCCGCTGCCGCTGCCGTTGCCGGAAGAAAAATCGATCGGTTCGTCGGAACGGATGTCAGGTTCGGTCCATTCCGGTACTTCATCGTTATCGTTGCTGGATGAGGTATCGCTGCCTGGCGCCGAAGCCTTGATGTCGAACTCGCTTTCGCCTTCGGCCTCGTCCTGCTCGGCATCGGCATCTTCGGCAAATTCAAGCAACGGATTGCTTTCGGCAAGTTGGCGCAACTCGGCGGCCAGCTCCAACTGCGACAACTGCAGCAGCCGGATGGCTTGCTGCAATTGCGGCGTGAGAGCCAGCTGTTGATTAAGGCGGAACTGAAGTCCGGGTTTCATGCCTGCCAAAGGGGTGACGTTGGCATCATCCTAACCCTTCAACGGAAGACCGGCCATAGCTGCCGGAGCCGGAATGGCCGCCTGTGCATGGCGATGTGAAACGGCGCAATGTTGCGGCTTGTGCGAGCGATTTAGTTGGAGTATTACAAGCGGAATTCGCGGCCCAGATAGACCTCGCGTACCTTTTCGTCGGCCAGGATATGCGCCGGGGTACCGCGCGAGAGCACCTCGCCCTCGTTCATGATGTAGGCGCGGTCGCAGATGCCCAGCGTCTCGCGCACGTTATGGTCGGTGATCAGCACGCCGATGCCGCGTTCCTTGAGATGGCGCACGATGCGCTGGATTTCGCCGACCGAGATCGGGTCGACGCCGGCGAACGGTTCGTCCAGCAACATGTAGCGCGGCTGCGCGGCCAACGCGCGGGCGATCTCCACGCGGCGGCGCTCGCCGCCGGACAGGCTGATGCCTTTTTGCCCGGCGATGTGCGAGATCTTCAGTTCGTCCAGCAGGCTCTCCAGCTCGGCGTCGCGCTTGCGCTGGTCGAGGCCTTCGCGCAGCTCCAGCACGGCCATGATGTTATCGGCCACGCTGAGGCGCCGGAATACCGAGGCCTCCTGTGGCAGGTAGCCGATGCCCAGCTTGGCGCGGGCATGCATGGGCAGGCCCGTGATGTCCTGTTTGTCGAGCTTGATCGCCCCGCCATCGGCCTCGATCAGGCCGACGATCATGTAGAAGCAGGTGGTTTTGCCGGCGCCGTTGGGGCCGAGCAGGCCCACCACTTCGCCCTGGCGGATCGAGAACGCGAAATCGCGCACGACCTGGCGCGCGCGGAAACTTTTTTGCAGGCCTTCAGCGGAAAGCATGTAGCGGTTATCCCTTGGTCGGCGCGCTGCTGGCAGGCGCCGGTGCGGTGGAGGCCGGAGCCGGCTTGGCCGTGCTCGAGGCAGGAGCGCCGGGTTTGGCGGGTGTACTGCCCGCGGGCGCCGGGTGTTTGGGCGTAACCGGTTTCTGCTTCGGCAGGAACGTCATATGTACCGGGCCTTCGTTACCGCTTTCGCCGACGATGTAACCGGTGTTCTGGTTGTAGGTGAGCTTGGCGCCAAAGGACTCGCCCTTGGTGGCCTGCCAGATGTGCGCGTGCCCGGTGAGGATCGCGACGCCGTTGACGTTGTCGTAATACAGCTGATCCGCATCGCCCGTCATGAGGTTGCCGTTGTCGTCGATCTGTTCGATATGCGGCTGCTTCTTCGGCGTCGCGGTCACGGTGATGTGATCGACGGATGTGTCTTCCTTCGCGGTGTAAATCTTTGCGAGCTGTCCGGTCAGCTTCATCGTCCCCTGCGTAATCAGGACATTGCCTGTTAGCGTGGTGACGGAGTTGGGTGCGTTGTAGCCGTCCATATGATCGGCATGCACGACGTTGATCGGCTGGTTGCGATCATCCTGTCTGGCCAGTGCCGGCTGCATGAGCAATAGCCCGGCAGTCAATAGGCTTAGCCGTAGCATTGTTCTGGCTGGAATAGATCGTGCCATGCACTTCATGAAGCAGCTCCAGGTGATTGTCGTTGAGACTGGCACGCATGCCGACCCCGTTCATTACGCTTGCTCCCTGCGTCATGGTGGCCGGATCCGCGGTTTCCATGCGGTTCTCTTTCGGCCAGCCGGTGACATTGGAGGTGCATAATGTTGACACGGGATTTGCTTTCCCCGCGAGCACGTAGGCCGGCCGCTGCATGTACATCGAACCATCCAGTCGCATCAGCGTGCCGCTCTTATTGACCCAGCCGTAGGGTGCGTTGCCATGCCAGTCCGGCACGCCGGGTTTCTTGGCGGTGATGTCGAACACTGGCGCATTGATGTACAGCGATTCGTCCCCGCCACGGCGATCCATGCGCGGCGAGGTCATGGTGAAGCTCAGCAGCCCGGTGACGTCGTAGCTCCATACCTTGGAGTTGTAGAGCACGTAGTCGGAAATGGGCGGGCCGATGAAATCGCTGACCGCGGGCGCGCCCACGACCCAGCGTTGCAGCATCCAGCTCGCCGGCGCGGCAATGGCCAGCAGCACGATGGCGACGGTGGTGCGGTTGTCGCGCAGGTATCGGCGCACGTTCACCGCCAGCGCTCCTGTTCGGCCGCGCTCTTGCCCTGTGCGTGCAGGATGAGATCGCATACTTCGCGCACCGCGCCCAGGCCGCCGCCCAGGCGCGTGCGCCAATGAGCCTGCTCGGCTACCCACGGATGCGCATTGGCTACCGCGATGGCAAGTCCGGCGAGGTTCATCGCGGGCAGGTCGGGCAGGTCGTCGCCGACGAAGGCGGCCTGTTCGGGTTGCAGCTTCAGCGCTTCAAGTATTTGCCGCAGGCATTCGCGCTTGTCGCCCTGGCCCTGGTAGACGTGGGCGATATCCAGTTCTTCCGCACGCAGCGCCACCGGGTGGCTGATGCGCGCGCTGACGATGGCTACCTGCACGCCATGCGCCTGCAGCAGTTTCAGGCCGAGGCCATCGTGCACGTGGAAAACCTTGGTTTCGTGTCCGCCCTCGCTGTACCAGAGGCGGCCGTCGGTCAGCGTGCCGTCGACGTCGAACGCCGCCAGGCGGATGTTGGCGGCGCGGGCAAGCAGGTCGGCGGGAAGGTCGGAGAGGTAAGGCATGCGATGTCCGTCAAACCACGCGCGCGCGCAGCAGGTCGTGAATGTTCAGGGCGCCGACCACGCGCTGCGCGTCGTCGACCACCAGCAAGGCGTGAATCTGGTATTTCTCCATCAGCTGCGCCGCCTCGATGGCGAGTTTGTCCGCGCCGATGACCTTCGGGCCGCGCGTCATCAGGTCGCTGACACGGGCATTGCGCAGGTCGACGCCGTCGTCGTCCAGCGCGCGGCGCAGGTCGCCGTCGGTGAATACGCCCAGCAGATGCCGATCGTCATCCACCACCGCGGTCATGCCTAAATGTTTGCGGGTCATTTCCATCAGGGCTTCGGTAAGGCTGGCATCGGGGGCGATCATGGGGATGCCCGGACCGGTGTGCATCACGTCGCTGATATGCAGCAGCAGGCGGCGCCCGAGGCTCCCTGCTGGATGGGAACGCGCGAAGTCCTCGGAGGTAAACCCGCGTGCCTCCAGCAATGCGATGGCAAGTGCGTCGCCCATCACCAGCGCGGCCGTGGTGCTGGCGGTGGGGGCGAGGCCAAGCGGGCAGGCTTCGGCCGAGATGCCTGCGTCCAGGTGTACGTCGGCCTGGCCGGCCAGCGAGGAATCCGGGTTGCCGGTGATCGCGATCAGCGGGATGCCCTGGCGCTTGATCACCGGCAGGATGAACAGGATTTCGTCGGTCTCGCCCGAGTTGGACAGGGCCAGCACCACGTCCTGCGGCAGGATCATGCCCAGGTCGCCATGGCTGGCTTCGCCGGGATGCACAAAGAAGGCCGGGGTGCCGGTGGAGGCCAGGGTAGCGGCGATCTTGCGCCCGATATGGCCTGACTTGCCCATGCCGGTGACCACCACGCGCCCCTTGCAGCCAAGGATCAGCCGGCAGGCCTCGACGAAAGTCTGGTCGACGCGCGGCTCCAGGGCACGGATGGCGGCCGCCTCGGTGGCGATCACGGTGCGCGCGCTGCGCACGATGGCGGCGGCATCCACCTGGGTGGATTTGGGCTTGGCGATGGGTGCGTTCATGCGTCCTCGGCAGCTGGAGCGGGGTGCCACCTCCGTGTCGTTTCTGCGACAGCGGATTTCCATTAACATGGCATATTCGCATTCTATCTTGATGCCTGACGCCAATGGCTCGCCCCGCCGCAAGCGGCAGCCAGCGTTCAGGATCCCAGTATTGGAAAAACAATGGACGCAGCCAGCATCCAGGCAATGATCGAAACCGGCCTGCCCGGCGCACGGGCAAACGTGCAAGGGGACGATGGCGTGCACTTCGAGGCGGAAGTGGTCGCTGCGCAGTTCGCGGGCAAATTGCCGTTGGCGCGTCACCGTCTTGTCTATGCCACGCTGGGCGACCTGATGGGGGGCGCGATCCATGCGCTCGCGCTCAAGACTCTTACGCCGGAAGAAGCCGCTGCGCGCCGTTGATGGCCGCTGCAGCCGCTTGCCGGATTTTGCTTCCTTAAGGATTCCCGATGGCCAAGATCCTGATCAGCGGCGGTGAGCCGCTACGCGGCGAAGTTGGTATTTCCGGCGCGAAAAACGCCGTGTTGCCGATTCTCGCCTCCTGCCTGCTGGCCGACGAACCGGTAACCATCAGCAACGTACCGCACCTGCACGACGTGACCACCACCATGGAACTGCTCGGCCAGATGGGCGTGCAATTGGTGGTGGACGACCGCATGAAGATCCAGGTGGATCCGCGTTCCACCGATCGTTATTTCGCGCCGTATGAACTGGTGAAAACCATGCGCGCCTCGATCCTCGTGCTCGGACCGCTGGTGGCGCGCTTCGGCCAGGCCGAGGTTTCGCTGCCCGGCGGCTGCCAGATCGGCTCGCGTCCGGTCGACCAGCACATTCGCGGCCTGCAGGCGCTCGGTGCCGATATCGATGTCGAGAACGGCTACATCCGCGCGCGCGCCAAGCGGCTCAAAGGTGCGCACATCGTCATGGACATGGTCACCGTGACCGGGACCGAAAACGTGATGATGGCGGCGGTGCTGGCTTCCGGCACCAGCGTCATCGACAACGCGGCCCAGGAGCCGGAAGTGGTCGACCTGGCCAACTGCCTCAATGCGATGGGCGCGCAGATCGAAGGCGCGGGTACCTCGACCATGGTGATCCACGGCGTGGAGCGCCTGCACGGCGCTTCCTACGAAGTGCTGCCCGATCGCATCGAAACCGGCACCTTCCTGGTGGGCGCGGCGATGACCGGCGGCAAGGTGCGGGCCCGCAATGCGCGCGCCGATACGCTGGATGCGGTGCTGGCCAAGCTGGAGGAATCCGGCGCGCACATTTCCACCGGCCCGGACTGGATCGAACTGGACATGCAAGGCCGCCGCCCGAAGGCGGTGAACATCACCACTGCGCCGTATCCGGCGTTTCCCACCGACATGCAGGCGCAGTTCACCGCGCTCAACTGCGTGGCCGAGGGCGTGGGCATCATCACCGAAACCGTCTTCGAAAACCGCTTCATGCATGCGCATGAATTGCAGCGGCTGGGTGCGGACATCCGCCTCGAGGGCAATACCGCCATCATCCAGGGCGTGGACAAGATGAGCGGCGCGCCGATCATGGCGACCGACCTGCGCGCATCGGCCTGCCTGGTGCTGGCCGGACTGGTCGCCGAGGGCGACACCACGGTCGATCGCGTGTATCACATCGATCGCGGCTACGAGAACATCGAAGAGAAGCTCGGCACGCTGGGTGCGAAGATTCGCCGACTGCCGACTTGAATGGGACAGGGCGTGCTGCCGGATTAAACGCAGCGACACCCGCAGATGCAGATGGAAAAGGCCGCCGACGCGGCCTTTTTCTTTATGGCGAGCTGTAGCGCACCAGCTCCAAAGTCAAATCGCCGCCATCGCTCTGCGCCATCTTCACCGGCAGCGGGAATTGTTTCGGCACATACCAGGCATCGAAGTGCTTGTCCGAATCGGTGCGCGTCACGCGCTCGGCCTGGAAGCTGCCGGCCGGCACCTTGATCGATTCGGTTCCCTGCACCTTGAATTGCTGCTGCTCCACGCGCTGCTTCACGCCCACCGGCAAGGTCACGTTCTGGTTGCCGGCGCGCAGCGCGAGTCCCAGCGCCAGCGACATCGTGTTGCGGTCTACCATGCCGGGCGTGGCGGCATAGGTGGTGACGCCCTTGCCTTCGTTGACGCTGACCTGCTTAGCGTTCCAGTTCACTTGCATCACGCGCTGCCTGGTCTTGAGCGCGCTCACCTTGGAATTGTAGGTCTCGGTCTCGGGTGCGTCGTTGTTCCAGCGAAAGCGCGTGACGTCGCTGGAATTCGCGCCAAGCATCGCGGCCAGGCCGGAAGTGCCGTGAATCTGGTTGCTGTATTCGTACTCGCCATGGCCCAGCGACTTGAGCGTGATGGTGGCTTCACCCATGGCTTCGCCATCGCGCGAGACCTGGTAGGTGGCGGTGAAAGGCGTCGGCGGCGCGGCCAGCGCGGCGGTGGTGAATACGGCCAGCGCAAAGCCGGCGAGGAGGGTGCGGGGTAGTTTGAGGGTGCGCATGGATCGGCAGTGTACGCACAAATCCTGAACACGTCGTTGCGCGCTTAGCAGAGCAAATTCCCGTGCTGCCATCGCAAAGGATGGCGGAGCCGTTCGCCATCCAAACTGACACCGTTTTCGTCGAGGGCCAACCGGCCGGCTGCGATAAGCGCCACCACCGCGGGCAGCAGCTGGTGTTCGAGCGGGAGCAGCCTGGCAGCCAGGGTATTTTCGTCATCGCCCGCTTCGATCGACAGCGGCGCCTGCGCAATCACCGGGCCGCCATCGAGTTCGGCCGTCACGTAATGCACGCTCGCGCCGTGCTCGGCATCGCCAGCCTTGAGCGCTCGACGGTGAGTGTGCAGGCCACGGTATTTCGGCAACAGCGACGGATGGATATTGATCATCCGGCCGGCCCACGGCTGCAAGGCGTCGCCGTCGATGATGCGCATGAAGCCGGCAAGTACCAGCAGATCCGGCTTGCTTGCCGCGATCCGTTCGAACAGGGCGAAGTCGTAATCGCGGCGTTCGGCATAATCGCGCGGGTCGAGCACGACGGTGGGCACGCCCGCCAACTGCGCTAGTTGCAGCGCGCCCGCGGCGGGCTTGTCGCTGGCAACCAGCACGAACTCCACTGGCAGTTCCCCGCGTTCGCGCGCGGCCAGCAAGGCGGCGACATTACTGCCGCGGCCGGAAGCGAGGATGGCGATGCGAAACGGTGAGGGCATTGTGTGCCTGGGCGGAGGCTTTCTTTGCTTCGGAAAGAACAGGGAGTAAAGCGCGAACGGCCAGGCCAATATCCGATGAAAACGGCAGTCCGGCATCACTTCGTAGCGACCCCTTCATCCGGATTTTCCGGAAAGGAAAGGGTTGTTCGAGTTATCAGCTGATATGCACGCGCTCGTCGCCTTGCGCCTTGATCACTTCGCCGATGACCCGGCTATCCAGTCCATGCCTGGCCAGCAAGGCCGATGCGGCGGCGACGGCATCGCGTGGCAGCAGTACGGTGAAACCCACGCCGCAGTTGAAGGTGCGCCACATTTCCTCGCGCGCCACGTTGCCTTCGCGCATCAGCCAGTCGAACACCGGCGGCAGTACGATGGCGTTGGCGTCCAGCTTCAGGCCGAGGCCGTCAGGTACCACGCGGATGATGTTTTCTTTTAGCCCGCCGCCGGTGATGTGCGCCATGCCGTGCACGGTGCCCAGCTTCAGCAGTTCCAGCAGCGGTTTTACGTAGATGGTGGTCGGCGCCATCAGCGCATCGGCGAGCCTTACGCCGCCAAGATCCAACTCCAGCGGATTGCCCGCGCGCTCGACGATCTTGCGGATCAACGAATAGCCATTCGAATGCGGACCCGAAGAGGCCACGCCCAGCACGACATCGCCAGCAACGATAGTGTCGCCGCTCAGTAGCGCGGCCTTTTCCACCGCGCCCACCGTAAAGCCGGCCAGATCGTATTCGCCCGGCGGATACATGTCGGGCATTTCCGCCGTTTCGCCGCCGATCAAGGCGCAGCCGGCCAATTCGCAGCCCTTGGCGATGCCGCCGACCACGGCGACCGTGGTCTCCACGTCGAGCTTGCCGGTGGCGAAGTAATCGAGGAAGAACAATGGCTCGGCGCCCTGCACGAGCACGTCGTTGACGCACATGCCGACCAGGTCGATGCCGATCGTATCGTGCCGGCCGAGCTGCTGGGCGAGCTTGAGCTTGGTACCCACGCCGTCGGTGCCCGAGACCAGCACCGGCTCCTGGTAGCGCGTACCCAGGTTGAAAAGGCCACCGAAGCCGCCCAGGCCACCCATGACCTCCGGGCGGAAGGTGCGCTTGACCAGCGGCTTGATGCGTTCGACCACGGCATTGCCGGCATCGATATCCACGCCGGCGGCGCGGTAGGTAAGGGCGTCGGACATGGTGGAACCCGGCCTCGGAAAACATGCAATGATAGACGTTAAGGGTTGGATTGGGCAGACTTTCCTGCAATCCCCGCCCTGGACACGGCCCCGCCCATGCGTCTGTCACGCCTGCTGATCGCCACCCTGTTGCTTGGTCTCGTCGGCGGCCTGCCGCGGATGGCCCCCGCTCAGACGACCTCGCCCTATACGGTGGCGGTGCCGGTCACCGATGTCAGCGACGCGCAACGCAGCCAGGCTTTTTCCACCGCCCTCGGGCAAGTGCTGGCGCGCGTTTCCGGCGGCCAGGACCTGAGCGGCAAGGATGGTTATGCCGACGCATTGAAGAACGCCGGTGGCATCGTCAAGCAGTTCCAATACCAACGCGGCGCGGGCAGCCCGCCGAGCCTGAGCTTGTCGATCACCTTCGATCAAGGCGCCGTGCAGCGCCTCGTTACCCAGATGGGTGCCGCCACGGCCGGCGTAAAGCCGCCGCTATTGCTGATAGTGAAGGGAAGCGATGGCAACCTGCTTGGCAAGGACGACCTGGGTGCGCTCAGCGACGCGGTCGCCAAGCAGGGCTATGCGGTGAGCTACGCCGACCCCTCCCAGCTGCCGGACTTGGCAAAACTGGCGGCTGCCGATCCGGCCGCGCTGTCGGCCATCAGCCGGCTCTACCACACGGGCCTGGTGCTGATCGGCGATCTCCACGGCAAAGCTGCCGACTGGACGCTGGTCAGTGGTGGCCAGGCGCAACACTGGAACGCACAGGGCGACAGCGAAGACGGCCTGTTCGCCGATGCCGGTGCCAACGCCACCAACCGCCTGGGCCAGGCGCTCAACGTCATCGGGGCGACCACGGTCGATGGCAAGCTGTGGATCACCGGACTGCACACGGCAATGGATTACGCGAACTTGCTGGCGACCTTGCGCGCCGATCCATCGGTGCAGAAGCTCAGCACGCTGGGCGGGCAGGACGATGGCGTGCTGCTGGCCGTGAAGGCGGGCATGCCCCTGGATGGCCTGGCCGCCAATCTTGCCGCCGGCGGACACTTGATCCAGGGCAGTGCGCACGACGGCGCAGACGTCAGCTTGCGTTGGCTGCACTGAAAGCGCATGACTGGCGCGATGCCTGCCGCGTCGCTTTCGCCTTGGCGGCATTTGCCCAATGCCATATCGATAATGCGGGTGGCGCTGGTCGCGCCGATCTGCGGGATACTGCTGCAACGGAACTGGCCGGCGGCGCTGACGCTGGTTGCCGTGGCCGGCATCTCCGACGGCGTGGATGGGTTCCTTGCCCGTCGTTATGGCTGGCAAAGCCGGCTAGGCGGCATGCTCGACGCGGTCGCCGACAAGTTGTTGCTGATCAGCTGCTTCGTGATCCTGGCGTGGTTGCGGGAGACGCCGATCTGGCTCGCGCTGGTCGTGTGCGGACGGGACCTGGTGATCGCATCCGGCGCATTGCTCTGGCGGCTGCTGATCGGCCGCATCGATCCGCAGCAGAGCCTGCTGTCCAAAGCCTGCACGCTGATGCAGATCGCGTACCTGCTGGCTGTGTTGTTGACGCTGGCGCAGTGGCCATCACCGCCAGCGCCGGCATTCATCTGGCCGGTCGCCGGGCTGTGCGTGGCAAGCGGCCTGGACTATGTACTGCGCTGGTCGCGCCGGGCCTGGCATGCGCGCCGAACCTCGTGAGCGCTTCCGGTGCCCGCCGCAAGGCTTTGAACAGCCCGTTAGATAGGCCACACTTCCCTGGGTCTGTCCGCTACCGATGAACTGTCCGTGTCCATAAGCCAAGAGACATCCCGCCGCTGGCAGATGCTGGCGATCACCGTTTTCATCGGTCTGCTGGTGTGGCTGCTTGCGCCGGTACTGATGCCGTTCGCGATCGCCGCCATGCTGGCCTACCTGGGCGACCCGCTGGCCAATCGATTGGAACGCCTGGGGCTTGGGCGCACGCTGGCGGTCAGTATCGTATTCGTGGTGCTGGTCCTGCTGATCGCGGCCGCGCTGCTGCTGCTGGTACCGCTGATCGCACGCCAGATCGAAAACCTGGTGCAAAACTTTCCGCGCTATGTGGAATGGGCCAGGGACACCGCGTTGCCTTGGCTGCAGACGAAACTGCACCTGGATCCGGGGACCTTCGACACCGACCGGCTGGTCGCCCAGTTCAAGGAGCACTTAGGTTCCATCGGCAGCGTGATCGGGAGCATTTCGCGTTCCGGCTTCGGCGTGATGATGTGGCTTACCAACCTGGTGCTGATCCCGGTGGTGTGGTTCTACCTGCTGCGCGACTGGGACAGCCTGGTGGCGTGGATCGACCGCATCCTGCCGCGCTCGGTCGAACCGACCGTCGCACACCTGGCGCGCGAATCCGATGCGGTGCTCGGCGCCTTCGTGCGCGGGCAATTGCTGGTGATGCTGGCGCTGGCCATCTATTACGGCGTGGCGCTGACCCTGATCGGTATTTCGGTAGGCCCGCTGATCGGCATGGTCGCGGGTTTGCTCAGCTTCGTGCCGTACCTGGGCTTCATCACCGGATTCGCCGCGGCGATCATCGCTTCATTGGTGCTGCACGGCGACTGGCCGCACCTGCTGATGGTGGTCGGCGTTTTCGTGGTCGGACAACTGCTGGAAGGCTATGTGCTGGTGCCGCGGCTGGTGGGCGAAAAGATCGGCCTGCACCCGGTAGCGGTGATCTTCGCGGTGTTGGCGGGTGGCTACCTGTTCGGCTTCCTGGGCGTGTTGCTGGCCCTGCCGGCCGCCTCGGTGATCGTGGTGTTGCTGCGGTACCTGGCGCAACGCTATCGGCTCAGCGAGCTTTACACGGAAGAAGGCGAGCCCGATACCGTGATCGCCGAAGTGGACGTCAAGGTTGGCCAAGACGCCAACGGCGAGCTACAAGCCGACGCCAAGGTCGCCAAAGTCGACGAACCACACAAGCCATGACCGCGCAGTTGCCGTTGAGCCTGCGCTGGCCGCGTCGCCAGCGCTTCGAACATTTCCATGCCGGCGCCAATGAAGCGGCGGTAGCGGCGGTGCATGCGCTCGCCGCGCAAGCGCATGCACCCTGGGTGTACCTGAGCGGCGTGACCGGCAGCGGCAAAAGCCATCTGCTGATGGCCGCGTGCCAAGCCGCCAGCGAGGCCGGGCGCACCGTGCAATACCTGCCGCTGAAGAACCTGCGCGAGCATGCCGCGGCGATCCGCGGCGTGGCCGGCAGCGAGTGCATTGCACTCGATCACCTGGATGCGCTCGCCGGTGAACGCGAGGCCGAGCATGCCCTGTTCGATCTTTACAACCGTGCCCGCGCGGAAGCTACCTCGCTGATCTTCGCGGCCGAAGCGGCGCCAGCACAGCTGCCGCTCGTGCTTCCGGACCTTCGCTCCCGCCTTGGCGCATGCACGCAGTTCGTGCTCAAGCCGCTGGACGACGTCGAGCGGCGCGAGGTATTGAAGCGCCAGGCCGCGCTTCGCGGCATCGAATTGGACGACACGGTGCTTGACTGGCTGTTTGCCCGTTACGCGCGCGACCTTGGCGCATTGCTCGATCTGCTGGATCGGCTCGACCAGGCATCCCTGGCGGCGCAGCGCCGCGTGACCGTGCCTTTCCTGCGCAACGTGCTGCGTGAGGCCAGGCAAATTCCCGATTGAGGAGATGGGGGCCGTCGTGATCTCAGGAAAGATCCCGGGCGGCGTCAAGGCAAGCATGCCTTGGTGGCGAAAACTGGTCGGTATCATGGTGATCGCGCTGGTCACCGTGCTGGTGCTGAATCCACAGTTCGCCTTCCTTGGCGTGCTGCTGGATGCGAGCGTGCTGGACGTGATCTTGCTCTGTGGTTTCAGCTCTTGTTATTTCGCGACCAGGTCCGGATGTGCTTGGTTACCGCGTATGCGTTCTGCCAGCGTTATTGGCGTCGCCTCAAAATTCGCACGCGCTTTAGACGGAGTTGAAGCCGATAGATGTGTCCTGTTCTATGCGTCGCATTTCGGTGCGAAGGCGGGCCGCCGGTATATCCATGCCAGCAAGGGGTTTGAATCCTGTTTCCTGCGTTTTGACGACGGGGCTCGCCTGGAGGTAATGAAGACGACCGCCCTGGCGCCCGCGGCTGCTGCGCCAGGCGTACAGCGCATGGGGTTGACGCACATGGCGATAGCGGTGGGCTCGGAGCAGGAAGTCGATCTGCTTACGCAGCGCCTGAGGGAAGAAGGCTATCCAGTGCTTGACGGGCCGCGCCGCGCGGGCGATGGCTATTATGAAAGTGTCGTGCTGGACCCGGACGGCAACCGCATCGAGATCACGGTATGAAAATGCATCCGTGCCAAATGACAGAAAGCGCCCGAGGGCGCTTTTTTTGGTTACGGCCCAGTTATGCCCTGAGCAGCGCCGGGGTGGCGTGGGCGCCGATCGTTTCCACCATTGCCTTCACCACATGCAGGTTGCCGGCAACGATGTTGCCGCTTTCGGGAATACCGTCGCGACCGGCGAAATCGCCGTACTGGCCGCCCGCTTCGCGCACCAGCAATACGCCGGCCGCCATATCCCACGGCTTGAGGCCGATCTCGAAGAAACCGTCGTAGCGGCCGGCCGCGGTGTAGGCCAGGTCCAGGGCGGCGGAGCCGGAGCGGCGGATATCCTCGGCCTGTGTCAGCAGGGCGCGGGTCATCGCCAGCTGCGAATCCAGATGAGCGCGTTGGCGATAGGGAAAGCCGGTGGCGATCATGGCGCCGTTGAGGTTTTCGCGCTTGCCGACGCGGATGCGGCGATCGTTGAGATATGCGCCGTCGCCCTTGCTGGCGGTGAACAATTCATCGCGCAGTGGATCGAATACCACCGCATAGACCGGTTCGCCCTTGTCGAGCAGGGCAATGGAAACGCTGAAGTGCGGGATACCGCGCAGATAGTTATGGGTGCCATCCAGCGGATCGATCACCCATACCAGCGGCCCCTTGCCGGTGGCGCCGCTTTCCTCGGCGAGGATGGCATGGGTGGGATAGGCGCGACGCAGTTCCTTGACGATTTCCGCCTCGGCCAGCCGGTCGACCTCGGACGCAAAGTCCATGCGCTGTTTTTCAACAACGTTGAGGCCCTCGATGCGGTTCATGTAACGCAGGATCACGTTACCGGCGGAGCGCGCGGCGCGTACCGCGACGTTGACGGCGGGTCTGGTCATGGCTTTGGCTTGGCAAAAGAACGGGTTAGCGGCCGGGAATGTTAACAGAGCGGGGTGGGAGGGGCGAGCGGCCGGGCGCGGGCAGGGCGGATGCAAGCCGATGGCGGCACCGGAATCGCAAGCTTGCGCGGTTGCGCCGCTCGCCGCTGGTGCTTCCTCCCACTATCCTTGCCACCCTCCTACGCACGGCGCGCGCCCAGGCATGATCGACGACCTTCCCCATCGTTTGCGCTTCGTGCTCGTGCGCACCTCCCATCCAGGCAATATCGGCAGCGCGGCGCGGGCCATGCGGACCATGGGCTTCACCCGCATGGAACTGGTCCTGCCGCATCGCTTTCCGGACCGGGAGGCCTCCGCCCTGGCGGCGGGCGCGGACGCTGTACTGGATGGCGCCGGGGTCCATCCGGGACTGGTGGATGCGCTAGCAGGAAGCAGCCTCGCCCTGGGCCTGTCGGCGCGCCGCCGCGGCGTGAACCTGCCCGAGCTGACGCCGCGCGAGGCGGCCATCCAGGCGCTTGCCGCGGCCGAACGCGGCGGACAGGTGGCGCTGGTGTTCGGCAACGAACGCACCGGCCTGGAGAACGAGGAGCTGGCGCGCTGCCACGCGATGGTGCGCATTCCCAGCGTGGACGATTTCAGCTCGCTCAACCTGTCGCAGGCGGTCCAGGTGATGGCCTACGAACTGCGCATGGCTTCGCTCGGCGAGCGCGCGACGGCCCCGCCGTCGCTGCATGACGAGCCGCCGGCGGATGCGGCGCAGATGGAGCGTTTCTACGAACACCTGGCGCAGATGCTGGACGATATCGACTTCCACAAGGGGCGCGCGCCGACCACCATCATGCTGCGCTTGCGCAAGCTGTTCCAGCGCGCGCAGATGGATGAGCGCGAACTGCGCATGCTGCACGGTATCTTTGCCGATGCGCAGCGGATGGCGCGCCTGGCCGCCGGAAAAAAATAGCCTGGCCCGCGCGCGTCCGGCTGCCGGCCGCATGGCGCCCGCTGCCTTCCGCGCTGCTGCCCGCTATTGTTCGTCGTCGGCCACGTTGATGCGCGGTGCCGGCGTCACCAGCAGTTTGTCGATGCGAGCACCGTCCAGGTCCACTACTTCGAAGCGGATGCCGCGCCAGGCAAAGACTTCGCCGGTTTGCGGAATGCGGCCCAGCGCCGCCATCACCATGCCTGCCGCGGTGCGAAATTCGTGTTCCTGTTCGCCCGGCAAATGGTCCAGCTGCAGCAGTTCGCGCAGGTCGTCGGTAGAAATCGCGCCGTCCACCAGCCAGCTGCCATCCGCGCGCTGCACGATCGGCTGGCTTTCCTCGCCGCCGTGGCCGAGCTGGCTGGCGCCCACCACCGCCGCCAACAGATCGTTGAGGGTGACGATGCCGTCGATGTCGCCGTACTCGTCCACCACCAGCGCCATCGGCGTTTCCGCGTCGCGGAATTCTTCGAGCAGGTCGAGCGCGCGCGCGGTAGCGGGCACGTACAGCGGCTTGGCCAGGGTACGGAACAGTTCCGGCTTGCCAAGCGTCATGCTGCCGAGCAAGGTCTTTACTTCCATTACGCCGACGATATCGCTTTCATCGCCACGGTAGACCGGATAACGCGAGTAGGAGGTTTGCCGCAATATCTCCAGGTTTTCTTCTAGCGGAGCGTTCATGTCGAGCCACGCGATACGTGTGCGCGGGGTCATCACGCTATCCACCGTGCGGTCGCCCAGACGCAGCACGCGGTTCACCATGGCCTGCTCGTCCGCATCGAGCACACCTTGCTCGGTGCTTTCGGCCACCAGCAGGCGGATTTCCTCTTCCGTGGCGGCGCTTTCGCCGCGATCCTTCACGCGCAGTACTTTCAGCAGCGCGCTGCTGGAGCGGTTGAGCATCCATACGAACGGCGCGGTGGCGCGCGACAGCACCAGCATCGGCATGCCGACAACCGTAGAAACCTTCTCCGGCGCGGACAGCGCCAATCGCTTGGGCACCAGTTCGCCGATCACGATCTGGATGAAGGAAATCACGGCGAAGCCCAGCACAATACCGATGATCCGGGTATAGGGGATAAGCCAGGACACGCTGCCATTGTGCAGCAGGTCGGCGATGCGCGAACCCACGGCATCGCCGGCTACCGCGCCGGTAATCAGCATCACCAGCGTAATGCCGACCTGCACGGTCGAGAGGAAATGCTCCGGCGCCTCCGCATGGCGCAGCGCGATCTGCGCGCGACGGCTGGTGCGGGCCATCTGCTTGAGCCGGCTCTTGCGCGAGGCAACCAGCGCCATTTCGGAGAGCGCGAAGAAGCCGTTGCAGAGGGCGAGGACAACAACGAGCGCGATCGTGGTCAGCATCGCGACGGGGCGGTTGGTCGTGACATGCCAATCAGTGTAAGACACACCGGGGGCTGCGAGGCGAGGCGCCCGCTGCAGCGCGGGGCGACGCCCGGCGTGGCGCGGTGGGCCGGGTTTGCCCGTGGGTCCCCTGCGGCGCGGCGGCTGGCCTCTCGTCCCTGGCTCCGGCCGTCCTGTAACATGCGCGGCACGTTTGCCCCTCCCGCGCTGCCCAGGTCCTTCCTGCATGTTTTCACTCCAGACAATTTTCGGCAAAGGCGACAAGTTCTACGGCCTGCTCGAACAGAGTGCCGAAGCGGCCCACGAAAGCGCCAAGGCCCTGCATGAGCTGGTGACCCAGGCCGACCACGCGCCCGTCATGGCGGCGTTCTCGCGCGCCCGGGCGCGGGAAAAGGCGCTGGCGGCGCAGATCAGCGAGGAGCTGGTGAACACTTTCGTCACCGCGCTGGATCGCGAGGATATCGAGGCTCTCAATACCGCGCTCTACAAGATTCCCAAGAGCGTGGAGAAATTCGCCGAGCGCTACGAGATCGTTGCCGCCCGGCTGGCTGGCGTGGATTTCGGCCAGCGGGCGCTGGTGCTGGCGCGCTCTACCGAAGTGGTGGTGCAGATGATCGGTGAACTGCGCCACGGCCTGCGCATCGATCCGCTGAAGAAGCTGCAGGATCGCCTGCAGACGCTGGAGTCGGAAGGCGACCGCATGCTGCTGGCGCCTTACCGCACGCTCTACCTTGAGAGTGACGATGCGATGCGCGCGATGCTGGCGAAGGACTTGTTCGAGCTGATCGAGAAGGCCATCGACAAATGCCGCGACGTCGGCAACATCGTCTATTCCATTGTGTTGAAGAATTCCTGAGGAGCACGCCTTGCACGCTCTCCTTCATGCATGGCATGCGCCGGAAGCCTGCCCGCGACAGCCGCATGCACCGCGCCTGGAATACGCGCTTGCTCCAGGCATGCGGCCCAGGCAAACGCCATGCGGCCCGCACAGGCGCTGCGAACGGGTCGTTGGAGCGCGCGCATGAGCCTTGGCCTGGTCGCCGTGGTGGTGTTGATCGCACTCGTCTTCACCTATATCAACGGCTTTCACGACACCGCCAACTCGATTGCCACCGTGGTCGCCACCAAGGTGCTTTCGCCGGGGCAGGCGGTGCTGCTGGCCGCCGTGACGAACATGATCGGCGCGTTGTGGGGTACTGCGGTAGCGGCCACCATCGCCGCGGGTATCGTCAACACCGGCGTGGTCGACGCGGGTCCGCAATTGCTGGTCTGCGCCCTGCTGGCCGCTATCGTGTGGAACCTGATTACCTGGTGGCTGGGCCTGCCATCCAGCTCCAGCCATGCGCTGGTCGGCGCATTGGTGGGCGCGGCCATCGCCGAATCCGGCGGGCGGTTCGGGGCGGTGATCTGGGCCCAGGGCGGCGTGCATTGGTGGGAAGGCAAGGGCGTATTGCCCAAGGTGGTACTGCCGATGGTGGTGTCGCCAGTGATGGGTTTCGTACTCGGCTTTCTGTTGATGGGCGGCCTCTACGCGCTGTTGGCCTGGTTCGCCAGCCGCAGCAGCTTCCTGCGTTACCTCGGCCGCACGCCGTTCGTGAACAGTTTTTTTGGCAAGGCGCAGATTCTGTCGGCCAGTGCGATGGGGCTGGCGCACGGCATGAACGATGCGCAGAAAAGCATGGGCATCATCGCGCTGGCGCTGGCCAGCGCGACGGCGGCAGGGCAGTTCGACAGCTTGCCCGCATGGCTGTCGTTCCTGCGCATCCATGAATCGACCCACGGCGGTTTCGCGGTGCCGTCATGGGTGGCCGTGGTGTGCGCGCTTACCATGGCCGGAGGTACCGCCGGCGGCGGCTGGCGCATCATCAAGACGCTCGGCCACAAAATGGTGAAGCTGCATCCGATCAACGGTTTTGCGGCCGAAGGCAGCTCGGCGCTGGTGATCCTCGGCGCGTCGGCTTTTGGCCTGCCGGTGTCGACCACGCACGTGGTGTCGTCGTCGATCATGGGCGTGGGCGCGGCCAAGCGCTTCAATGCCATCCGCTGGTCGGTGGTGGAGCGCATGGTCTGGGCGTGGATTCTCACGCTGCCGGTGACGGCGCTGGTCGCCTGCGCGTTCGTGTACCTGGCCCGGCAGTTTGGCTAATCATGGATCGGCGCGAGCCACGCGAATAGGGTGGCCCGCCCCTAGAAGCTGTCGCCGCCGTTCACGATCACCTGCTCCAACTGGTCGCCAAGGCTGCCCAACTCGCCGATGAGCCGGCGCAGCTCCTGCTGGTCGAGCAGTTCATAGGGCCGGTTCTCGCACAGGTGCAGGTAGGGCGAGCCATCCAGGTCGGTCACGGCCAGGAAGCCGTTGCGTTGTTCCCAGTTGAAGCGCAGGCAGCGCTTGGGATCGGTGCCGGAGAGCGGGCCGATCGGCGTGGAAATGCGCAGGTAGCGGTGTCCGTGCTCATCTTCCAGTTCGGCCAGGTAGATGCCCTGGTGGCGGCCATGCGGAAGCGCCAGATCGAAGCTGATCAGATAGGGATCGTTCTGCCGCAGGGTATGCAGGCTGCCGATCAGCGAACGCACGGCTTCGAAGTGATGCATGCGGCTGTCCCAAAGGGAAGACGGATGGCTGGTACTCTGCCACGAGCTTGGTGAAGGTGCACCATGAAAGAGGAATATTTGCGAGTCTTCGCGGCGATCGCCGCCATTCCAGCCGGGCGCGTCGCCAGTTACGGCGCGATTGCCGCGCGGGCCGGCTTGCCGGGTCGTGCCCGCCTGGTGGGGCGGCTGCTGGGCGAGGTGCCCGATGGCATGGTGCTGCCCTGGTACCGGGTACTGCGTTCGAGCGGCCATATCGCCATGCCGCCTGGCAGCCGCGGCTTCCGCGAGCAATGCCGGCGGCTGCGTGCCGAAGGTGTCGAAGTGAAGAATGGGCGCGTGCCGCTGTCGCGGTTTGGCTTGGACGCGGATGTGGATCGGGCCGTGTGGGGATGGGAATGAACCCCGCGGCAGGCGCGCAATGGCGTAGTGGTCGATGCCTACAATTTTCCGCTGAGGTCGCCGGTTGATGCATTTGCATGGATTTGAATATCTGGTGTCACTGTTTGTTTCTTTCCGTTTCCCGTGAGCCACGCTAGCCTTTCGCCGATGCCTGCCAGTCCCCTCGATATTCTCCAGAGCGTTTTCGGTTACGCCAGTTTCCGCGGTCCGCAGCAAGCCATCGTCGAGCACGTCGCCGACGGCGGCGATGCGCTGGTGCTGATGCCCACCGGCGGCGGCAAATCGCTGTGCTACCAGATTCCCGCCCTGTTGCGGCAGGGCACGGGGATCGTGGTGTCGCCGCTGATCGCCTTGATGCAGGATCAGGTCGATGCCTTGCGCGAGGCCGGCGTATCCGCGGCCTACCTCAATTCCAGCCTCGACGCCCAGCAACAGCGCGAGGTCGAACGCCAGCTGCTGGCCGGCGAACTGAACCTGCTCTACGTGGCGCCGGAACGTTTGCTCACCGCGCGTTTCCTCGAATTACTCGAGCGGACCGAAGTGGCGTTGTTCGCCATCGACGAAGCGCATTGCGTGTCCCAATGGGGACATGATTTCCGGCCGGAATACCGTGAGCTGACGATCCTGCACCAACGCTTCGCGCAGGTGCCGCGCATCGCGCTTACCGCCACCGCCGATCCGCGCACGCGCGAGGAAATCGTCGAGCGGCTGGCCTTGCAGGACGCGCAACGGTTCGTGTCCAGTTTCGACCGGCCCAACCTTCGCTACGTCGTTGCATTACGCCACAACCCGCGCAGCCAGTTGCTTGGCTTTCTTGATGGGCATCGCGGCGATGCCGGCATCGTTTATTGCCTCAGCCGGCGCAAGGTGGATGAAACGGCGGCGTGGCTGGCCGAGGCGGGCATCGAGGCGTTGCCTTATCACGCCGGCCTCGATGCCGCGACACGGGCCGCGAACCAGCAGCGCTTCCTGCGCGAGGATGGCGTGGTGATGGTGGCGACGGTCGCGTTCGGCATGGGCATCGACAAGCCGGATGTGCGTTTCGTGGCGCATCTGGACCTGCCGCGCAGCATGGAAGGCTATTACCAGGAGACCGGCCGCGGGGGACGTGACGGCTTGCCGGCCGATGCGTGGATGGTCTACGGCCTGTCCGACGTGGTGACGATGAGCCAGATGATCGCGCAATCCGAATCCGGTGATGATCGCAAGCGCATCGAACGCTCGAAACTGGATCTACTCCTTTCCTACGCGGAAGCTACGCAGTGCCGCCGCGAGCTGCTGCTCGCCGCATTCGGCGAGGCTTACCACGGACCCTGCGGTCAGTGCGATAACTGCCTGCATCCGCCAAAAACCTGGGATGCCACCATTCCCGCGCAAAAAGCCTTGTCCGCGGTGTATCGCAGCGGACAACGCTTCGGCTCGGGGCACGTCATCGATATCCTGCGCGGTATCGACGGCGAACGTGTGAGCCAGCTTGGCCACGATCGCCTGACCACGTTCGGCATTGGCGCGGACATGGACGAAAAGCAATGGCGTTCGGTGTTCCGGCAGTTGCTGGCGGCCGGCCTGCTCGCCACCGATGCGGAAGGGTTCGGCACCCTGCGCCTTACGGCAGCCAGTCGCGACGTATTGATCGGCCAGCGTAGCGTGCACATGCGCGAAGAAACACGACCGGCACACCGCGCATCGCGCCGGCGCGACAGCCAGCTGGTGACGGGCGCGAGCCTCGGTATCGAAGCCTACGAGCAGCCGCTGTGGGACGCGCTGCGCGCCTTGCGCGCACGCCTAGCCAAACAGCATGGCGTGCCCGCCTACGTCATCTTCCATGACGCCACGCTGCTGGCCATGCTGCGCGCAATGCCGGAAAGCGAAGAAGACCTTGCATCGATCAGCGGTATCGGCGAAGCCAAGCTCAAGCGTTATGGCCGCGACTTTCTCGAAGTGATCAACGCGAACGAATGAACTCCCCTGCGGGCAGCAGGTAGCCGGACAGGCGGATCAGCCACCGCACTCTTATAGCCATGGTGAACGATCACCATGCTCGGGCACGCCTCGCCCTGTGCGGCCTTGCGAACGACGCGAACGACGCACGTGGGCCGGGGAGGGATCAAAGCCCGCCATCCTGGAAACGTGGGTCGCGCGAGCCAGCCGGGCGTGCGCCCGATCGCCCGGCTCGGGCAAGTAACGCCATTCGCCTAATGCCTGGGGCAGGCGTGCCCGCGGCCACGCCTGACGCAGCGCGTCCAACGCCTGTTGCGCGGAATCGTGCCGCGCCACTTCGTTTGCCTCGACCAGCGAGCGCCAGCGATGACCATGCCGGACGATGCGGAACAAGCCGCGGCTAGAGGGAAACACGTATTGCGGAACCATCGGAAATACTCCTGACCGATGGTGAAAGCATGCGCTTGGGCCATGACGCGCCGATTAAGCCCATGCGTCATTACCGTGGCGATGTGCGGACGTCTTGATGACGGGCATGGCCATTCGTTAGAGCCGCGTGATATCAGCGGGCCTGACAGTCGATGCTCGGCGAACTGGCAATGGTTTCGCCGGATGCCAGCGGTGCCAGCATCCCGTCGTGCATGCCCTTGGTCCACCATTGCCAGCCGTCACCGGTATAGCGGGCGCCGCTGCCGGACAGGGCGACATGCAAGGTATGCGCTTCACCATGGACCTTGATCAAGGCGGTATCGGCATCTGGATAAGCCGCCTGCACGGTTTGCCCGTCGCTGCAGCGGTAGTCCGTCCAGGATATGGGCAGGCCTCGGTCAGCATGCCTGGCGGCCGGGGCCACGCAACCCGTGAGCGCTAGCGTCGCGATCGATGCCAACAACAGGTTGCGGCTATGCATGGCTGGCCCTCGGCATGTAGGGCCAGCATAGACCGAGTGGCGATCGGATGCTCCAGGGACTGTTCGCACCATCGCATAGCCCGCGTTAGCGTTCGTGGCTGGCTGCCAAGGCAAGCCGCGCGCTATCGCACGGCGGCCATGCAACGCTCACCTACGAGTCGGGTCTGTCTGGCCGCCAGGCGGCGTCATCACTCGGTCGTGTACGGCGGATACGCCGTCGCTCTTCCTTGGCTGGCGAGCAAACAGTCTTCGGCACGATGCGAAGGGTATGAACAGGCGCTGGCATCCTTGGGGTCGATCAGGAAGCCGAGCGCAGCGGTGCGCCGTTGGCGACGTAATAAGGAGCCTGCGCGCGCGGTAGCGGATCCCTGCCGCGAATCGCATCGGCGATTTTTTCCGCGATCATGATGGTCGGCGCATTGAGATTGCCAGTGGTTACCTGCGGCATGATCGAGGCATCCACCACGCGCAGGCCCTCGATGCCATGCACACGGCCCTGGCCGTCCACCACGCACATGTCGTCGTTGCCCATCTGGTTCGAACAAGAGGGATGATAGGCGGTTTCGGCGTGCGCACGGATGAAGGCGTCCAGCTCGGCATCGGTTTGCAAATTGGCACTGGGCGAAATTTCCCGGCCGCGATAAGGAGCAAGCGCCTGCTGCTGGAAGATCTCGCGCGTGATGCGGATACCCGCGCGGAATTCCCGCCAGTCCTGCTCGTGCGACATGTAGTTGAAGAGAATGCTCGGGGGCTGCCGTGGGTCTTTCGAACGAAGGTGGATGCGGCCGCGGCTGGGTGAACGCATCGAGCCGACGTGGGCCTGGAAGCTGTGCACCTTGATCGGATGGGAGCCGTTGTAGTTCACGGCGATCGGCAGGAAGTGGTACTGCAGGTTTGGCCACTCGAAGTCTTCATGCGAACGAATGAAGCCGCCGGCCTCGAATTCGTTGCTGGCGCCGATGCCGCTGCCGAAGAATAGCCATTCGGCGCCGATTCTTGCCTGGTTATGCAGTTTCAATGCCGGCGCCAGCGATACCGGCTGGGTACATTCGTATTGGATGTACATCTCCAGATGGTCCTGCAGGTTCGCGCCGACGCCGGGCAGGTGATGAACCAACGGAATATCCAGTCCGCGCAGCAGCTCGGCCGGACCTACGCCAGAGCGTTGCAAGATCTGCGGCGAAGCAATGGCGCCGCCGCACAGCAATACTTCGCGGCGTGCATGCGCCTGTTGTGCGTGGCCGCGTTGCAGCCACGTCACGCCTACGGCGCGCTTGCCTGCAAACAGGATGCGGTCGGTCAATGCGTGCGTAACGATGGTGAGGTTGGGACGGGCACGCGCCTGGTCCAGGTAACCGCGTGCGGTGCTGGCACGGCGGCCGCGCGGGGTGACCGTGCGATCCATCGGGCCGAAGCCTTCCTGCTGGTAACCGTTGAGGTCGTCGGTACGCGGATAGCCTGCCTGCACGCCGGCCTCGACCATGGCATGGAACAACACGTTGTTGCCGTGCCTGGGCGTCGCCACGCTCACCGGGCCGTCGCCGCCGTGATAGAGGTTCGGTCCGGTATCGCGTGTCTCGGCCTTCCTGAAATAAGGCAGGCAATCCAGATACGTCCAGTTTTCCAACCCGGGTCGCCTGGCCCAGTGGTCGTAGTCGAGTGCGTTGCCGCGGATGTAGCACATGCCATTGATCAACGAGGAACCGCCCAGTCCTTTGCCGCGGCCGCATTCCATGCGGCGATTGTTCATATAAGGCTCGGGATCGGTGAGATAGGCCCAGTTGTAGCGCCGGCCCTGCAATGGATAGGCGAGGGCGGCGGGCATCTGCGTGCGGAAATCAACGCGATAATCCGGTCCGCCTGCTTCCAGCAACAGCACGGTGACATGCGCGTCTTCGGTCAGGCGCGTTGCCAGTACATTGCCGGCGGAACCTGCGCCGATAATGATGTAGTCGTATTCCCGAATGTCGGCCATGTCGATTCCTTGTGTGATGGCGGCAAATGAAGGCAGCGGCGATGCCAGCGACGGACCCCGTGCCGGCATCGCGCAAACGTGGTCTAGAACACCGAGGCGAACGGTCCCAGTTCCACCTGCACCGACTTGATGCGCGTGTAATGGGCCAGTGTGCTGATGCCGTTCTCACGGCCGACACCGGATTGCTTATAGCCACCTACCGGCATTTCGGCCGGCGATTCGCCCCAGGTATTGATCCAGCAAATGCCTGCCTGCAATTGATGGATGGCACGATGCGCACATGCGAGATCGGGCGTGACCACGCCGGCGGCGAGCCCGAAGTAGGTGTTGTTCGCGCGCGCGATCACTTCGGTTTCTTCCTCCCAGCTGAGAATGCTCATTACAGGGCCGAAGATTTCCTCGCGCACGATGGTCATGTCATCGGCGCAGTCGGTAAATACCGTCGGTTGCACATAGGCGCCGCGTGCCAGCGCGCCATCGGTGGCGCGCCGGCCGCCGGCAAGCAGCTGCGCGCCTTCGCGCTCGCCTTGCGCGATCAACGACAGCACTTTTTCCATATGCGCAAAGCTCGCCAGCGGGCCGAAATTCACCGACGGCTCAGTGGGATCGCCCATGCGGATGCGCGCGGTGCGTGCCAGCACCGCTGCCTCGAAAGGCGCCTGGATCGAACGGTGCACGAACACCCGCGTGCCGTTCGTGCACACCTGGCCGGAGCTGAAGAAATTGGCCATCACCGCGATATCGGCGGCGCGCTCGATATCGGCATCGGGAAAGATGATCAGCGGCGACTTGCCGCCCAGTTCCATCGTCACTTCCTTCAGCGAGGAGGATGCCGCGCTGGCCATCACTTTCTTGCCGGTTTCCACGCCGCCGGTGAAGGAGATCTTCTCGATCCGGGGATGTTCGGTCAGCCACTGGCCGACCGATCGTCCGGCACCCTGCAGCACATTGAACACGCCGGCGGGCAGGCCGGCTTCCGTATAGATTTCCGCCAGCTTCAACGCCGTAAGCGGGGTCACTTCGCTCGGCTTGAAGATCATGGCATTGCCTGCCGCCAACGCCGGGGCGGACTTCCAAAGCGCGATCTGGATCGGGTAATTCCAGGCGCCGATGCCCGCCACGACGCCGAGGGGCTCGCGGCGCGTGTAGAAAAAGCTCGATTCACGCAGGGGCACCTGTTCGCCTTCGAGGGCGGGTGCGAGGCCGGCGTAATACTCCAGCACGTCGGCACCGGTGACGATGTCCACGGTGGAGGTTTCCGCATAGGGCTTGCCGGTATCCAGGGTCTCTAGCAGCGCCAGTTCGTCGTTGCGCTCGCGCAGGATGTCGACGGCCCGCCGCATGACGCGCGAGCGTTGCATCGCGGTGAACGAGGCCCATTCGCGCTGGCCTTGTTCGGCGCTCGCGACAGCGCGCTCGACGTCGGCTTGCGAAGCGCGCTGCACCTGGGCGATGACGTCGCCATTGGCGGGATTTACGGTTTCGAAAGTTTCGCCGCTGGTCGCGTCGGCGCGCGTACCGTGGATATAAAGCTTTTGCGGTTCGTGATGGGCCATGTGCTCTCCATGCTTGCGGCCGTCGGCGCTTTCAGTGCGCGCGCTCCGGCAGGTGTTGATCCAGGTATTCGTAGGCGATCCGTTGGGCCTGTGCGACATCGAATTCACCGCCGGCCAGGCTTCCGCGCAGCCACAGGCCGTCGATCATGGCGGCGAGTCCGCGTGCGGCCGTGCGTGCCGGCTCAGGCGGCAGCACACGCTGGAATTGATGGCTGAGATTGGAATAGAGGCGCCGATCGTTGGCGCGTTGCAGCCGGCGCAGCTGTGCATCGTGCATGCTGGCCGCCCAGAAGGTGAGCCAGACGCGCATGGCGGTCGCGCTCACCTGCGAGGGGTCGAAATTGCCCTCGACGATGGCGCGCAGCTGGGACCGGGGATCGGGCGCGGCCATGACGGCGCGGCGCGCGACCGCGTTGCGCAGGTCGCGCAGGATCTGCCGCATGGCCGCGTTGAGCAGCCCGTCCTTGCCGCCGAAGTAATGGCTGATGATGCCCGTGGACAAGCCCGCGCGTCCGGCAATCTCCGCGATGGTGGCATCGGCCAGCCCGACCCTGTCGATGGTGTCGAAGGTCGCACGGATCAATTGATCGCGCCGGATCGGTGGCATGCCTAGCTTGGGCATAACGGAGCAAGAGTCTGGTCGGAACAGGCCTGGAAGCTTAGTTTATCTTGATTGAACGTTCAATCAGGAATCGATAGACTCGAGCGTGCACACGCCCTGGATCTCGGCCAAGTGGTGCTGGCGCATGATCGGATTCGCAACGGAATGCAGGTACATGGATAAGAAACACACGCAAAGCCCGGTCGCGACGGCCATGCGGCTCAATCCCAAGGTGTTCTTCTGCTCGGCCATCGTGATCCTGCTGCTGGGCGCGCTGATGGTGCTCCAGCCCCAGGCCGCCGCCGTCTGGCTGGACCACGCGCAGGCATGGATTTCCCGCGTCTTCGGCTGGTATTACGTGCTGATCATGATGGCCTGCCTGGTTTTCGTGCTGTGGCTGGCGGCCTCCCGGCACGGAAACGTCAAGCTCGGCAAGGATCACGAAGCACCCGCGTTCGGCTATGTGTCGTGGACATCCATGCTGTTTTCCGCGGGCATCGGGATTGCGCTGATCTATTACGGCGCCTACGAGCCGCTCGATCACTTTCTCTCGCCGCCGCAAGGCATCGGTGGCACCGCCGAGGCGGCGCGCCAGGCGATGGCGATCAGCTTCCTGCACTGGGGCCTGCATGGCTGGGCGCTGTACGCGCTGATGGCCGTCGCGTTGGGTTATTTTGCATATCGGCGAGACTTGCCGCTTGCCTTGCGTTCGGCGCTGTATCCGCTGTTTGGCGATCGCATCCACGGCTGGATCGGGCATGCGGTGGATGGCTTCGGCATTCTGGCGACGCTGGTATCGATGGTGACCAACCTGGGGATCGGCGCGTTGATGCTGAATTCCGGCCTGCACTATCTGTTCGGCATTCCGGCGACACCGCACGTGCTGACCATGCTGGTCATCGTCATGATGGTGGTCGCCACGATCGCGGCGGTATCGGGCGTGGAAAAAGGCATCGCCATGCTTTCCGATCTCAACGTGCGATTGCTGTGCGTGCTGCTGCTGTTCGTGCTGGCGTGCGGACCCACGCTGCACTTGTTCGACGGCATGGTGCAGAACGTCGGCGACTATCTCTCATCGTTCGTGCAAAGCAGCTTCAACCTCTACCTGTATGGCACGGCACGCAAGTGGCTGGGCGAATGGACACTGTTCTATTGGGCCTGGTGGATTGCCTGGGCGCCGTTCGTAGGCATGTTCATCGCACGCATCTCGCGCGGGCGCAGCATTCGCGAAGTGATACTTGGCGTGTTGCTGATACCGCTTGGCTTTACGCTGGCGTGGCTGTCCATCTTCGGCAATACCGCGATCGACCTGGTGTTCAACCACGGAGCGAAGGAACTTGGCGAAGTGGCGCAGGCCAATCCGCCGATGGCCCTGTTCAAGTTGTTCGAATATCTGCCCTTCACCCGCATCGTTGCCGGCGTCACGGTGATCATCGGCTTCGTGCTGTTCCTTACGCCAGTGGATTCGGGCACCTTGATGATCGCCAACCTGTCCACCCAGGGCGGCGGTGGAGAAGAGGACGCGCCAGTCTGGTTACGCATTTTCTGGGCGAGTACCACCACCGTGGTGACCATCGGCCTGCTTTACGCAAGCGGGGGCAACTTCACCGCGATGCAAACCGCGGTGGTGTTGTGCGGCTTGCCGTTTTCACTGGTGCTGCTGCTGTACATGCGTGGACTGGTGAAAGCATTGGCGAACGAAGCCCAGCGCTAGCGCGATAGGAGTTCGTCATGAAGAGGCGGATCGCGCCGATCGTGGCGCTTGGCTGTGCCGTTACATGCGCTCACGCCGAGGATGGACGCGGCGCGTTGGCTGGCAATCTCACCGCGGCATCGCAGTATGTATCGCGCGGCTTCCAGCAAAGCTGGGGCAGGCCCGCGTTGCAGGGTGGCGTGGAGTACGGGGCACCGAACGGATGGTATGCAGGTAGCTGGCTCTCGACGATCAGCCCGTATGCAATCGAAGGCGGGCGCGTCGAATGGGATATCTATGCCGGAAAGCGTGGAAAGTTCGGGGCGCTGAATTACCAGGTCGCCTTGTATGATTATCGTTATCCAGGTGCCAGGGTTACCGCGACGAATACCCGGTATGGCTATTCGGAACTGGTAGCGGGCATGACATGGTGCGAATGGTCGCTGAGCTATTCGCTTACCGTGAGCCGCGACTATTTCGGCGACAACAGCCAAACGCTTGGCATCGGTGCGAACAGCCATTCGCGCGGTTCGGGATATATCGATCTTGCGCGCAACGTCGACCTCGGGCATGGCTACAGCCTTGCGCTTCACTATGGAAGGCAGCGCGTGAATCATTTCTCCAGCTACAGCTGGCAAGATGCCAGCGCCACGCTATCGCGCCGACTTGGCGGCTTCGACGTGGCGCTGGCGTATGCACGGGGATGGAACAAGGCTGGCGTCTATCGTCATGTCACGACTGGCGAGCCGGATCGGCAAGGCCGGTTGCATTTCTCCAATCCTGCCGCCGGCACGTGGTGGGCAAGCATTGGCCACGAATTCAGTTTCTGAGCGTGCTCAGGGCAGGGCTGACTGCGCCAGTTTCCTGATCTGGCCGGGATCGGTCACGCCGACGCTGCGGCCGGTTTCCTTGCTGCCGTCGTAGGCGATCAAGGTGCTCTGCGTGACAATTCCCAGCGCGCGCTTTTCGGCAGTCTGGTTGTCGTAGTCAAGTCGCAGGATCAGCAGCTTTGCGAAGGCGGGGTCTTTCGCCATGGCATCGATCGTGGGCGCCTGTTTGCGACAGGTCGGGCACCAGCTTGCATACGCATCCACCAGCACGGGTTGGCCGGCCGCCTGGGCGGCCTTGAGCGCTGCGGTGGTGAAGGGTTGGATGGGTTGGGCCAGCAACGGCGTGGCAAACAGCAGGCTGAAGAGCGTGATAGCGCAAAGCTTGCGAAAGATGGACATGGCGGATCCCTGCAGGTGAGTACACCGGGCTATTCGTCACCGTTGTCGCAGCGGTTACAGCAGTAACCGCGACGGGCTTCCGACCGAAAAAGGGAACGTAGAAGCCTGCGGGGTGCGGGCATCAACGCTATTCGGAGCCAGGAATGTCCTTTGACCGTATCTATCCTTCCAATCATCGCGCCGGTTGCCAGCCATGAGTAGCAACCTCAATCCGCTGTTCGCATACGCTGCGGGTGTGCTGACGATTTTGTCGCCGTGCGTGATTCCGCTGGTTCCCATCGTGCTGGGCAGCGCTGCCCAGCGTCATCGCTGGGGACCGCTGGCACTGGCAGTGGGCCTGGTGGCCTCGTTCACCCTGGCCGGTTTTGCGATAGCCACGATCGGCGCATCGATCGGATTGAATGGCGATACGTTGCGCGCCTTTAGCGCAGTGTTGCTATTGCTGGTCGGCATCGTGCTGGCGGTGCCGAAACTGCAGGCATTCTTTGAACACCTGGTGGCGCCATTGGCGAACTGGGCCGGCGAGCGCCAGGCCCGGCTGGAGCGTTTCGGCCTGGCGGGGCAGGCTGGCATTGGCGTATTGCTGGGACTGGTGTGGAGCCCCTGCGTCGGACCGACCCTGGGCGCAGCGACCTTGCTGGCCGCACAAGGCAAGGATCTCGGGCAGGTCGCTTTCGTGATGATGGCCTTTGCCCTGGGCATCGCCACGGTGCTGTTGACCATAGCGCTGCTTGCGCAGAGCGTTTTCGCGCGCTGGCGCGGCAAGCTGATGTCTGCCGGCACGCGCGGCAGGAAAGTGCTCGGCGTACTTATCGTGCTGGTCGGCGTATTCATCCTTACCGGCGCGGATCGGAGCGTGGAAGCCGCAGTCATCGGCGTATTGCCGGACTGGCTGACCCAGCTCACTACGTCGCTTTAATTCGATGGCAGCGGGCAGCCCGGCGCATTCGCCCCGGCAGGCGGCGGCTTCCACGGCGCATGGCACTGGCAACTTGATTTGGATTTGCCGGGATGAGCGATCATGTGCATTCCCCACGTCCCCGAGCAGAAGTTTTTCGACTTGGCACTGATCCGCGGCTGCAAGCGGCGGTGCGGTCAGTTATGCGTTTGCTTAACTCTCGAGGCGATACCGGATTCTCAGGAATGTGTCTTAGAAAGGTGATGCGCTGTAGGGCTGGGCGCAATAACCAGACCAATCACCCATCCCAGGTAGAACCGACAATCGATGGCGTACTCGCCCCAGGTGTAGACGCGCAGCGACTTAACGGCAAATAGTGAAAAGATAGCCTGCAACAGGCCCATTGAAGCGAGCCAGGCGATGGCTATGGCTGCTGTGATCGTGGTGCAGCGCATGAGTGCTTTCGGATCTGCATGCCAACGCATCACGTAAAACCCGCCGAACAAGATAGCCGCGCATGGAATGGTAGTAGTGAAAATATCGATGGCGTACCAGTCGAAAGCGAAGCCGACAGCCACGATGGCAACGAGCGCCAGCAATAGGACAGGTATCGCCGCCCATCGCGCTTCACGCGCAAACATCCACGCGATGGTGATGAAGAACGGAATCCAGGCCCATTGGGAAACTTCCGTAATAGCGTAGACCAGATTGTCCTTCGCCTGGTGGCCGGCGTAAGTGGTTGCCACATAAGTCGTAATGGCATCGTGGACCAAAACGGCAAGCACGGCGAAGCCAAACGCCGTAAACGTAGCGTGGGTGGTGGTCTTGTGTTTATGCGTAAGGTTGATGCTTCCGGCCCGCAGCCTTTCGGTCAGTGGCTCGACAAAAAAAGCGACGATCGCGCCGACCAGCAACGCCGAGCCGACGGTGATCCAATCAAAATGATGCAGGGCGGTCAGAAAGCCTTGCCAGATGAGCTCCGGTGCTGCCGAACATATCGCCACCCAGCTCGCAAAAAAGAACACATGGACGAAGTAGGAAAGTGATGAACCTGACGCTGCCGCTTGCGTGGAAGCAGCCGCATGGCTATGGACTTCTCCCGGCGCCCAGGTAGGGGCGTGCCCCTTCTCGACTGGCGGTTTTTTCATGTCTTCGATCCCCTGCTTTCATGAACGTAACAGTGGTTGAATCACGTAAGCATAGCTGTAGAGCTGCTAACACGAAGTCGTCTATGCCCTGTCATGGCAGGCGCTAATGAGGAGGCTTGTATGGCTGCAAGTCCTTGAAACTGATGGTGGCAGAAGGCCGATTGAGCCGCCGATTAAATGATTTTAAATCGCTAAGCTACCGTTAGTAGAGCAAGAAGGATCGCGCGGGTTTGCCGCAAAAAGCCCCGCGGTTTGTCCTCAATCAGGGGGTGGGCGCCATGCCAAAACGGAAAGTATTCGCCGCTGGCTCAGGGAAAGGGCGGGCGGTGGCATCAGTCGCCTGGACGGGAAGGGAGGTAGATGCGTTACTGGAAGGTCGAAGCTATTCAGAATGAGCGCTCTACGATGCGCGAACAGGCCAAGGCATACTTTCGACTGCGTCGAGGTTTACTACGATCGCCAGCGCCTTCGTACCACTCTGGCTATCTCGGTCCGGTGCAGCTCGAGCTACAACATGTCGCCTGACTGAGTCCGTGATTCAGTGGCAAGATCATTATTCGAAAAGCATACGCCGGTTAATTTCTCAGCTTCTTGCCACAAACGTTCCCGTGATGTTGAGTCATTGGCAAGCGTCGGAATTCCGACGTCGCGTGGAGATGCGAATCGCTGAATAAACCGCGAAGGTGCAATGAGTGTTTTGTCCGTTGGATGATCCATCACTGCCGCGAAAAGGATGTTTTCGGCGACGCGATCAATGGGGTAGCCAATAATGTTGATCAGTGCTCGGCCAAGTGCAGCAACGAAGCCCGAAACGTGTCGCTGCAAATCTGTATTCGCTGTGCCGGGATCAACTGCGACGCTGGTAATGCCTGAGTTGGTTGCCGTCGCACGCCGCTGCAACTCAATGGCAAACATGATGTCGGCGAGTTTGCTGCGAGCATACGCCTTCATGGGTGAATAGCGCTGATGCCTGGCTTGAATATCATCGAGGTCGATGCTGGCGGATTTGAGTCGTCCGACCAGTGCGCTAACCGTAACGACACGGGCGTGGCCTGCCCGCAAAGCTTGTAACAACCCCATCGTCAAAGCGAAATGGCCCAAGAAGTTGGTGCCCATGTGCATCTCGAAGCCGTCTTCTGTAAGCCTGCGCCCGGGCACAGCCATCACGCCAGCTACATTCATGAGCAAATGAATGGGGCGAACGCCCCAGCGAGCTACCAATTCGGTAATGGATGCAAGTGACGCAAGGTCCACTTGTTCGAAGGAATAGTTGCCCCCGTTCGCGCGCAAACGCGCAACCGCCAACGCGCCCTTTACCGGGTCGCGGCCGAGCAGGGTCACGCTTGCCCCTTTGGCCCCCAATTCTTTCGCCACCTGGAATCCGATTCCGCTCGCACCGCCCGTTACCAGAGCCGCGCGTCCGTGCTGGTTTGGCAGGTCTGCAATTGTCCAGCCCATGTGCTTCCTCATTTTGAACAGTTGGGAGTGGCGCGATTTGCCTGCGGTGGCTTGCGCTGGCTGTCGGCCGGCACAATAATGCACTAAGTGCATTATTGCAAGGAGTGTAAATTGAGCGAATTGAGCTTCCCCGACGCAAGCGAAGGTCGCAGAGGACGCAAGCGACGCGAGACTCGCGAAAGAATCGCCAAGGCCGCGATCAAGCTGTTCCTGCGGGACGGGTACGACGCGACAACGGTGGAGGCCATTGCCGAAGCAGCGGATGTGTCACGTCGAAGCTTGTTTCACTACTTTCCAGCGAAAGAAGACGTTCTCTTTGCGAATCAAGAGAATTTCCTCACGGCAGTCGTCGATGAGATAAGAAAACGGCCAGCGGATGAACCGTGGCCGGTGCTCATCGAGCGCGCGATAGCAATTGCCATCGCAGATGCGGCGAGTCCTGAGAACATTGCTATCGATGCGCTGGTTCGTCGTACACCTGCGCTGCAATCGCGTCATCAGCTCAAATATTTACATCTTGAACGTGCTATCGCAGTCACCCTGGGTGAGCGTACCAGTGGGGCGAAGACGCTACGCGCACGCGCTGAATTGTTAGCGGCCGTTGTCGTTGCGGGCTTTCGAATCGCAGCGCAAAAGCCTGGAGATGAGAGCGTCCGTGATTCAGGTAATACTCGACACGACGTCGAGCGCGAATTTCACGCCTTTTGGAAAAGCCTGCGTGATTTCGGCGAAGCCGGACTAGGGTTTGGCAACAGGCTGGGTGTGAGGCCTTTGGCTTCAAGGCGATCCGTAAAAAAAGAACCAGGGAAAAAGTAGCAGTCGTATGCTGCGTGATCTGCTGGGTCGTGACCGCCTCGTGGTGGGTCGCAAGCATGTGACCATACTGATGTGCCGGATGGGCATCGAGGCGCTTTATCGCAAGCCCGACACCAGCCGTCGGCATCCTGCCTGCCGGATCTATCCGTACTTGTTACGCGGTGAGGGTCACCGCGTCCCATCAGGTCTGGGTCGTGGACATCAGTTATATCCCGATGGCACAGGGCTTCGTCTATTTTGCGGCGTTGATCGACTGGTATAGCCGCATGTACAACGAAAAAGCCCCGCAACGGCCAGGTGCCGTTGCGGGGCTTAAGTTTTCAATGGTGGCCGGGGACGGAATCGAACCGCCGACACGGGGATTTTCAATCCCCTGCTCTACCAACTGAGCTACCCGGCCAGGGTATCGCGTGGAGCCGACAATTAAAGCGGAGCCGCTTCCTTCCGTCAAGGCTTTTTTCCCGTCTAGGCCGCGCCACGCTTAGGGTTGCGCCCAAGCCCCTGAAACCAAGATAGATCATCTTGGTCGCCGTAAAGGGGCGCCATCGCTGCGAGGAAGATTTGACTGAACGACTCCTCTCTGGCCGCCAAAAACCGTGGGATCGGGGGCCACAAGGGCGCCGAGCCCCAGCCGTGCATGTTGCTAAGCACGAGAAAGTCGCAGTGAGTAAGGAGGCTAGTGGCCGTCAAAATAGCAGCACCAAATTAACGCCTACGCCTCACGCCTCGGAAATTTCAGCGGGTTCTCTTCCTTCAAAGATGTCGGAAGGAGCGAGTCTGGAAAATCCTGATAACAAATTGGCCTTAGAAAACGATCGATGGCCATCGATCCAACGGACGTCGTGCGTGTGTCAGAGGTTGCGGGGAAGGGGCCACCATGCACCATCGCATGGCAGACTTCGACGCCTGTGGGCCAACCGTTGACCAAGAGACGACCACACCGATCTTCCAGCACAGGCAACAGTTGCTTTGCATCGTCATAGTCCTCATCAGCCAGATGAAGCGTGCTCGTCAATTGGCCTTCCATGTCGCGTGCCAAAGCCACCATTGTCTCCACGTTAGGGCAACGCACAATGACGGAGCTCGCACCAAACACTTCTTCACGAAGCTCGCTGTTCTTGCGAAATACCTCTGCATTGGTCGCAAAGATCGCTCCCTGACCTTGGTTGACGCCTTCACTGGCACAACCGCGGGCGAGCTGTTCTACACCTTCACTTGAAGCGATGCGTTCAACGCCTGTCTCATATGAGCGATGTATTCCCGCAGTGAGCATCGTTGCTGCACGTGTCTTAGAAAGTGCTTCGATAGCGGCTTGCTCGAAGCGAGTGAGATCTGGGCCATCTACCGCGAAAACGATACCTGGATTGGTGCAAAACTGTCCCGCCCCCATTGATAAGGAGCTAATGAAAGCTTCGCCCAACATTGCCGCTCGATCGCGCAACGCGCCAGCCATCAAAAAAACGGGATTAACACTGCTCATTTCCGCATAAACGGGAATGGGTTCTCGCCGTGCCGCGGCCACTGCAACAAGGGCTAACCCTCCTGCGCGAGAGCCTGTAAAGCCGACTGCCTTGATGCGCGAATCATTGACGAGCAGGGTTCCCAACTCATTCCCCTGGCCCGTCAGATGTTGAAAGACGCCTTCGTGTAAGCGGCAAGCCTCGATGGCGCTGCGAATGGCAGACGCCACCAAAAGACTTGTTCCCGCATGGGCCGGATGGGCTTTTAAGACAACCGGACAACCGGCAGCTAATGCCGATGCGGTATCGCCACCCGCGGTCGAAAATGCCAATGGAAAGTTTGAAGCGCCAAAGACTGCAACGGGTCCCAAGCCCACCTTCCTGAGTCGCAGATCAGAACGTGGCAGGGGCTCGCGTCGGGGCATGGCGTGGTCGATCCGAATGTCTGCCCAGGAGCCTTCGCGCACGACATCGGCAAATATCCGCAACTGATTAACAGTGCGAGCGCGTTCGCCCGTAATTCTGGCAACGGGGAGTCCTGTTTCTGCGGACGCCATCTGAATTAACTGGTCACCAAGCCCGATGATATTTTCAGCAATTAACTCCAAGAATGCGGCGCGCAGGTCAGGGCTGCTCTCGCGATAGATCGGGAATGCATGCGCAGCCAGATGACAGGCCTTTTCAACATCTTCTAGGCCTTGGGAAGGGTAGTCAGTGTTGAGTGTCTGTCCCGTTGATGGATTGATGCTGCGGAAGGTTGCCGTCGGCGCGTTCATTATCACGTTCCTTATCATTAGGATTGCACGTCGATATGTTTAAATGCGATGGCGCAACGCTTCGCAGATGTGAGTGAGTGTCTGACGAATTTCTAGCTTACGTTTGGTAGTCAGAAGTTCTCGTTGAGCACTGATGCTCACAGCGACGAAGCCGCCGTCAACGTGTGGAGTAGGTAAGGCCGCGGCAACACAACATAAGCCGATGATGGTTCCTTCCTCATCATGCGCAATACCTTGATTGCGAACCTCCGCGATTTCCTGTTGCAACTTGGCTTTTGAAATGACCGAGCGAGGGGTGAGTTTGGGAAGTTGCCCGACCGATGCGAGCCATTGTTCGAGCTGCGTTTCTGGCAACGTGGCCAATAGCGCTTTTCCGCATGCCGTGCAGTTGGCGGGGACGCGGCGACCAATGCCTCCGCCGAGGCCTAGCCGCAAACCGCTATTGCAGTCTTGCAGCGCCAAATAGACGGTATCGAACTTATCGTCAATGACCGCCAACTGGATGACAGCGCCTAGTTCCGGCGGCACGCTTCTGCAGGCGTCATAGAATTCGCCAACGATGTTGACGCTCGACACGTAGGCTGAACCAAGTTGGACGAGCTTGCGTCCCAACTGAAAGCCTTCGCGTGAACGTCGAAGCAGTTGGCCTTCCACCATCGCCCCGCAAATATTGAAAACGCTGGACTTGGGAATCCCGAGTTGTTGTGTGATTTCCACGACGGTGAAAGGGCGGCGAGGGGCTGCTTCCAGCAGCGCAAGAATCTGCATCGCACGATCGAGCGCTGGCACAAGTGCGCGTGCGCCGCTGTTCGCAGGAAGTTCGACCTTTATCGGGCTTTTTCTGGTCGCAAGTTTGGTCGTGGTCATGATTTCTCCTGGCGAGTGCGGCGAAACAACAAGCGTCTGCAAAGCACACTTTTTGATCGCGCTCCTATCGTGATGGTTGCGGGCGCGAGTCGATTGTAGATTCCAGCCTATTGGAATGCAATACAGGATATTGACTATCGACATTGTTAGACGTAACGTCGTCCAGCATAAGGGCACGTTTACTTGAGGGATTGATTCGATGGTGCAAGCAAATCACAACGACGCCATCCACGATGCTGGTCGCATCGACGCGCTGATTCGTCGCTACTTTCAGGCCTGTAACGATGCTGACGTCCAGGGCATGTTGGGATGCTTTACGTCTGACGCCGTGCATTACTTCCCGCCCGGCATGTATGAAGGACCGTTTCGCGGCGCACAAAAAATTGCCGAGCGTTGGCGACAGGCGGTGCATACACTTGGTTCGTATTGGACTGTCGATCGTTTGTTGATCGAACCCGCCTCATTGCAGGCGGTGATGGAGTGGACGCACTTCAAGACCAAGCAAGACAAGCTGCTTCGTGGCATCGAATGGTATGAGTTAGATGGTAAGAGCGGGTTGATCAAAGAAATCCGCGCGTATTACGCCACGCCGCAACCCGCGGATGGTGATCGCTTCGAGCTGGGTGGATTTGACTACGTCGGGCGTGAGTATCCCTCCGCGCCGCCGGCGGGAGCGCGTCCGTCCAGCGATAGCGCCAAGACAGGAGATCGTTTGTGAGTATTGTTGAAACCCGTCGAATCGTGCTGCAAGGCACGACGGTCGAAGTATTGCGCGATGGCGATGTGCTGCGTGCGCCAGATGGCCGAACGGTGCGCGCGGACGAAGCGATTCACTTACCACCGTGCGTGCCTACCAAAATCATTTGTGCGCATCTCAATTTCATGAATCGTGTGGTGGAGTTGAAAACCATATCGCCCGATACGCCTTCTTACTTCCAAAAGCCTACGTCAGCCCTGAACAGCCACAAGGGGCAGGTGGTGCGCCCACAAGGGTGCAAGTACCTTAACTATGAGGGCGAAGTGGGGATCGTTGTGGGACGCACGTGCCGCAATGTTCGTATGGCCGATGCAGAGCACTATATCGAGGGCTACACGATTGCCAACGATTTCGGTCTGCATGATTTTCGTGAAACCGATCGCGGCTCCATGGTGCGCGTTAAAGGCGCCGATACATTGGGTCCGCTTGGCCCTGGTTTGGTGCGTGGATGGCATCCTGAAGGAAAGGTCCTGCGCACTCGCGTTAACGGAAAAGTGATGCAAGAAGCATCACTTGATGATTTGATTTGGAGCATGGCGTATTTGCTCGCGGATCTATCCCGCACCCATACGTTCTTCCCCGGCGATGTGATTCTGACGGGCACGCCTGCGAACTCTCGTCCGGTGCAGCCCGGTGATGTGGTCACCGTCGCCGTTGATGGCTTGGGCGAATTGGAAAACCATATTGTCGAGGGCGCGTCGGGAATTTCCAATGAGTGTGGATCGCCCCCTGTCGATAGTGTTGTAGTGCGCGGTGTGGCTTTAGGTGAAGGCTTGAAGGAATAAGTGCAATGACCGACGACGCCGAACGCAAGAGAATGAAAGCCTTCGTCATCGCTGAGCGATTGAAGGAATGGGACACAAGCGTCTTTGCAACTTACGGGCCGCTTGCTGCTGCGTCCATCGCTAAGTTCGGCGGTCGTTACTTGGCACTGTCTACGGCGATTGTGTCGTTGGAGGGGCCCTCTCCACCGCTTGCGATCGGTGTTATTGAGTTTCCGAGTGTTGAACAGGCGCGAAACTGGTATGCGTCCAATGAGTATCAGGACGCGGCATTAATCCGACGCAGTGGTGCAGAAAATCGCTTTATCTTGGTCGCCGAGGACGCGGCAGCCCATTTGGTTCCGCAACTTGCTCAGGTGGACGACGAATGATGAAACATGTGGGTATTCCTCTTCCTTCAGGTAAACGAGTGGCGGTGTGCATCACCGTATTGTTGGAGACGTGGTCCGAAGGCAATGCGCCGAGCTATTCCGTTCAAACGACACCGTTAAAACCTGGCACGGTGAATCATGCGGGTATTTCGTGGGCGAGCTACGGTGCACGCGAAGGTGTTTGGCGTATCCTGCGAACCCTTGATCGTCATAAATCGCAGGCAACGTTTTTTACCAGTGCTCGATGTGTGGAAGATTACCCTGCTTCAGTGCGTGGCGTGGTGGCAGCCGGTCATGACATCGCTGGACATGCGTATACGCAAGATGGATTACTGACTTATTTGGATGCCGAGGAGGAGCGCGCGACAATCCATCGGTCGCTCGACCTACTCAATTCCGTGTCGGCGCGCCCTGTCACTGGATGGTTAAGTCCCGTGCTGGCATTCACGCCACGCACTCCTGAATTTTTGGCTGAGGCAGGTTTAACTTGGCACAGCGATGTTAATTACGCCGATCTGCCCCATGCCATTACCACGCCATCGGGTCAGTTAATAGCCATTCCCAATAGCGACTTCACTGACAACCGTGTGTTGCGAGGGAGCCCTCGTGATTGGGTGGACGTGTATACCCATACGATCGATTTTCTTCGCGAACATGAGCCAGGTTCATTTTTGGCGATAGCGTTGCATTGTCAGTTCGGGGGGCGGCCCATGATGGTGGCTGCACTGAACGACATACTCGCTTATTACAACCGCCTTTCAGACGTCTGGATTGTGAGCCATGAGACGATGGCGAAGCACATCATCCAGCAAGGACAAAGTATGGAGTCAGCATGATCCCAACTCACATGATGCGGCGCGCGTAGCCGAGTTATTCCTATAAATGTCAATCTTGGCAATCCGGAGAAACTGTGCCGGCACAGGGACGTTTTGTGTCAAAAAACTGAAAGTCCACGCATCAAAGAACCCATTAGAGGTTCTTGAGCAAGGGGAGAAGTGCAATGTTCGGTTGGTATGTCGATTTATCCAAACAGGAAAAGCGCACCTTCTGGGCGTGCTTTTCTGGCTGGAGTCTGGATGCCATGGACGCTCAGCTCTTCAGCTTTATGGTGCCTGCGTTGATGGCCACTTGGCACATCAGCAAGACACAGGCGGGATCGTTGGGCACCGCTGCACTCATTGCAACCGCGATCGGTGGTTGGTTATGCGGCATCTTGGCTGATCGCATCGGACGCTTGCGTGTTCTGCAATTCACCGTGCTTTGGTTTGCCGCCTTTTCGGCGTTGGCTGGCTTTGCACAAAATTATGACCAACTTCTCGTGCTTCGCTTTCTACAAGGACTGGGGTTTGGCGGTGAGTGGGCCGCTGGCGCTGTCTTGATGGGCGAGATCATCCGCCCAGAGCATCGGGGCAAAGCAGTGGGCTGCATCCAAAGTGGTTATGGCGTGGGTTGGACGCTTGCAACGTTGATCTCCACTGCCGCTTTTTGGCTGATGCCGCAAGCGATGGCGTGGCGGGCACTATTTTGGTTTGCCGTGACACCTGCAGTGCTCGTGATCTTCCTGCGTCGGCACTTGCAGGAACCTGAGGTGTTCAAGAAAACGCGGGCAGCCGAAGCACAGCGTGGAGTAGGGGCGCCAGGCATGCTCGCGATTTTTCAAGCCGATATTGTGCGAACCACTGTGTTGGCTTCTCTTCTGGCATTGGGTGTCATTGGGGCAGGAAGCGCGGTAATTCCGTGGCTGCCCACGTATATGAAGACCGCACGCCATCTATCCGGGGTGGATGTGGGTATCTACATGACGACGGTAACGATCGGGTCATTCTTTGGGTTTGTTGGAAGCGCTTATTTAACCGATTTGATTGGGCGCCGTAGAAATTTTCTGTTGGCGTCCGTCGTGTCGTGGATGGTGATGCTGGCTTATCTGTTTCTGCCGCTCAACAACGCGGCGCTGGCGATCGTGAGTTTTCCTGTGGGCTTCTGCTTGGGTGCCACTTACAGCACATTGGGACCGTATTTCACCGAACTGTTTCCGACAGCCATTCGTGGTGCAGGGCAGGCTTTTGCCTATAACTTTGGCAAAGGCGTTGGTGCCTTATGTGTGGTGCTGGTGGGGATGCTTGCCGAGCACCTTCCCCTAAGTCAAGCCATTGGCATCTTTACGCTTGCGGGTTACACCCTGGCCATCATCGCCACCTTACTTCTCCCCGAAACGCGCGGTATAGCGCTCGTTTCCGGACAAGCGTCAACTACGCGAACGGCGCCGTCCATCACGACCCACACATCGTCGTCTTCGCGTTCCGCCTGAGCAATCGCTCACACCATTCACCACATTCTCGGAGGGAGAATCCATGACGTGCAAACGTTCGTCTCCTGTATTGCTGCGTCGAAAGCTGTTCATCACCGTATCGATCGCACTGTTCGTGGTTGCCGGTTCTGTAGCGGCTGAAGATGCGCCCCTACTTTTGCTTGATAACGCATCCCAGAGCGCGCCGCCTTCTCAGGTGGTTTCACCCAAAACAGGTGCTACGACCGATTCCCAGGAAAGTCCCAACTATTTATTTAATTGGCAATCAGTAGGGAGATCTGATGGACAGGCCATGGCCGACCATGGGATCTACCTGCACGGCTTCTACCAACAGGCATACATGAATGTCACCGGTGGAGGTAATTCGCAGCGTTCAAATTGGCTGGGATTGGGTTACTTCGGTTTCGACGTCGACACTGAAAAAGCGTTTGGCCTGAAAGGTGGCATGTTCGATTTCACGTTGTCTACGCAAGCCGGCACGACTGCGAACGCCGGGCGATCCACCGGTTCCCAGGCGCTTGTGCCCTGGGGGTTTGGGGATGAAGTGCGTCTCGTTGACTTCTATTACGATCAAAGCATGTTCCATGGCGTGGTGCACATCACCGCTGGTCGCATGAATCAGTTGTCGAATCTGCCTGGTTTATCGCCCGGATTCCACGTGATGCCTTGGCTTTGCACGTTTTGGAGCAACTCATGTGGCACCCCTCATGCGTATAACTTCAACGCGAGCCATCCGGGTTATCAGGTCGGCACGTGGGGTGGCGTGATCACCGTTCACCCTGCGCCTTATTGGTATGCCAAAGTGGGTGTGATTGAAAATGAGCCCAGCGAACAAGTGTTGTCGATTCACAACGGCTGGCCGGGTCGCGATTGGGGTTTGGATGCCGCGGCTGGCGCGTTCATTCCCGCTCAGGTGGGTTATCTCACTACGCTCGCATCTTCATTGTATCCGACCAATTTCCATATCGGTGGTTACTACGACACCGCGTCGTATGCAGATAAGTTTTACAACGACGAAGGCGAGCCAATTCTGACGCATCCCGGCAAGCCTGACATGCATGACAAAGCCGTAGGCATGTTTGCGGGGATCACGCAAACAGTGTGGCGTTTTAGCGACGATCCACACAGTGCGCGTGGGATGGCGCTATTCGCGTCAGGGGACTGGGACGCTACCGGTTATAGCGATGATCGTGAGCAGATTGAAGGCGGTTTCCTGATTACCGGCCCATTCGCATCCCGCGCTGCCGATTCGTTGAACTTCTTGGTGTCGTTTCAGGAATTCGATTCGCGCTTGAAAGCCGCGCGTGAGCTACTTGCTGCCGCACATGGCATTTCTTACACCATGAAGGATCAGACAGGTGTGGAGCTCAATTACGGCATCGCGCTTTCACCGGGTTTTGTGTTTTACCCTTATGTTCAATACGTGTTGCACCCAGATCAATTGCAATTGGCGGTGCCCAATCCGCGTGACACGCATGCTACGGTCGTTGGCTTCCGCATGACATTTCGCTTTGACACGATGGTCGGCTTTCCACAACCTAGCGGTTAACGCTGGTTTGGAATCTGAGTGACTTAATCATAAGGTCGCCACAGGGACGGTGGCGACGTAACGGCTTAGGTTTGAGCGCACACAAGCCGCGCCCGCTCCAAGATCTATGGGTTATCAGCGTTTCAAAGGGCCGGAACCCGCGGCTCATGATCTGTTTTAAAATCTGTTACTAAAAGAGATTGAATGAGCCGCGAGCATCCCTTTTCCAGGGAAGTGACCCAAAACATTGATGGGGCGGCGGTGAGTAGCAACGTCCATGCAAGGTCGTGCCACAATCACCCCGTGTCTACCAAATCATCTCGCGCCATTCGCCCCGATCTCGCCGAACCATGGCATCGAGAAAACTTGCATGCTCGTTACGATTACCACACGGAGATCACGGGGCCCGAGGCCGCACTGATCCTGGGATGGTCCGCTGACCAACTCAAAACACATGGCGGACACCCTCACCGTGTCTCGGATCCTTCGACATGCGGAAAAGGGGCCAAGGTCGTGCTGATGGGCGACGCGCAACAGTTGTCACCGGTGGCGGCGGGTCAGGCTTTCCGTCTGTTTCGGGATGCCTTGGGAGAGGTCGAACTCACTGAAATCCGCCGGCAAAAAGATGTGCAGGACGTTCGCACGTCCGAAGTCTTTATATATGCGCATGCGGGGAAGGAACGAGGAGCTGTGTCGCGGGATGCCGAACAATCGCTTGGGGCAGGCATCCTGGCCCGCTTGGAAGCAAGAGGTCGGATTGAGCGAACGGACACGAAGGTCGAAGCCATGGCGCAATTGGTGCAGGACTACTTCGACTCGCCGTTGGAACCCGCCGATAAATTGGTCATGGGCAGCACCAACGCGGATGCGGCTCAGCTCAACCGAGTGGTCCGCGAACGATTGATCGCTGGGGGCCTTTTCATCCGAAAATCATCCAGTGCGGTTGAAGCAAGGGCGGCGCCGGATTGAAATGTCTTTGGCGGTGGGTGATCGCCTTCGATTTGGACGGCTAAACGAAGATCTGGGCGTGACCAACGGAACCCTGGGCATCGTCGAGGGCATCCGGGCCACGGTCAAAGGCTCATTGATGCTGCGCGTCCGTTTAGATGAGGCCAACAGCCTGGTCAAATTGGACACCGCAACTTATGGTGACCTTGATTACGCATATGCGCGCACCGTTGACCGTGCGCAGGGCGCCACCGTCACCCAGTCGTTCTTTCTGGCGTCAGCAGAACGCATGGATGTGCATCTGGGTCTGGTCGCGGCCACACGTCATCAAGAGCAGTTCAAGCTCTATGCCACAGAAGGTGACTTGGAACTCATCGAAGAACGCTTGGGTGTGGAACGCTTGCGCGTGAACGCGATTGAAGAATGTATTGGGCCAGTACATCCTGCACTGATGGCCAAGCTGTTGGGCGAGTATATCGAGGGGAGTGAGCAAGGCGATGCCGTGATGAGGGCGTTCGGCGTTGTACCAATGGAGCCAGGCGAAGAGTCGTTCGTTGAAGGCGTGGATGTCGGCGAACAAGAGATCCTCGTGGTAGTCGACGAACTCCTCCTGGATGGTGCGGTTGAATCGTTCGCAATGGGCATTCATTTTCGGCGTGCGCGGGCTGGTGTGCCAATGCGTCAGGTCGCAAGCGACGGTGGCGTCGTGGAAGTGCCTGGTGAACTCGCCGCCGTTGTCGGAGAGGATGCGGCGTATGGGGATGGGGAGCACGATCTGCGCACATCGCAGGGTCAAGGCGGCATGGGCACTGGTACGGGTGCGGAACGCGAGGGCGAAGCTGAAGCGGCTAGCCAGGTCGATGCAGGTGATGAGATACCTTGCCAGGCCGTCCTTGCGGCGTTCAATGGTGTCAGTGCCACGCAGTCGCCGGGACTCTCGGGTCGATAGCCTTTGGGCTTGCGGGTGCGTGGTTGACGCAGGACACGGCCTTGTGGGAAGCGCGAGACCCGGCGTGGCGCATGGCGCATCGTGTCCGGTGCGTCGGCGATCAGTCGGCCGATGGTACGTACGCAGGGGCAGCGTTGCCCTTGTCGGCGGCACCACGTTGCCAGGAACGGGTGGAGTTTTTCCTTGCCCAGGTTGGGGTGTTCGGTTCGCAACCGACGCAATTCAGCCAGCAGTGCGGCGGGCCAGTGCCGTTGGCGCAAGCGGTGCGGCCGTGTACTTGAGGGCGCACACGCCGCCGGCGTGCAGTCGCTGTCGCCATGCATACAGCGTACGGCGGGATACGCCGAAGGCTTCCTGCGTGGCGAGGAGTCCGTGCTTCTCCCAGAAGCACACGATCCGGTATCGCTGCTGCGCGTCGGCACTGATCATGCTCCACCAAAGAGCACGATCTGCCACCGCGTAAAAGCCTTTTACCCGGTACCCAATCCGCCGTATCCGCATGCTGCACCCTCCGGTTGGGAGTGCAGAATGTTTCTGGCCTCAGTCAGACTCGGCGTCGGGCGCTACGAAGCCTTCCGGTGGCTTTGCGTCGCCGCCGAACAGGAATTTTTCCATCTCGCCGCTCAGGAGCTGGCGGGATTTCGGTTCTAGCGGGTTGAGGCGGTATTCGTTGATCAGCATGGTCTGGTGGGCCAGCCACTGTTGCCATGCCGGTTTGGAAATTTCGGCGTAGATGCGCTGGCCCAGCGGGCCGGGCCAGGGGGCGAAGTCCAGGCCTTCGGCGTCGATGCCGAGCTTGGCGCAGTGGATCGTGCGGCTCATTGGTAGGTCTCTTGGCGTGATGGGTTACGGTTCGGCTGGTTCCGGCAGCGCCATCAGCAGCGTGCGCACCGGCGCGGGCAGGCCGAGCGCTGGCAGGTCCGCAATGGCGCACCAGCGCAGGTCGCCATTATCGGCGATGGCAAGCGCGGGTGCGGCGCCGTCAAACAATAATGGCTGGATGTGCAGGCGGTAATGGCTGAAGACGTGCATGAATGGAGTAAGCGCTTGTGCGTCGTCGATCCGTGCGCGACGTTGTGCTTCGCGCCATGCGCTGTCGCTGTCTTCGGCTTCGGGCAGGCTCCACAGTCCCGACCATACGCCTTGTGCGCCACGTCTTTGCAACATCACTCGGCCGTTTTCGTCGCGCAGGATCAGCATCATGGTGCTGCGCGTGGGGATGGCTTTGCTCGGCTTGGGCGTGGGCAACTGCGTCGTGAGGTGGTCGCGATGGGCGACGCATCCTTCGCGCAGGGGGCAGACGCCGCATAGCGGGCGTGTGCGCACGCATACCGTTGCGCCGAGGTCCATGATCGCTTGCGTGTAGTCGGCGATGCGCTCGGCGGGCGTGTGTGCATCGGCGTGTTGCCACAGCCGTTTTTCTACCTCCCGTTCGCCTGGATGACCAACGATGCCGTGATAGCGTGTCAGCACGCGCTTTACGTTGCCGTCGAGGATGGGAAAGCGCAGCCCATGGGCCTGGGCGAGAATCGCGCCCGCGGTGGAGCGGCCAATGCCCGGCAATGCGGCGAGCGCGTCGAAGTCGCGTGGCAGTTCGCCGGCATGCTGTTCCACGCAAAGCTGCGCGGCGCGATGCAGGAACCGCGCGCGCCGGTAGTAGCCAAGTCCCGACCATAGCGCCAGTACGGTGTCTTCGTCGGCGGCGGCAAGCTCGCTTAGCGTGGGCAGGCGCGTGACGAAGCGCTGGAAGTAGGGGACGACGGTAGCAACCTGCGTCTGCTGCAGCATGATTTCCGACAGCCACACCCGGTAGGCGTCGCGCGGATGCTGCCAGGGCAGGTCGTGGCGACCATGGCGGTCGAACCATTCGAGCAAGGCGCAGGCGAACGCAGTCACTGCGGCGGCACGATAGGTTTGGCGGGAGCGGTGGCGCTTCCGGCACTGGCCGGCACGGCGTCACCGGTTTGCACACTCAGCCCTTCGACGTGGACCTTGCCGATATCGAGTGTCGCCATATCCACTTGCCCACTGCCGGGTGGCGCGGACAAATGTGGGCCTTGCGGATTGGCCAACTGGTTCCACCACTTCGCCAGCGCCAAGGGTGGCAATTGCAGGTCGACGTGGTTGTCCTTGCCGAGCAAGATCAGGTGCAGCAGCAAAGGCGTGCTTTCGCCGGCCGGCCTAAGCAACACGGCAGCATCATAGTTGCCTTGCTCGGCCAGGTAGAACTTGCCGCGCAGTTGCAGCGAAGCGTTGGCGGCTCCCATCCAGCGTGCCTGCCCGGTGAGATGCAAGGCAGTAGCGCTGCTATCGGAGGCATGCACGTTGATGCGGTCCAGGCGCAGCGCGCCATTGGCGATGCTCGGCATGCTGGATATCTGCAATTGCAGCGGCGTGCCGTCGGTTTCCTTGGCCGAAAGGTTCACCCAGAAAACCTTCGCGGGCGCCAGCCGGCCGGTATCGAGCGAAACATCGCTCAGCCATTCGCTGTTGTTTTCCACCACACTGCCATTGCGGATGCGCACGCCGGTAGCGATACGCGGGATCTGTTCCGGCACATTGGCCGACTGTGGCGGCAGGCTCATCAACCACGCTTGCAGGGCGTCCAGGTCCACGCGGGGGGAATTGATCTGCATGCGCGAAATCATCATCGGTCCGCCGAACAGCGTGCGCCAAGGCAACACCAGTTTGCCGTTGGCGGCCAGCAGGATCGGCAGGTTGGGCGAAGTGCCCGTGCCGGTATCGCGCGCGGTCAGCGTAATGCCCATCAATTGCAGGGCCGGGCGTGGAAACAAGGTAGGGCTTGCCGGGCTGGACAGCGTCAACTGCAGGCCCGCGTCATTGGCCTGTTCCTGCAGCATGACGGTAAAGCGATCCGGCTGCAGCAGTAAATACAGGGCGATCACCACGGTAAGCACGATGCCGCAGAGCACGCTCGCGCAGACGATCAACAGCAGTCGCAGCGGGCGGGCCAGGATCATTCCGGGTGCGAGAAATCGGCGGGAAGCAGGCCGTCGACGTAGGCTTGGGCTTCGAACACGCGCAGGTCGGTAGCGGTCTCGCCCAGGCCGACGAAGCGGATTGGCAAGCCGAACTCGCGCGCCAGCGCGAACACCACGCCGCCTTTGGCCGTACCGTCGAGCTTGGTAACCACCAGCCCGGTCACGCCCACGACCTGGCGGAACTGGCGTACCTGGCTGATCGCGTTCTGGCCGGTGGTGCCGTCGATCACCATCAGCACTTCGTGCGGCGCATTGGCATCCAGCTTCTTGAGTACGCGCGCGATCTTGCCCAGTTCATCCATCAAGCCGCCTTGCGTGTGCAGGCGGCCGGCGGTATCGGCAATCAATATATCGGCCTGGCGCGAACGCGCGGCTTGCAGGGCATCGAAGATCACGCTGGCGGAGTCGGCGTCCTGGCCTTGCGAAATCACCGGCACCTGGTTGCGCTCGCCCCAGGTCTTGAGCTGCTCGACGGCGGCAGCACGGAAGGTATCGCCGGCGGCCAGCAGCACCTGGTGGTTTTCGTCGCGCCACCGGCGCGCGAGTTTGCCGATGGTGGTGGTCTTGCCAACGCCGTTGATGCCGACCGTCAGCACCACGAACGGTTTGTGGCCGCTGATTTCCAGCGGCTTTTGCACCGGCTTGAGCAGGGCGACCAGTTCCTGGCGCAGCGCCTGCAACAGTACGCCGGCGTCGGCGAATTCCCGCTTGTGCATGCGCTTGCGCAGGTTTTCCACCAGGGAGGTACTGGCTTCGATGCCCACGTCGGCGGTGATCAGCGTGGTTTCCAGTTCGTCCAGCAGGCTGTCGTCCAGCTTGGGATGGCGGGAGAACAGCGAGCTGAGGCCACGGGCAAAGGTGCTGCCGGAAAGCCGTTCGCGCCAGCCGCGCCTGGCCGGCGGCGTGATCGCTGTTTCGGCTGCGACGACAGGGATATCGGCCAAGGGAGCATCAGCCACGGGAGCATCAGTAATATCGAGCGGCGCAGGTGCCGGGGCGGCCGCGGGGGCCTGATCTGCCGTTTCCTGCGCATCCCCGACACCGTCATCGGTGGGCTTTTTCTTCCAGAACTTGAGCATGGGGGACATGATTCGAAGACAATGCCTACATGCTAACACCCACTCCCGTACTGCCCGCTGAGGGCGCGGGCGCATGAAGACCGCGCCCGGGCGAATCCGCATTATCGGCGGCCATTTGCGCAATTCACGGCTGAACGTGCCCGACCTTCCGGGTTTGCGGCCTACTCCCGAGCGGGTACGCGAGACGCTGTTCAACTGGCTGGCCCCGACCATCGCCGGCGCGCGCGCGCTGGACCTGTGCGCGGGCACTGGCGCCTTGGGCATCGAGGCGTTGTCGCGCGGTGCGGCAACGGTGCAGTTCGTGGAGCCGGATGCCAGGGCGGCGGCTGTGCTACGTGACAACCTTGCCCGGTTGAAAGCCGGCGGCGAGGTGGCGGGAACCGACGCCGTGCGTTTCTTGCAAGGCAAGGCTCAGCCCTACGATCTGGCCTTCCTCGATCCGCCGTTCGCCGCGCAGTTGTGGGCCACGCTGGCGCAGCGGCTGGAGCAGGATGGCTGGTTGGCCGCTTCCGCCTGGATCTATGTGGAATCGCCGCGCGAGGTCGCGCCTGCGTTACCGCCCAATTGGACACTGCATCGCGAAGGCCATGCCGGCGAGCTGCGCTTTGCACTCTATCGCCGTATGTAAATGCTTCCATTAAGCTACGGCTTTCTACCGCGAATCCGTTTTCGTGAACCAGCAGCCGGTCAATACCCGCCTTGCCGTCTATCCGGGCACTTTCGATCCGATCACCAATGGCCACGCGGATCTCGTCGCGCGCGCGGCACCCTTGTTCGAGCGTATCGTGGTCGCCGTGGCTGAAAGTCCCAACAAGGGCAAGGGTCCCGGTTTTACCATGCAGGAGCGCATTTCGCTGGCACGGCTCGCGCTGGCGGACCTGAAGAACGTGGAGGTGCGCGGCTTCGATTGTCTGCTGGCGCAGTTCGTCAGCGAGATCGGCGCCGGCGTAATCATCCGCGGCCTGCGTGCGGTGTCGGATTTCGAATACGAATTCCAGCTGGCGAGCATGAATCGCCATCTCATTCCCCGGGCCGAAACGCTATTCTTGACGCCGGCCGAGCAGTACAGCTTCATTTCTTCCTCGCTGGTACGCGAGATCGGGCGCCTCGGCGGCGATATCTCCGGTTTCGTGCATCCTGCGGTCCAACAGGCCATGCGGCAGCGCTGGCACAAAAAGCAACCCGAAATCGAAGGGGACAACTATGCGTAAATTCACTCTCGTCGCCACCGCCCTGGCGTTGACCGGCTGCCTCGCCCTGTCCGCGTGCAACAAGGACCAGCAGGGCGATGGCCAGCAACAGGCCAAGCAGGCTCAGGTCACCAAGCCGACCGATCCGAACGATAGCAAGGCCTGGGGTGCCTACCTCGGCCAGATCGTGCAGCAGAACATGCAGGGCATGTCCGCGCCGCAGCCATATGCCTACATGGTGCCGGCCGGCGACAGCGACGATGTCAAGGACGCCCGCGACCGCCAGCTGAGCAATGTGCAGGATACGGTCGCCCGTGGCGTCCTGCCCGGCAATATGCTGGTCTTCGGCGGCCCGGATTCCGGCAAGACCGCCGACCTGGTCACCACCGCCTTCAAGGATGCCAAGCCGGGCTCGTTCAAGGGCGTGATCGTGTTGTTCATCGGCGACAAGGCCGATCAGCAGCGCGTGGACGATGTATTGAAGCCGACCAACGCAACGATCCGCTTCGTCCAGATGTAAGCACGGCCAAGGGCCGGGGCGAGGGTGAGCGCGCCAGCGTTTGCCCGCTCGTTCCCGGTCCCCGCCATGCCCGTTGTTGCTCCGCGCGATGAGCGCCGGCCGTGTAGACTAGCCCGGCATGTCCCTGAAGATCCTCGATACCTGCGTCAATTGCGACGTCTGCGAACCTGTTTGCCCCAACCAGGCGATTTCGCTTGGCGAGGAGTACTACATCATCGACCCCGCCCTGTGCACCGAATGCGTCGGTCATCACGACGAGCCGCAGTGTGTGGTCGTGTGTCCGGTGGAATGCATCATCGTCGATCCCGCACATGCCGAGACGCGCGAGCAGCTCGAAGGTAAATACACCCATCTGATGGAGTCCAAGGGATGAAGCTTGCGTTGCGCTGGCACGTGTTGCTGATCGGTTTTGTATTGGGGACGAGCGGGGCATTCGCCGCCGTTCGTCCGGCATCATCCACGTCCGCGGCACCGCTTGCGCAGCGTCCAGGCCACGCCGGCATTGCCAGCGCCAATGCCCTGGCGACTGAAGCCGGGTTCGAGGTGCTGGCCAAGGGCGGCAATGCATTCGATGCGGCCGTCGCGGTGGCGTCCACCTTGTCGGTGGTGGAACCGGAAAGCTCGGGTATCGGCGGCGGTTTCATGGCGACCATGCATCTTGCTGCGGACAACCGCAATGTGTTCATCGACGCGCGCGAGGCTGCGCCAGCCGCCGTCAATCCCAAGGATTATCTCAATCCCGATGGCACCCCCAATCGCGATACCGCGCTGAAGGGTCCGTTGTCGGCGGGCATCCCTGGCGAGCCGGCCGGCCTGGTGTGGATCGCCAGGCACTATGGCAAGTTGCCGCTGGCCGTATCGCTGGCGCCGGCCATTCGCACTGCGCGGGATGGCTTCAAGCCGGATGTGCGCCTGCTTGGCGCCATCCAGGATGAGCAAAAGAACCTGGAACGCTGGCCAGCCTCTGCCGCCATCTTCCTGCCGGGAGGCAAGCCGCCGGCGGCGGGCGAACTCTGGCGCGATCCCGAACAGGCGCGCACGCTGGCGTTGCTCGCGCAGTACGGCGATTCCGGTTTCTACAGCGGCGAGACCGCACAGAAGTTGGTCGATGCCGTGCGTGCCGCAGGCGGTAACTGGAGCTTGCAAGACCTGGCTTCCTACCGCGTGAAAGAACGCCTGCCGATCACTGTCGATTATCGCGGCTACAAGATCATCACCGCGCCGCCGCCGTCGTCGGGCGGCGTGGCGATCGCGGAAATCCTCAATATTCTTTCCGGTTTCGACCTCGACCATTTGGACCAGGCGCATCGCGTGCATTTGGTAATCGAAGCCATGCGCCGCGCTTTCCGCGATCACAACGATTACCTGGGCGATCCGGATTTCGTAAAGATGCCGCTGGATATGCTGCTGTCCCCTTATTACGCGGACGGCTTGCGCCAGACGATCCTGCCGGACAAGGCCACGCCGTCGTCGATGCTGGCGCCGTCCAACGGCCAGGATCCAGGCATGCATACCACGCATTTCTCGATCATCGATGCCGATGGCAACATGGTGGCGATCACTTCCACCGTGAACTACATCCTGGGTTCCACCTTCGTCGCGCAAGGCACGGGCGTTCTGCTCAATGACGAAATGGACGACTTCGCACTGGTGCCCAACAAGCCGAATGTCTACGGACTGCTGGGCAGCAAGGCGAACGCCCCCGAACCGGGCAAGCGCATGTTGTCCTCGATGTCGCCGAGTATCGTCATCGGGCCCGATCGCACTGCCGTCATCGGTTCGCCGGGCGGTTCCACCATCATCACGCAGGTGCTGGAAGGCATCCTTGCCTTCATCGATGGCGGCGATGCGCATCAAGTAGCGGCGAAGAAACGTTTTCACCATCAGTATCAGCCCGATGTGGTTTCGGTGGAACCAGGCGCGTTCGACCCCAAGACCAGCCAGGCGCTCACCCGCATGGGCTATACGCTGAAGGAACGCGAGCCGTGGGGCTTCATGAACGTGGTGATCTGGGATCGCCGCAGCAACAAGCTGGACGCGGCGAGCGATCCACGTCGGCCGGATGGTCTGGGCAAGGTGCAGTAGCCACGCGCTCGGCGGCGCAGGTCGGATGGGAGCGCAGCGGAGGGGAAGGCCGAATGGATTGCGATATGCTTCCGGCCTTCACTCCCGTTGGCGCTCTTCTTTGCTATAGGCGTACCCATGCAACTGTGGTCGATCAACGGTAACTCGCAGCAACTCGACGGCGGCGCGATGTTCGGTAATGCGCCAAAGGCGTTGTGGTCGCGCTGGATTGCACCGGACGAACTCAACCGCATTCCGCTGGCCTGCCGCTGTCTGCTGGTGAAGGATCTCGAAGGTCGTAACGTATTGTTCGAAACCGGCATCGGCGCGTTCTTCGAGCCGGCGCTGCGCGAACGCTATGGCGTAGTGGAAGACCGCCATGTATTGCTGGATTCGCTCGCCGCTGCCGGTGTATCGCATGAAGACATCGACGTCGTGGTGCTCTCGCACCTGCATTTCGATCATGCCGGCGGCCTGCTCGCTGCCTGGGAAGAAGGGCGCGCAGCGCAATTGCTGTTTCCGCATGCGCAGTTCCTGGTGGGTGCGAATCACTGGCAGCGCGCCAGGCAGCCGCATCCGCGCGATCGTGCGTCGTTCATTCCGGAGCTGCAATCGCTGTTGATGGAAAGCGGGCGGCTGGAACTGGTCGCCGGGGAATACTCGCAGACGCTCGGACAGGCAGTGCGCTTCCATTTTTCGGACGGCCATACGCCCGGCCTGATGCTGGCGGAATGCGCGGGCGTGGTTTTTTGCGCCGACCTGATTCCCGGCCGGCACTGGGTGCACCTGCCCATCACCATGGGTTACGACCGTTTTCCTGAGACGTTGATCGAAGAAAAGCGTGCTTTCCTGGACGACAAACTCGCGCGCAATGTGCGCTTGTTCTTCACCCACGACCACGCTTGCGCGATGGCGCGCGTGACACGCGATGAGCGTGGGCGCTATGGTACGGCCGACGAGCAGCCCGAATTGCGCGGCACAGTCTAGTTTCCAAGTCCACCCCGGAGGTTCGATGAGCGGCGAGCGGAAGCCACCTCTCTCCATCCGCGAGTTGCTATGGCCCGCCCTCGGCGCGCTGGTGCTGCTTATCGGCGTAGGCGTGGCCGCCGTCGCTGAAAAAGGGCAGATCGACTATCGCATGCAGATCTGGCGGCACGGTGGCGACGTGCTGGACCTGGGCGGCAACGGTCGCCCCGATGCTGGCGAGCAGGGCTATATGGTGCGCGTGGTCGGGCCCTTGCAGGTCGTGGAAGCGCCGCTCGACGAACAGTTCAGCCAGCAGACCAGCCAGCCGGTGCTGATCCGCCACGTGCAGATGTTCCAATGGCACGAACTCCGCTACGGCGGTCCGGCGTCATACGAACTCGACTGGGAAGACCATCCGGTCGATTCGAGCCATTTCCAGCATCCCGAAGGCCACGCCAATCCCAGCAAGTTTCCGCTGCAGGGCGCGCAATTCGATGCCGGCCTCGTGCGCCTGAGCGACTTCGTACTGGCTCCGGCATTGGTGCATGCGCTGCCCGGCAGCCAGCCGATCTCGCCGGATCTGCGCAGCCTGCCGAGCAATCTTGCCGCCAGTTTCAGCCTCTACCAGGACAGTCTCGTCACCAGCGCGGTGCCGTCCCATCCGCAGCTTGGCGATTTGCGCGTGAGCTGGGAGGCCGTGCCGGCGCAGACGGTCACGGTCGTGGCGAAGGTCGACGGCAATAGGCTCGTCCCGGCCAACGACGCGGCGGACGGCATCGGTTTCGCGGTGCAGCTGGGCGATGTACCGCTGGCCGATATTTACTCCGATCTGCCGCTTCCGCCCGAGCATCCGTGGTTGCGGCGCCTGTTCGCGTTGTTGCTGGCGACGCTCGGTGCGGCCTTGCTGTCGACCTGGCATCACCGGCGCGTCGATTTCATCCTGGCGCCGGCCATTGCCCTATTGCTGGTTGGCGCCATCGATGCGGTGCTATGGCTGGGGAACGACGGGTCGCTTGCGGCAGGCTGGTTCGTGCTGGCGCTGGCCGGCGCGGCGCTGACAGCATGGCGCGTGCGCGCGCTGAGCGTCCACTGACGCGCAGCGTTGCGGTCAGCCGAAATCCTTGGCGTGTTCGATGAACCACAGTCCCGCAAACAGTTTCGGGTCGATCGAATAACCTTCCGCCGCACGTGCCAGCAGCCACGCACCCGCCTCGTGGCGCGGCACCTCGTGCACGACGATGTTTTCGCTCTCGTCGCCACCGCCATCGCCTGCCTTGACCAACTCGTGCGCGCGCACGAAAGCGATGATCTCGCTGCTCATGCCGGACGATGACGGGCCTTCGTGCACGAACGTTACGCTGGCGCAGCGATAGCCGGTTTCCTCTTCCAGTTCGCGCTGTGCGGCGAGCAGCGCGCTTTCTTCCTGCTGGCCGGCCAGGTCGCCGACCAGCCCTGCCGGCATCTCGATGGTGAACTGCTGGATCGCTACGCGATACTGCTGCACGAACAGCACCTTGTCTTCAGGGGTGACCGCGAGAATGATCACCGCGCCGCCAGGATTGTTGCGCTCGGCGTACTCCCAGCGGCCACGGCGTTTCAGGCTGAGCCAGCGGCCCTGGTAAAGCATTTCGGGGGCGGCGTGGGCATCGTCGGGCATGCGGTCCGGATGATTCATGGGATGGTCTCGAAGGAACTCAGGTGGCGGCACTATGCAGCGCGCGCAAGCGGCTGCGTGTCAACGGACCGAAACGCAGCTGTTCGCAGAGGGATTCGAGCGTGTCCATGCCGCGTCGCCGCTGGAGCAGCTCATGGCCGCTCTCGATCGGTGCATCCAGTGCGATGCGCGTCAGGCGGCGGTAGAGCCGTGCCGATTCGGCATGTTCGCGCAAGCGGGCCGCGCAACTGGCGGCGCCGCGGATGCGCAGGAACGGCACTTCGTCAACCCGATCCAGCAATTCATCCAGGCTGCCGAAATGGACCAGCAACGCGGCGGCGGTTTTTGCGCCGATGCCGGGCACGCCGGGAATATTGTCGACCGCATCGCCGCATAGGGCGAGGAAATCCGCCACTTGTGCCGGATGCACGCCCAATCGCTCGAATACGCCCGCCGGTCCCCAGCGCAGGTTGCGCGCAAAATCCCATTGCTCATCCTGTTCGCCGAGCAACTGGCCGAAATCCTTGTCGGCTGAAACGATCACGCTGCGAAAGCCATGCGCACGCAAGCCCCACAGGGTGCTGCCGATCAGGTCGTCCGCTTCGTAGCTATGATCGATCAGCACGCGGATGCCGAGTGCTTCGGTGATCGCCCGGCACAGCACGAATTGCCGTTCCAGATCGGGTGGCGGCAATTCGCGATTGGCTTTGTACGCCGGGTAGATGGCATTGCGGAACGACGTGGTAAGCGAGGCGTCGAACGCTACCGCCAGGTGCGAGGGACGCTCGCGTTCCAATAGCTCGCACAGGAAACGGGTGAAGCCGTGCACTGCATTGACCGGGTGGCCGTCGATATCGTGGAATTCATCCGGCATCGAATGCCAGGCACGGAACACGTACAGGCTGCCATCGATCAGGTGTGCGGTCGGCAGGGTAGACACCGTGATTAGCCCTGCCATTCGCTGAGCACGTCGCCCAGTGCAGGGCGATCGCGATCGGGAATGTCGGTTTGCGGCGTGCCGAGGTGCACGAAGCCGATCACGCATTCGTTTGCCGCCAGGCCCAGCAAGGTAGCTACTTCCGGATCGTAGGCGGCCCAACCGGTAAGCCACTGCGCGCCGAAGCCCAGCGCGTAGGCGCCAAGCAGGATGTTATAGGCCACGTTACCGGCGCAAAGCTTCTGCTCGATCTCCGGAACGCCGCTGTCGTGGTCCAGCCGGGCGATCACCGCCACCACCAGCGGCGCGAAGGTGTAGCGCCGGCGTTCTTTCTCGCGCTTGGATTCGGGCAGTTCCGGATGGCGGCGGATGGCGCGTTCGGCCAGCTGCGCGCCGAACTTCAGCTTTGCCGCGCCGCGCAGCGTGATCAGCCTGAAGGGAACGAGCTTGCCGTGATCGGGCACGCGGATGGCCGCTTCAAGCAAGGTACGCAGGGTTGCCGGATCGGGAGCGGGTTCGCCCAGCTGGCGCGAAGGTGCGGAATGGCGTTGCTGCAGCAGTGAAAGGGCGTCGGACATGGATAGCCGTCCTGCAAAAACGTTTATCGTACAACTTCCGGCTGCTTGGGCCGGTCATGATGGTGGTTGCAGCCGTTCGTGTTCACGCGGACGGCCGTCGATAAGCCTTCCGATCAGCGCGGGGCCAATTGAAAGCCGTCCGGCAGCAGGGCTGCCACGGTCGTCTGCCGTGTGGCACCGGCTACATTGGCGAGCAGCACGGGCGTGTCCGGGCCACACAGCTCGGCCAGCGCCTGGCGGCAGGAGCCACATGGCGTTACCGGTTCGGGCGTATCGGCGATCACGGCGATGGCGCTGAAATCGCCGGGCCTGCAGCCGGCGGCGATGGCACTGAACAAGGCCGTGCGTTCCGCGCAATTGCACAAGCCGTAGGCCGCGTTCTCTACATTGCAACCTGGAAACTGGCGGCCATCCTTGCTCTGTACTGCCGCGCCGACATGGAATCGGGAGTAGGGCGCGTAGGCTGATTCTCGCGCATTGCGGGCAAGCTCCAACAGGCTGCTGCTGACCATCTGCTCGGACATCGGTGCTCCTCGCTGTCCCGGCTCGGGCCGGCCAGTCTAACCCGAACGCATGGCTCGTAATGCCGGGCTACGCAGAGATGGCGGACAGGCTCTAAGATGCGGCGACTACTCCGCAGGGGATGGCCGATGTCGATCACCGTGTCCGCATTGCGTGAAACCGCCGTTGGCGAGCGGCGTGTGGCCATCACACCGGAAGTGGCGAAGAAATTCCGAAGCAAGGGTTTGCGCGTATTGCTGGAACACGATGCGGGCACGGCGGCGGGTTTCCCTGATGGCAGCTACGCGGACGTCGCGTTTGCCACAGCGGACCAGGTGCTGGCCGAAACGGATCTGCTGGCCTGCGTGCTGCCGCCTGATGATGACGTTTTTGGACGCTTGCGCGAAGGCGGCACGGTGATCGGGCAACTGCGTCCGCATGGGGCCGGCGCGCGGATGGAAGTGCTTGCGCAACGGAAATTGACCGCGTTTTCGCTGGAACTGCTTCCGCGCACCACGCGCGCGCAAGCCATGGACGTGCTCAGTTCGCAGGCGGCTGTGGCCGGCTATCGGGCCATGCTGATCGCTGCTGAAAATGCACCGAAATTCTTTCCTATGCTGACCACGGCGGCGGGCACCATCCGGCCTTCGCGCGTGCTGGTCATTGGGGCTGGCGTGGCAGGTCTGCAGGCGATCGCGACGGCGCGACGACTCGGTGCGCAGATCGAAGGCTATGACGTCCGCCCAGAAACGCGCGAACAGGTCGAGTCACTTGGCGCGAAATTTCTGGACGTGGGCGTCAGCGCGGCCGGCAGCGGCGGCTACGCGCGCGAACTTACGGTGGAAGAGCGCGCCGCCCAGCAGCAAGCCCTGGCTGAGCATTTGAAAGTATTGGACGTAGTAGTCACCACAGCGGCCGTGCCCGGCCGCGCTGCGCCAAAGATTCTCACCGCGGCGATGGTGCAGGGCATGAAGCCCGGCGCGCTGGTGGTCGATCTCGCTGCCGAGAGCGGCGGCAATTGTGAACTGACGCGCCCTGGCGAGCGGGTGGAGCATGCTGGCGTGGTGATTCTGGGCCCGCTCAACCTGGCCGCGGGCGCGCCACTGCATGCATCGGAGATGTATGCCCGCAATATCTACAATTTTGCCGAGTTGCTGGTTCGCGACGGCGCATTGCAGCCGGATTTCAACGACGAACTGGTTGCCAAAAGCTGCGTGGCGCGGAACGGTGAACTACTGGCGGGCGTATAGCCCGAACGCCACCTGCGCTAGCGGCCTGGCATGCCGAAGGCATGCCGCCCGGGCAGCGCGGACCCTGGTCCAAGGTGTTGCAGCCACTGTTGCTTCTGCTCAGGCGTTTGTTCCTGCCACTGGCGGCGCAACGCATCACGTTGCTCGGGAGGCAACTGCTGGAAGCGTTTGAACGCATCGTGCAGCTCCTGCTGCTTGGAGGGCGGCAGGGTGTCGTACAAGTGTTGGTTCTCGCGGGCCTGCTGGCGTTGCTCGGGGGTCATCTGTTGCCAGCGCGCAATGTGTTCGCGGATTTCCTGCTGGCGCTGCGGCGGCAGCTTCATCCATTCCTGCGTGCGCTCGAGCATATGCTCTTGCCGCTTGGGCGGCAGCGTATCCCATTGCGATTGCAACGGTTGGAGCAACTGCTGCTGGGCCGGGCTGAGCGTGCTCCACGGGTGGGACGGGGAAGTGTCTTGCGCATACGACGGACCCGCGATCATCAGACCGAGCAGCAGGATAAACAGCGAGGGCGGGGGGAATCGTCGGGACATGAATCAATGTTTGGTCTGGCTGCTGTCACTGGCAGCGAGCCAGCTGTAGAAATCGAGGTTCTGGTACAGGCCTGGATCGGCCTTCTCGGCACCGGGCGGCAGGTATTCGTTATCTTGCTCCACTGTGGCCGAGGCCTGTGGGTTGTTGGCCGCGTTCTGCGGGCGCGGGGCCGGCTGCCAGATCATTAGCGCAGCCAGGGCGATGGCGGCAAGCGCTCCCACCGGCAACAGCAAGCGTGCCCGACGGTGAGCGTGCCGCACGGCTTGCGGCGCGGCAGCCTGCAAGGCGGTACGGCGCGCGGCGCGCAGGCGTCCGGCGATGACCGGATCGAGGTTGTGGGCCGCTTCCTGGTAGCGCGCGCGCGCGCGCTTTTCGAATGATTTGTCGGACGAGTTCATCGCCACTCCTCCAGTGCCTCGCGCAGGTGTTGCATCGCCCGCGAGAGATGAGTTTTCACGCTGCCTTCCGAACATCCCATCACCTGGGCCGTTTCGGCTACGTCCAGCCCTTCCAGCACCCGCAACATGAAGGCTTCGCGTTGACGCTGCGGAAGCTTTTTCACGGCCGCGGCCATGTCTGCGTAGGACTGCTCGCCGTGCAATTTCTCCAGTGGATCGGGACCGTTGTCGGCGGGTTCCCATACCGGGAGTTCGTCGCCATCTTCGTCGCGGCCGCCGCCGAGCCAGCCGACCACGATCGAGCGCACTTTGCGCCGTCGCTGCAGGTCCACGATGCGCCGGCGCAGGATGCCCCAGAACAGCGGCGTCCACTCTTGCGCAGGCTTGCCACGGTAATGCTTGACCAGGCGGAGCATGGCGTCCTGCACGGCATCCAGCGCATCTTCCCGGTTGCCCAGGTGCATTTCGGCCATGCGGAACGCCCGGCGCTCCATGCTGGCCAGGAACGCATCCAGCGTGGTGGGTACGGCACGGCCGTCCTGCACGATAAGTTCCGACTCAAACACCGCAGAGACGCTGTTCATGGCGCTGTGCTCCGAATCGTCTGGACGGGCATCCCGGGGCTCCATCTGGTCGACTCTCGTCAAAAACGCGCAAAGCCGGCGTGGGTTGACCCGATACCAGCTGGACTGTCGCTACGGCGAGCGACCGCCGAGGCCAAATGGATCGAGGCGCCCCGCACACCGTATGATGGGTCGAATACGACAGATTGGCGGGGGAAACACATGCTCGACGGGTTCCTGGCGCTCTACATCTTCATGCTGGCCGCGTTTACGGGTTACGAAATCATCGCGCGAGTGCCGGTGATCCTGCATACACCGTTGATGTCCGGTTCCAACTTCATACACGGCATTGTGCTGGTTGGGGCCATGATTGCGCTAGGTCACGCGCGCACTTCCTTCGAAATGGCGATCGGCTTCATCGGCGTGCTGCTGGGTGCCGGCAATGCGGCCGGCGGCTACGTAGTGACCGAGCGGATGCTGGAAATGTTCAAGTCCAGCCGGTCCGGTCGGGGCGATGGAGCGCCCAAATGATGGTCTGGCCGTTGACCCTGATCGATGCCTGCTATTTCCTGGCCGCCCTGCTGTTCATCCTGGGCCTGAAGCGCATGAGCTCGCCGCGGACCGCGCGGGTCGGCATTGTCTGGGCTGGCGTGGGCATGGTGCTGGCGGTGGTCGCCACCTTGCTGTTGCCCGATATGGCGCATCGGGAGCTGATCATCGCCGCGGTGCTGATCGGCGTGGCTGCGGCGTGGTGGACCGGGCGCCGCGTCGCCATGACGGCCATGCCGCAGATGGTGGCGCTTTACAACGGCATGGGCGGAGGTGCCGCGGCCGCTATCGGAGCCTGCGAACTGATCGGTCATGTGCAGGATTTCGCCGTGCTGCGTGGCGTGGCCGCACCGGCTACCTATCCGTTGACGCCGGAAAGCTGGTCGCCCTTGCACGGAATGATCGCCATCGTTCCGCTCAGCCCGGTGGCACTGGCGCTGGGCGTGCTTGGCGCCTTGATCGGCTCGGTAAGTTTTTCCGGTTCGTTGATCGCTTTCGCCAAATTGCAGGGCTGGCTGGATCGGCGTTTCGTCTTTCCCGGGCAACGTGCGGTGAATATGTTGGTGCTGGCAGGCGCCGTGGCGATAGGCGCGATGCTGGTCGCCGGGCATGTGACCCTGGCGTTGATCGGTGTTTTTTTCGCGCTTGCCTTGTTGTTCGGCGTACTGATGACCCTGCCGATCGGCGGCGCGGACATGCCGGTGGTGATTTCGCTCTACAACGCCTTTACCGGCCTGGCGGTGGCGTTCGAAGGCTATGTGCTGCACAACGAAGCGATGATCATTGCCGGCATGGTGGTCGGCGCGGCCGGCACCTTGCTGACCCAGCTGATGGCCAAGGCGATGAACCGCTCGATCGGCAATGTGCTGTTCGGCAGTTTCGGGGCCGGCGCGGGGACGGCCACGCAAGCCATTGCCGGCAGCCAGAAGCCGATCGAGGCGGCCGATGCGGCGGTGATGATGGCGTATGCCGAGCGCGTGGTCGTGGTGCCCGGCTACGGCATGGCGGTGGCGCAGGCGCAGCACAAGGTGTGGGAGTTTGCGCAGTTGCTGATCGCGCGCGGAGTGAAGGTCAAGTTCGCGATCCACCCGGTAGCGGGGCGCATGCCTGGCCATATGAACGTGCTGCTGGCCGAGGCCGGCGTGCCGTATGACCTCATTGTCGATATGGAAGACATCAATCCCGAATTTCCAGTGACCGACGTCGCGCTGGTGATCGGCGCCAATGACGTGGTCAACCCGGTCGCCAAGACCGACCCTGCTTCGCCGATCTATGGCATGCCGATTCTCGATGTGGCCGATGCCAGGCACGTGATCGTGGTCAAGCGCGGCAAGGGCACCGGTTTCGCGGGTATCGAGAATGCGCTGTTCTATGCGGACAACGCGCGCATGTTGTACGGCGACGGTCAGGCTGCGGCGGCGCAGCTGGTTTCGGAATTGAAAACGCTGGACGGCTAGCGGGCTGTCCGCGAACGCCGGCGCGGTGCGCGCAGGGTCACCAGCACGGCAACCACGACGCCGGCGACGGCCCATGCCACGTCGAGCGCACTGGAACCGATGCGAGCCAAGTCCAGCAGCATCGACCATCCGGCGGTGCGCATGGCATCGATCAGGCTATAACCGGTCATCGACGAAATATCGGTTGCTGCGGTCAGGACACGGACGTAAGCATTCGCCACCAGTGTCGCCAACCCAGCCAGCAATGCGGCGTTCCAGCGGTGCCCGTGCACCCATTGCCGGATCGCCAGGGCAAGCAGCCATCCTGCGGGCAGCGCAAGCCAGGGCAGGGGGCGGCGCAGGAACACTACCGGCAGCAACCAGACGGCGCCAGCCGCCAAGCCAAGCATTACGGCGCAGAACAACGCAAAGCCTTCGCCGAGGATCTGGCGCACGGTCATGATGGGCGATAGCTGGATCGGAGCACGGTCACGCAATTCCTGGCGGGCAAAACGGCAAGTTTAACGTACCAGCCCCGATTTCTCTGCCGGCCATCCCTTGAGATCGTGTGCTGGCAGCCTGATTGTGTGAGACAGGCCCTGCCACTGGCCGGCATAATAGGAGGCCGGATTAGCCGCAGGTCGGCTTTCCACAATGATCGATGAGATGGCATGAGCGGTTTCAGTCTTAGCAGCGAACCTTTCACCCTGGCGCGGGACTGCAGTGCAGTCATGGTGCCGCAGGGCGAAAGCGTGACCCTGCCAGCCGGCCAGGCGGGATACATCACGCAGGCCTTGGGCGGCAGCTTCACGGTGTATGTGGAGGGCAACCTGTTCCGCATCGCCGGCAACGATGCCGACGCACTCGGCAAGGAACCGCCGCCGCCGCTGGAGCTGGCCGCCGACGCGGGCGATGCCGAGGTCGAAAACCTGGTCTGGCAGCAGTTGCGCACGGTGTTCGATCCGGAGATTCCGATCAACGTGGTCGAGCTTGGCCTGGTCTATGACGTGAGCCTGGAATCGACGGCTCCCGAGCAGCGCAAGGTTTACGTAAAGATGACCCTGACCGCGCCGGGCTGCGGCATGGGCGACGTACTCATCGATGATGCGCGCACCAAGCTGGAATTGATTCCTACCGTTACCGAGGCGGACGTAGATCTGGTATTCGACCCGCCGTGGAATCATTCAATGATGTCGGACGCGGCAAAGCTTGAGACGGGGATGCTTTAAACAAGCGCCCCGGCTTCGAGAAAGAGGTGAGAGAGGGGGAGCTTCTCCCTCGCCATACACTGCTCCAGAACCCGGCTCCGACGCGACAATATCGCAGCTGGCCGTGACCTGATTCCTTCCCTCTTGCTCAGAGAAGGAGGGGGCCGAATAAATCAACCGCCCGCTACTTCCTCGAAGCGATTCGCGTCGCGGTTCTTGCGCACCTGGGCCGGATTCCACACGCGGCCGTTCATGGCGATGTAGACACCGTCCGGCAAGGTCTGGACGGCGGCGACCGCGCAACCGATATTGAACACCGCATCGGAGCCTTGGAAGCGGGCGGGATTGAGTGCGCCGGTCAACACGATCACTTTGTTCTTGATCGCGGCGAGTTCGCGGGCGGTTTCGACCATGGTGTCGGTGCCGTGCGTCACCAGCACGTGGCGGTGTGGCTGCGCGTCGATGGTGGAACGGATCAGCGCCCGGTCTTCCGCATTGATATGCAGGCTGTCCTTGCGCAGGATCGGGATCACGTCGAACTGGAACGCCACGCCGAGCTGGCCGAGGATTTCGCCGATCTGCGGCGCGCCGATCTTGTAGTCCGACTTGTCGTCGAAGTAGATCTTGTCGATGGTGCCGCCGGTGGTGACGATGGTCAGGTGCTGCATGGTCGTGTTGCCTCGGGGATGAATGGGTATTTTACCCGGCTGGAGAGTGGGCCGCGATGACGGCGCCGATAAGAAGGCGCTGATGTATGGCGGCGCCCGGCTTGGCGGTGGGCCAGCGCTGCTGGCGGCGTCCTTTTGGCTGCCTACTCCAGTAACAGCCGTGTGTCTTCCCCGCTGAGGTCGGAAAGACGCAGCAGTCCATGGCCGAGGAACCGCCGCAGCGCCGCGGCCGGTCGCTCATCGCCGCGCGAAGACGACCATGCCGCCGCGCGCGCCATCAGCGCCGCGGCCGCGCAGCGCGCAAGCGTGATGGCAATGCCGCGTGCGCCGGCCTCCAGCATGCTGCGCTCGATCGTTTGCGCATCCATGTGGGTGGCGGCGGCGTCCAGTGCGGCATGGATCGCGAACGAAGCGTGCGCGTTGTGCGCATCGCCGAGCCAACTGGTGATTACTCTGCGCAGTGCGGCGAAGCTATTGTTGCCGGCCAGGGCCCGCAAGCTATCCAGGGCAAGCACATTGGTAGTGCCTTCCCAGATGGCATATACCTGCGCATCGCGCAGCAGCTGGGGCAGGCCGGTATCTTCGATGTAACCGGCGCCGCCGAAGCATTCCAATGCTTCCGAACACAGGCTCACCGCCATCTTGCCGGTCCATAGCTTGGCGAGCGGCGTGAGCAGGCGCAGCGAGGCGGCCTCCTGTAACGTGGCGGCATTCTGTTCGACACGCCCGAGCAAGTGTGCCACTTCGAACGCGAGCGCAAAGGCGCCTTCGAATTCGGCCTGCATGTCCGCCAGGGTTTGCGCGTGCAGCGGCTGCTCGAGCAGCGGACGGCCAAACACCCGGCGCCGGGAAGCGTAATCGCGCGCCAGGCTGATCGCGCGCGCCATGCTGGCGACGGCGCCGATAGCGTTCCAGGTGCGAGTGACATTGAGCATCGGCGCGACTTGCCGCACGCCATGCGCGAGTTCGCCCAACGGCCACGCGGGCAGGCCGTCGAGGTGGATTTCCGCAGTGGGCAGTTCGTGCGTGCCAAGCTTGTCTTTCAAGCGATCGATGATCAGTTGCGGCTTGCGTTGCGCTCCGTCCATGGTTTCGACATAAAACAACGCCAGCGACGTTGCGCCTTCGCCGCTGCCTTCAGGCCGGGCCAGGGCCAGGGCTGCTTCGCCGACCACGGCGGAGCTGAACCATTTGCGGCCGTACAGACGCCATTGTCCGTCGGCATCCTGTCGCGCCATGGTTTGGGTATGTCCAACGTCCGAGCCGCCGGCGTTCTCGGTCATCCATTGGCCGGAAAGCCAGAACGTGTTTGCATCGCGGCTAAGGAAATGCGGCAGCGCGCGGTCGATCAATGCCTGGTTGCCCGAGGCTTTCAGCGCGGTGGCGGCGCCATCGGTCATCGCCAGCGGGCAGGTGTAGAACTCGCTGGCAACGTGGTAGAGGTAGGCGCGCGCGAATTCATCCAGTCGCGCATGCTCGTGGTTTTCATGTCCGGCGGCGAGGATGGCGTGGCGGGTGGTGAGTTGCGGACCTTCCAGCCACGCCGTGGTCAGTTCAACGCGATCGACCCGACGGCCCCATGCATCCCATTGCGTCAGTACCGGTTTACGGCGCGTGGTGCGGTGGCTACGTTCCCATGCCATCTGCGCGTAGTCGCCCAATGCGTCCAGATCAGTGTCCAGCGCGGCACGATGCTTGGAGGGGAATACGCGATCGAGCAGGGCAGTCAACAACCGGTCGTTGCGATGCGGATGCGCCAATTGCGGAGCGTCTTGCAGGAATCCCATGGGTTCGCCTCGATCAAGCCGTTGCCATGAGTATAGGCACCCATCGTCACGCATCCGTGCTGCGCCGCGTCGAGCGCATCCGTTAGCATGTCCGCTTCGAGGCGGGAGGCAGGAACATGCGGTTTTCCGAAGCGCTGGCCAGTGTTCGCCGTGACGGCGAGGCATGGATCGGCTTGATCAACGAAGACTGGCTGCAGGGCCGCAGCGCGTTCGGCGGGTTGCAGGCGGCGTTGGCCTTGCAAGCGATGCGTGGACTGGTGCCGGCTGATATGCCGCTGCGCAGTCTGCAGGTTGCGTTTGTCGCGCCGGTCCCGGCCGGCACGGTGCGTATGGTCGCCAAGGTGCTGCGCCAGGGCAAAAGCGTGACGCAATTGGAAGCGCGCCTGCTCGATGGCGAGGCTACGGTGTGCCTGGTCGTGGGCGTGTTTGGCACAGCACGCGAATCGAGTTTGCGGATATTGCCGTCGCAGCCCGCCGTGCAGGCTGCGGCCAAGCCGCATGTGCTGCGCTATGCGCCAGGCCTGCTGCCTCAGTTCACCCAGCATTTCGAGGCGCGCTGGCTGCAGGGCGATATCCCCTTCACCGGCAGCAAGAATACGTCCCAGGTCGTCGAAGTGGCGCTCAAGGACGATGGCACGGCCAGTGAAGCGCAGGTGGTCGCCTTTGCCGATTTCATTCCGCCCGTGGCGCTATCCATGCTTGATCAGCCGGCTCCCGGCAGTTCATTGACCTGGATGCTGGAACTGTTCGGCGACAGCCGTGGCCTGTCCTTGGCAAACTGGCGCATCGATGCGCAGTTGCAGGCGGCGCAGGATGGCTACACCAGCCAGCAGGTGATGCTGTGGGGGCCGCATGGCGAGCCGATTGCGCTGAGCCGCCAGAGCATGGTGGTGTTCGGTTAAGCGGCGCCGGTCTTTGGCTTGCGCTTGACGCCGGCGCCGAGCGCGCCGATCAACAGCAGCGTAAGCAGCACTTCGATCAGCGCTGGCCAGCGTTCCTGCGCCGAGCTCCAGCTTTCGGCAATGCCATGGCAGAAATAAAACAGGCTGAGGATGCCTACCCACAGCAATGCGCGCCGCACATTGCCGATGGCCAGGAACGGTAGCAGCAACGGCAGCACGCTGATGGCCAGCGCCGCCCACATCGGCACGTGCCGGGGCGGAAACAGCCACGCATACCAGGCGCACTGCAAGGCAATCAACGCAATCCAGGCGGCGACGCCGACGCGATGGGTGGTGCTAGGCGATGCATTCATGCGTTCGCCGCCAATTTGCGCGCGGTATCAGCCAGCCGCCGACCCAGCGCGCGGGCCAGTTCGCGTTCGTGCTCGCTGATGCTGTTTTCGCCCTTGGTTCCCGCGACATGGCTGGCGCCGTAGGGCGTGCCACCGCTCAGCGTGTTGCTGAGCGCCGGTTCGGTATAGGGGATGCCCAGCAGCAGCATGCCGTGATGGAGCAACGGCAGCGCCATGCTCAGCAGCGTGGATTCCTGGCCCCCATGCATGGTGCTGGTGGTCGTGAATACCGCCGCGGGTTTGCCGACCAGCGCGCCGCTGGCCCATTCGGCACCGGTGCTGTCCAGGAAAAATTTCAGGGGCGCGGCCATATTGCCGAAGCGGGTCGGGCTGCCCAGCGCAAGTCCCGCGCATTCATGCAGGTCGTGCCGGACCACGTAGGGCGCGCCTTCTTCGGGGTCCGGCGGCTGGGCCAGTTCGGTCACCGGCGCCACCGGCGGTACCTGGCGCAGCCGCGCGCGCATGCCGGGAATTTCTTCCACGCCGCGGGCGATCAGGCGGGCCAGTTGGGCCGTGTGGCCGTAGCGGCTGTAGTACAGGACCAGGATGTCGCTCATTCGCTTGGGAGGTTCAGTGTCAATGGGGTAGTGTACGGGCGACACCAGGGATGTTCATCAGCCTCATGAACCTGCGTTTCGATCGTGACCGCACGCTCACCTTCAGCCGCTTCCTGTGGCAGCGTTTCCTCGACGACAAATGTTTCGAGACAGCCGGCGCGCTGTCCTACACCACGCTGGTCTCGCTGGTGCCGCTGACCGTGGCGGTGCTGGCGATGTTTGCCGCGTTCCCGATGTTCGAGGAGGCGCGCGATACGCTGATCAACTTCGTCTTCAGCAACTTCGTGCCGGCCGCGGGCGAGACCGTGCAGAACGCGCTCATCGATTTTTCCAATAATGCGCGCAAGCTCACCGGTATCAGCATCCTGGTGATGCTGTTCAGTGCGGTATCGATGATGAACAGCATCGAGGATCGCCTCAATCGGATCTGGCACGTGCGCAATCATCGGCCGTGGGGTCCGCGCCTGCTGCTGTATTGGGCGGCGCTGACGCTGGGGCCGATCCTGGTGGTCGGCGGCATCGCGGTTACTTCCTACGTGACGGCGGTGCCCATGCTGCGCAATGCCGGCCAGCAGCTTGGCATCGGCCAGGAGTTGCTGAAGGCGATGCCGTTCGTGGTGACTTTTTTCACGCTGTGGCTGCTGTATACCGCGGTCCCCAATCGCCGCGTCAACCGGCAGCATACGGCCATCGGCGCCTTGCTCGGTGCGGTATTGTTCGAGATCGCGCGCGCGGGCTTTACGCATTATGTGCGGCATGCGCAGAACTACCAGCAGATCTATGGCGCGCTGGCGATCATTCCATTGTTGCTGCTATGGATTTACCTGTCGTGGGTGATCGTGATCCTGTGCGCGTCGGTGGCGGCATCCGTCTCCGCCTTCGAATACCAGGCGCCTTCCGATGCCCTGCCGGAAGGTTCGGAATTCATCGGCTTGCTGGTGGTGTTGCGCCATTTTGCCGATGCGCAGCGTGCCGGCCACAGCGCCGATCCGGCGGCCATTCGTGCAGCCGAGCCACGCCTGTCCAGCGCCTGGATTGCCATCTATTTCGACGATCTGGCGCGCGCCGGGCTCATCCATCGCAAGGAGTCGGGTGGATGGATGCTCTCGCGCAGCCTGGACAATACCGATCTGCTGCAAGTCTACCGGCACAGTGGTCACCGGCTGCCGTTGAACCCGGTCGAGCAGATGGCTGCGTCCGGCATGCATTTGCCGGAGGAATTGCTGGCCTTGCTGGCCAGATTGGCGCATTCGCTGGATACCAACTTGGGCACGCGGCTGGACCGGGTTTATCCTGTTCGCGCTACGCCTGCATCATCAGGTCACGCTTCACTAAGGCAGGAATCGGAACTATGAAGTGGTTCGCATCATCACTGTGGGTGGCCGCATGCATGCTGGCGGCGCCGGTCCACGCTGCCATGCCGGCACAACCGTCGTTGAAGGTGACCACGCTGGATGGCAAGCCCTATGATTTGGCTTCGCAGCGCGGGCACTGGGTGATCGTGAATTTCTGGGCGACCTGGTGCGCACCGTGCATCAAGGAATTGCCGGACATCGCTCATTTCGTGGCTACGCATCCGAATGTGCGCGCCATCGGCATCGCTTATGACGACACCGATCTCGCCGACATTCGCGCCTTCCTGGCGAAGCATCCGGTAGGTTATCCGGTGGCGCAGGTCACAATGGAAAAGCCGCTGAAAGATTTCGACGAACCGCTCGGTTTGCCGACTACCTGGCTGATCGCGCCGGACGGCAAGGTCGCCAAGCATTTCATGGGGCCGGTAACTTCGGCCTCCCTGAGCGCCGCCATCGAAAAGTGACGTCATGAGCTGTGCGCGTTTCCTGGTGAGTGGCAAGGTGCAGGGGGTGTTCTTCCGTGCCGGCACGCGGCAGCAAGCCTTGAAATTCGGTTTGCACGGTCGCGCGCGAAATCTTTCCGACGGACGTGTGGAAGTAGTCGCTAGCGGGAGCGTTGAGGCATTGAAGCAATTGGAGCAATGGCTGCGGCTCGGGCCGCCGTCCGCACGGGTCGATACCGTCATGCGCAGCGATTATGACGGTGACATTGAAGAGGGTTTTCTCATTTCATAGTCGCAGCCCGTATCGCGGATGCATGGTTGGCATGCGAGCGAGGTTGCCGGCAGGCGTTACGGTACGCGGGTGACCTGTGCCCGTGTGCGGCCCTCCGGATGCGGGCAAGCTAAACATCAAAGTCGGCGGGTGGCCGGCCAATGCGATAGCGTGCGCTGATCGCGCGCACTGCGCGCCGGAAATCGGCGGCGAAACCTTGCATGTCGAAAAGCGGATGCTGCTCGCGCTGTTGCGCGAGATGGCGGCGCAGGGTGGCCAGCGCTTGCGGATCGTTGCCCAGGGCGGTTGCCATGCCAATATACGAAACGCCGTCGGCGGTAATCAGCTCGGGCAGGCCAAGGTGATGCAGCAGGCTGGTCACAGTACGTCCAGCGAAGGTTTCGCCGGTGCGGGTGAGCACGGGACAGCCCGCCCACAGTGCATCGGAGGCACAGGCGCGCGCGTTGCTGGGCAACGTATCCAGATACAGGTCGACATGCGCGTAGCACGCCAGGTATTCGGCGTAGGGCAGGCGGGGCATGAATATCAGGCGCTCCGGCGCAATATCGAGTGCCTTCGCGGCCTGGCGCAGACGCTCATCGGTGTCGGCCGGTCCGGTGAGCAGCCACAGCACGCTGCCGGGCACCTGCTGCAGCACAAGCATGCAGCGTGCGAATACGGCCGGATTGACCGCATGGGTTTCGCTGAAGCAAGCGAATACGGTGCCGCTTTCCGGCAGTCCGCAGGCGGCACGCGATGGCGGTGTGGCCAGCACGCGGCTGGGATCGTTCGGTTGCTGGCATCGCGGCAGGCGCACGATTTTTTCGCTGATATGCGCGCGCAATGCTTCCGGAAGCGCGATGGCATCGGTGAGCAGGTAGTCCATCCACGGTGCGCCGGAGCTGCCGGTATATCCCAGCCAGCCGACTTGTATCGGCGCCGGGCGTAGCGCCATCACTTCGGCATTGCCCCGGCCGCGGTAACCATTGAGATCGAACAGCACCTCGATGGCGGTGCCATGGATCAAGGCGGCCTGCTCCTGGCGCTGCAGGGCGGAGACATCGTGCAAGGTGGCTGCCGCGGCAAGGCGGCGCCGGATCGCGCGTCCGTCGTCCGGCGTGGTGGCAAACAAGTGGACGTCCAGATCGCTGTCGGCAAGCGCTTCGATCAGCGCGACGATGTGCTGGCCGACCGCGGTTTCGTGGAATCCATCGGCGAGCATGCCTACGCGGATCGGGCTGTCCGGCAAGGGCGTGGTGTGCCGCAGATTGCGCTGATGCCGCAACGCGGCCGCCTGCTGTTCGATGCCTTCCGCATAGGTCTGCGCGCAACGCAGCTGGAGTGCGGCGTCGGCGTCCTCGGCAAGAAAGGCGAAAGGATGGATGCCGGGCTTTCCGTCCGCGGCGGCCAGCATGACCGATTCGCTCAGGGCATCGATGCCTTGCCAGCGACACAGGCGACGGCGCACAAACAGCAACTGCGCCATCAAGGGGACGGACTCCGGGCTGCGAGCCAGCGCCTCGGTCAGGGCGTTGTCAGAGCCGGCCAGGTCGCCGGCCTCTTCCAGCATCAGGGCGGCCTGGAGCATGTACTGTGCATTGTCCGGCGCGAACTTGCCTGCCTGCAGCCATGCCGAGGCGGCATCTTGCGGACGGCGCTGGATGTGCATCATGTGGCCGAGCATCGCGTGGGCCACGTCGGTCGAGGGCGCTTGCTGCAGCACCTGGCGAACCTGCGCCTCGGCCTGTTGCAGGTGTCCCAATTCCATTTCAACCGCCGCAAGGTTGAGCCGGATCATCGGATGCTGCGGCATGTTCTGCACAGCCAGCGCAAAAGCATCGCGGGCCTGCGCATGCTGCCGCAAGGACATATAGGCCGTCCCCAGCGCCTGCAGTAACGCCGGATGGCCGGGTGCCTTGGCGAGCGCCTGATGCAGGCGTCCGATCGCCGCATCGGCCTTGCCCTCGGCCATGGCCAGGCTGGCCAGATTGCATTGCAGCTCGATGTTGTCCGGGGCGAGTTCCGCGGCGCGGTTCAGGGCTACCTGCGCTTCGCGCCGACGCCCGAGTCGCAGCAGGGCGATGCCGTGCAGCCGGATCAGTTCGGCCGCCACCGGGAATTGCCGCCGTGCCAGCATCGCGAACTGGGCGGCTTCTTCATTGGCGTCGCGCTGCAAAAGCTCGCTGAGCTGGTGCAGGATCGAGGTGATATCGGTGGGTAGAGCGTTGGTCATCGGCGAATGGATAGGGCGAGCAAATGCAAAAGCGTCATGCGGCGAATACCGAAATCCAAGCGATATAGGCCGGGCAGCGCACTCGAAAACGGGAATGCATGTGCTTGCGCGGCATATCTGCGCCAGATCGGCGTTCGCCTGACGACGAGCCGGAATGGAATCCCCTGAAGCGGTTCAAGCGTACCTCAGACGTGCAGGCGCTTACGCGCTGTTTCCGTGACCGGCAAGCGATTTCAGCTCGTCCGCCTGGTGCTCGCGAGCCAGCGTGCCGAACAGATCATCCAGCTCGCCCTGCATGATCTCGGGCAGGCGATGGAGGTCCAGGCCGATCCGGTGATCGGTGACCAGGTTGTCCTTGTAGCGGTAGGTGCGGATGCGCTGGCTGCGATCGCCGGTGCCCACCTGCAGGCGTCGCGACTGGGCCTGTTCGGCGGTCTGCTTGGATTGTGCCTCGTCGAGCAGGCGCGCCTTGAGCAGGCTCATGGCGCGGGCGCGGTTCTTGTGTTGGCTGCGTTCGTCCTGGCACTCCACCACGATCCCGCTGGGCAGGTGAGTGATGCGGATGGCCGAATCGGTCTTGTTGACATGTTGGCCGCCGGCGCCGGAAGCGCGGAAGGTATCGATCTTCAGGTCGGACGGCGACAGCTCGATCGTTGCGATCTCGTCCATTTCCGGCAGCACGGCCACGGTCGCGGTAGAGGTGTGAACGCGGCCCTGCGATTCGGTCACCGGCACGCGCTTCACGCAATGCACGCCGGATTCGAATTTCAGCCGCGAAAACGCGCCCTTGCCCTCGATGCGCGCGACGATTTCCTTGTAGCCGCCGTGTTCGCCCGGATTCTCGCTGAGCACTTCGACCTGCCAGCGCTGGCGTTCGGCGTAGCGGGTGTACATGCGGAACAGGTCGCCGGCAAAAATGGCGGCCTCGTCGCCGCCGGAGCCGGCGCGCACTTCCAGGAACAGGTTGGCCTCGTCGCGCGGGTCCTTGGGTAGCAGCAGGTATTGCAGTTCTTCTTCCAGTTCGGCGGTGCGCGATGCCAGGCGTGCGATGTCATCGGCCGCCATATCGCGCAGTTCGGGATCATCGAGCATCGCGCGTGCGTCGGCCAGTTCGTGTTCCACCTTGGCTTGCTCGTGCATGGCGCTGGCGACGGGTTCGAGCTGGGCGTATTCGCGTGAGAGTTCACGGAAACGGGCGTTGTCGGCCAGCACCTCGGCTTGTCCTAGCAGCAGGCCAATCTCTTCATGGCGTTCGACGATGGTTTCGAGTTTGCGGCGGATGGAAGGTGTCATGAGCCCGGACGAGTGAATGGCGGGTGGCGAGTAGCGCAACGGTTTGCGCGGTTCGGATAGGCGGAACGCGGCAGCCAGCCGCCCTCGCTACTCGTCGCTGGCTTCCGCTTTTTCGTCCAGGCCGTAGAGACGGCCGGCGGCATGCAACAGGTCATGATCGCCGCTGAGGGTGGCTTCCCGCAGGCGGGCGCTGGGATGATGCAGGAGTTTGTTGGTCAGCGTATTGGCAAGGAACGAAAGGGCTTCGTCCGGCGACTTGCCGCGGGCGAGCATGGTGCGCGCTTTTTCCAGTACCTGGTCGCGATAGGTTTCGGCGTGCAGGCGCAGGTCCATGGCGGGGTTTTTTACCGTAAGCGCCCGACGCCACGCCATGTAGCGCTCGACCTGCAGATCGATGATCGCATCCGCTTCGCGCGCGGCGCTTTCGCGCGAGCGAAGGTTGCCGTCGATCACCTGGCGCAGGTCGTCGATGCCATAGAGGTATACGTCGTCGAGCTCGCTCACCGAAGGCTCGATATCGCGCGGCACGGCGATGTCGACCATGAACATCGGCTTGCGTCGACGTGTCGTCATCGCCTTTTCCACCATCGCGCGGGTCAGCACCGGTTGCCGCGCGGCGGTCGATGCAATGACGATGTCGGCCTCGGCCAAGTGCTGCGGAAGATCGTTCAGGCCGATGGCATAACCGCCGTGCCTGCTTGCGAGTTCTTGCGCGCTCTCCAGGGTGCGGTTGGCAACGATCAACCGGCGCACCTGCTTATCGGCCAGGTGGCGCACGGCCAGTTCGATGGTGTCGCCCGCGCCGATCAGCAACACACAGGCCTGGCGCAGATCGGTGAAGACGCGCTCGGCCAGCCGTACCGCGGTGAAGGCGACCGATACGGTATGCGCGCCGATCCGCGTGTCGGTGCGGACCCGCTTGGCGACCGCAAAGGTGTGTTGCAGCAGGCGTTCCATCGGCGTTTTCAGTGCGTTGGCGTCGCGTGCCTGCTGATAGGCGTCCTTGACCTGGCCGAGGATCTGCGGTTCGCCGAGTACCATCGAATCCAGTCCGGTGGCGACCCGAAACATATGCCTCACGGCCGCTTCGTCATCATGCCGATAAAGGAACTCGTCCAGTTTGCCCGGAGTCAGATGGTGATGACGATTGAGCCATTCCTGCGGCACGCCTTCCGCGCCGTCCGTTACGCTGACGTAAAGCTCGGTGCGGTTGCAGGTGGAAAGGATCATTGCTTCGTCGATGCCGGGCTGGTGCGCCAGCTCGCGCAAGGCTGTTCCGGCCGCATCCTCGTCGAACGCCACCTGCTCGCGCAGGCTGACCGGCGCGGTGAGATGGTTAAGCCCGAGGGCGATCAGCTTCATGACGTGATGCGATTGGAGGCGGCGGGCGTTCGCCGGCGTAGACTAAAGGATTGAAGCATCCTTTGCGCCGGTTATGACCGGAACCGACAGATGGTTGGAGGAATAGTGTGCTGAGCGGAACGGTCAAGTTCAAGCAAGTGCGGCAGTTTGTAGCGAGTGGGTTGGTCGTGCTTGGCGTGGCCGGGTGCGCTGCGATGCCCGATCGGGCGAAGGTTGTCCAGGCACCGTCACCGCAACCGCTGGCACGGATGACCGTCGCCACGCCCGATCTGGACCACGACCTGCTGGCCCAGTTGCTGGCAGGGGAATTGGCGTTGTCCCGTGCCGATCTCAAGGCCGCCTCGCAGGCGTATGACAAGGCGATGATGCTGTCGGGCGATCCCGAATTGGCCGGCAAGGCCGTCGCGCTGGGCATTGCGATCCACGATCCGGAGGCGGCACGCCGCGCCATTGATCGCTGGCAGGTATTGGGCGCCAATGGCGCCCAGCTGGCGCAGGCGCGCGCCGAACTGGCAGTGGAACAGGGACAGACCGACGAGGCCCGACACCAGCTGTCGCTGTTGCTTGCCAGTGGCGACAAAGATGCCTGGCGCATGTTCGGTCGCGTGCTGATCGGCAGCCGGGATCCGGCGCTGGCCTCGAACCTGCTGCAATCGTTGGCCACTCCGGATCGCCTGCCGCCGGATCCCAAAGCGTGGCTGGCGATGAGCCAGCTCGGCGAACAGCTGGGCCGGCATGCCTATGCGCAGCAGATCGCCGACGGCGCCATGAAGCGTTTCGGGACCGCCGAAACGTATGCCTGGGCCGCGCAGCTGAAGCTCAATAACGGCGATCGCACCGGCGGCCTCAGCCTGCTGCGCCAGGCGCAGGGGAAGGACCCCGGCAATATCGGCCTGCGCCTGACTTACGCTTCCCTGCTCGGGCAGACCGGCCAATACGCGCAGGCATCGCGATTACTGGAGAAAGGTCCGCAGAACGCACAGACCTACGCCATGCGTGCGGCCTTGGCCGCCAATGCCAAGGACAACACGTCCCTGGAGCAGGTCTATCAGCAGCTGTCGCAGGCGCCGGCGGACGTGCGCAATGCCAGCGCCTACCTGCTCGGCCAGTTGGCAGAAGTGCTTGGCCGCAAAGAGGAGGCGCTGAAGTGGTATGACCAGGTATCGGACGACGACGATCATGCGTTCGACGCCGACTTGCGCACGGCCATCCTGCTGCAGGATCTGGGCCGCAGCGCGGAAGCGCACCAGCAGTTGGCGGAAATGCAGACCGACTATCTGGATCAGCCGGCGCAACTGCGGCGGGCCTATGAGGTGGACGCCGACCTGTATCTGCGCGACAAGCGTTATGCCGAGGCGGCCAACGCCTTCAGTCATGCCTTGCAGGTGGCGCCAGACGATCCGGACCTGCTGTACGGGCGTGGCCTGGCGTATGCGGAAATCGGCAAGATCGACCTGGCGGTCGCGGATTTCCATCATCTGTTGAAGATCAAGCCGGATGATATCGACGCCAGCAACGCGCTCGGCTTTACGCTGGCTGATGCCGGACGCGATCTGCCGGAGGCGGAGCGCTTGATCGCCGCCGCCCGCGCCGCCAAGCCCAACGATCCCTCGATCGCCGATTCCTGGGGTTGGTTGCAATACCGGCTTGGGCATCTCGACCAGGCGGAAAACGTGTTGCGCGCGGCATGGCAGTCCGGCAAAGACGCCGATGTCGGCGTGCATCTGGGCGAAGTGCTGTGGAAGCAGGGAAAGCGCGAACAGGCACAGCAGGTTTTCGACGAAGTGCGCCGCACGGACCCGCATAATTCCAACTTGCAGCAAACCCTCAAGCGTCTGCAGCCATGAAATTATCCTCGCTCATTTTCGCGTCGCTCGCGACGCTGCCGCTGGCTGCGTGCGCGCCGCGGCAGCTGGTGCGTCATCAGGGCGATGCGGCGTCGCTCACGCAGCAGGAGGCGCGCGAGCGGCAATTGGCGGGTGCCGATCATTGGACGCTGCAGGGCCGGATCTTCATTTCCAACGGCGAGGATGGCGGCACGCTCAACGTCACCTGGACCCAGCATGGCGGCCATTACGAGTTCATCCTGAGCAAACCGATCACTGGCCAGAGCTATCGGCTCGCGGGAGACCCCCAAGGCGCTGAACTGGATGGGCTCGATGGCGGTCCGCGGCATGGTCCGGATGCCGAAGCGTTGATGCGCCGCGCGCTGGGTTGGGAGGTTCCGATCGAGGCACTGCGCGCGTGGGTATTGGGCGTGCGGGCACAAGGCAGCGACGCCCGTTTGAGCTTTGGCGAAAACCGGTTGCCTTCGGAACTGCAGCAGGCTGGATGGACCGTCAGTTACCCGGCCTGGGATACCACCCGCCAGCCCGCGCTGCCGGCCAAGGTTTTTGCCGACAAACCGCCATACAAGGTCAAACTGTCGATTGCCTCATGGAGCATGCAATAAGCTCATGCGTATGCGCTATGCATGATGCCACTGCGACAATCCATGTCATTTCGAATTGAACGCGCCACCGTCGCGCACATCGACGCCATCTGCGCGATAGAACGTGCCGCGGTGGAAATGTTTCGCGGACACGCCGCGTGGCCGTTCTATTCGGCCATGTCGATGCCGCCCGAACTGCTGGCCGAAGAGATCCATCGGGGCCTGGTCTGGGTGGCGCTCGATGACGCGGGCGAACCGTTGGGCTTCGTCTGGCTGGATACGGAACAAGGAGGCGGCGTTGCCGGTATCGCCGAGATCGACGTGTTGCCAGCCTGCCAGCGGCGCGGCATCGGTGCCGCGCTGCTTGAACACGCCTGCGATTGGGCGCGGGCCGCGGGCTATCGCCGGATCGATCTGGGAACCTTGGCCGACGTAGCCTGGAATGCGCCGTTCTACGCGAAGCATGGCTTTGTGGCCGTGGACAAGCACGATCCTTCTTACGCCTACGCACGTGATCGCGATCGCGAAAACGGTTTTCCCGACAGCCTGCGCGTGTTCATGTCGCGCAGATTGCCGCCGCTGTCGGCGCACGAATGGTCGGTGTGGCCGGCGCCGGCAAGCTTGAGGCTTTTTCTGCGCATCCTCGCGCAACGCGAGGACGGCAGCGATGCGGTGCAGTCGGTATTCCGCCTGCTCGACTGGGGCGATGAAATCCGGGTGCGCGCGCGCGACGATGGCGGTATTCGTCGTTTGACCGATGTGCCGAACCTGCCGGAATCCAGCGACCTGATGGTGCGCGCGGCAGCATTGCTGCGCGATCATGCCGGCGTGCGAAGCGGTGCGGACATCGAGATCGAGCGGCGTGTTCCTCGTGCGATCGGCCTGGGTGGCGGCAGTTCGGCTGCGGCAACCGTGCTATTGGCGTTGAACCATGTATGGCGTTGCGGTGCGAGCACGGATGAGCTTGCCGATTTGGGGCGCATGCTCGCGCCGGAGGTGTCCCTGTTCGTGCGGGCGCGCGCGGCCTGGATCAGTGGCACGGGCGAACGCGGCAAGCCGATCACGTTGCCGCGGCGCTGGTATGTAGTGCTGGATCCACACGAAAACGTGTCCGCCAGCGAAATATTTCAAGCAACTGAATTGACACGAATTGCGCCCCCGGCCACAATTTCATCCTTTGCTTCCGGCGAAACCGTGGAGAACGTGTTCGAGCCTGTCGTTCGCGCGCGTTACCCTCGGGTCGCTGCGGCATTGGACTGGCTCGGGCGCCATGGCCACGCGCGGTTGTCCGGCAAGGGTGGTTGCGTTTTCTTGGAAACGGCAACACCTGAGCGGGCTGTGGCGGTTGCCACGCGCTGCCCGGCATCGTTCACCGCCTGGGTGGCCGAGGGTGTTGGCGTGTCGCCCTTGCACCGGGCGCTGGCGCGCCACGCCGCGATGGACTAGGTCGGCAGGTTCGGAAGCAGATTACAAACGAGTACTACTGGGGCGTCGCCAAGCTGGTTAAGGCACGGGATTTTGATTCCCGCATGCGTAGGTTCGAATCCTACCGCCCCAGCCATTTCAAAAAGAGGGATCCGTCGATCCCTCCATGGCCTGGTTTCTGAGGACACAACCGTGGATACGTCCAGCCCGATGCTGTTCGCCGGCAATGCGCACCGCGCCCTGGCCGAAGACGTCGCTCATCGACTGGGCGTACCGCTGGGCAAGGCGCTCGTCGGCAAGTTCAGCGACGGCGAAGTGCAGGTGGAAATCGAAGAGAACGTCCGCCGGCAGGAAGTATTCGTGTTGCAGCCGACCGGTGCGCCAAGCGCGGAGAACCTGTTCGAGCTGCTGACCCTGGTGGATGCGCTCAAGCGCGCATCGGCGGCCAGCGTCACCGCGGTGATCCCGTATTTCGGCTATGCCCGCCAGGATCGCCGTCCGCGCTCGGCGCGCGTGCCGATCACCGCCAAGCTGGTGGCCCGCCTGATCGGCACCTCGGGTGTGGATCGGGTGCTGACGGTGGATTTGCATGCCGACCAGATCCAGGGCTTCTTCGATGTGCCGGTGGACAACGTCTACGCTTCGCCGATCCTGCTGGCGGATATCTGGCGCAATCACAGCATGGACGACTTGATCGTGGTCAGTCCGGACGTGGGGGGCGTGGTGCGCGCGCGCGCAATCGCCAAGCGCCTCGACGACGCGGACCTCGCCATCATCGACAAGCGGCGTCCCAAGGCCAACGTGGCGACGGTGATGAACATCATCGGCGACGTCGAGGGCAAGACCTGCGTAATGGTTGACGATATCGTCGACACCGCCGGTACGCTCTGTGCCGCGGCGGCGGCTTTGAAGGAGCGCGGCGCCCGCAAGGTGGTGGCCTATTGCGTGCACCCGGTGTTGTCCGGCGCGGCGATCCGCAATATCGAAGGTTCCCAGCTGGATCAGCTGGTGGTGACCAATACGCTGCCGCTGCGCGACGATGCCAGGGCCTGCCCCAAGATCCGCCAGCTTTCGGTGGCCGAGCTGCTGGCCGAGACAATCCGCCGCATCGCTTTTGGCGAGTCGGTCAGCTCTTTGTATATCGATTAGGCGCTGTCCGCCTTTTCCTCCTCATCTTGGGGGAGAGGGCTGTACAAGGCTTGCCCCGGGCGGCCGGGACCGCGCTTTGGATAGTCGTCAAATAGCGAGGCTGTCCACTCGCTGCCCCCCTTTCCCTGCAGGGAAGGGGGCGATAGTCCGTGATTTTCTGTATACTTACGCGCTTTTCCGTCCGCTCGAGCGGGCAATCCGGCTCTCCTGGTCGCGGGAGAGTCAGTTCGGCCGCCGTGAGGCGGCTTTCCAAACCAAGGCAATACTGAAATGGCTAAGACTCATGAGATTTCGGCCCAGAGCCGCAAGGACGAGGGGAAAGGTGCGAGCCGCCGCCTGCGTCGTGCGTCTTTCGTGCCGGCCGTCGTTTATGGTGCGGGCCAACCCCCGCAAAGCATCCAGATCGAGCACAACACGATCCTGCTCGCCGCCAAGCACGAGTGGTTCTTTTCCTCGGTGCTCGACCTGAGCATCGACGGCAAGGTGCAGAAGGTGCTGGTGCGCGACTGGCAGAAGCATCCGTTCAAGCAGCAGATGCTGCATATGGATTTCCTGCGCATCAACGAAAACGAAGCGATCCGCGTCAATGTGCCGATCCACTTCGTGAACCAGGAGAAGTCTCCGGCCGGCAAGACGGCTGGCGTGGTGATCTCGCACAACCTCAACGAAGTGGAAGTGTCCTGCCTGCCGAAGGATCTGCCGGAGTTCGTCGAACTCGACCTGGCCGACCTGAAGCCTGGCGACATCGTCCACCTGGCACAGCTCAAGCTGCCGGCCAATGTTGAAATCCCGGCCTTGCACCTGGGCGCCGATCACGATGTGGCCGTGGTTACCGCCGCATTCGTACAGGAAGAAGTCGACGCGGCACCCGCCGAAGGCGCCGAGGGCGAGGCGAAGCCCGCCGCCGATGCCAAGGATGCCAAGAAGTAAGCGGCTGCCCGCCTTCGTCATTCCTGGCGCGGGCGGGTAAAGCTATCTCTGCGCATGGCAGGTTTGCGACTCATTGTCGGGCTGGGCAATCCCGGTGCCGAACACCTCAGAACCCGGCACAATGCCGGGTTCTGGTTTGTTGACGCCCTGGCTGCGGGTCAAGGCGAGCGTTTCGGCTTCGACGGCAAGCTGCACGGCGAAACCTGCAAGTTGCGCATCGGCGGTGAATCGGTGTGGTCGCTCAAGCCCGCCACTTTCATGAACAAGAGCGGCATCGCTGTCGCCTCGGCGCTGCGCTATTACAAGATCGCGCCGGAGGAATGCCTCGTCGCGCATGATGATCTGGATCTTCCCGCCGGCACGGTGCGCCTGAAATTCGATGGCGGCCATGGCGGGCAGAATGGCCTGCGCGACATCATCACTCATCTGGGACACGGCAAATTCCATCGCCTGCGTATCGGCATTGGCCATCCCGGCCATCGTGACCAGGTTACTTCCTGGGTGCTGGGCCGCCCCTCCGCCAAGGATGAGGACGCCATGCTCGACGGCGTTGCCCGGGCGATGGATGTGTTGCCACTGGCCGTGGATGGGCAGTTCGAGAAGGCGATGCAACAATTGCATACAGCGGGGAATCGTTGAGCCGCCCATCCCGGCTTTTTCCCATCCCCGATTTCTATTTACGATTCACGGACCTAAACCATGGGCATCAAATGCGGCATCGTCGGCCTGCCTAACGTCGGCAAATCCACCCTGTTCAATGCGCTGACCAAGGCGGGCATTGCTGCGGCGAATTTCCCGTTCTGCACCATCGAGCCGAACGTGGGCGTGGTGCCAGTACCGGATCCGCGCCTCCAGCAGTTGGCGGAGATCGTCAAGCCACAGAAGTTGATTCCCACCGCAGTGGAATTCGTCGATATCGCCGGATTGGTTGCCGGTGCCTCGAAAGGCGAGGGGCTGGGAAATAAATTCCTTTCGCACATCCGCGAGGTAGATGCGATTGCACACGTGGTGCGCTGCTTCGAGCACACCGACATCGTGCACGTGGCCGGCAAGGTCGATCCGATTGCCGATATCGAGACCATCGACACCGAATTGGCGTTGGCCGATCTCGATTCCGTCGAAAAAGCGCTTAATCGCGCCGAGCGCGCCGCCAAGGCGAATGACAAGGAAGCGCTGGCGAAGAAGCCGGTGCTGCAAAAGCTTGCCGCGGGCCTCAACGAAGGCAAATCAGCGCGTAGCCTGGGGCTGGATGACGAGGAAAAGGCGCTGGTTCGCGATCTTTTCCTGCTGACACTCAAGCCGCTGATGTATATCGCCAATGTGCGGGAAGATGGTTTCGAGAACAATCCGCACCTGGATGTGGTGCGTCAGCGCGCGGCAGGCGAGGGCGCGGAAGTGGTGCCGGTATGTGCGGCGATCGAAGAGGAGCTGTCCCAGCTCGAGGACGCCGACCGCGACGAATTCCTGAAGGATCTTGGCCTCGAAGAGCCTGGGCTCAACCGTGTCATTCGAGCGGGCTACAAGCTGCTGGGGCTGCAGACTTATTTCACGGCCGGAGTGAAAGAGGTGCGTGCCTGGACGGTCAAGGCCGGTTCCACCGCGCCGCAGGCCGCAGGTGTGATTCATACCGATTTCGAGCGCGGATTCATTCGCGCTGAGACGATCGGCTACGACGATTTCATCCAGTACAAAGGCGAGACCGGCGCGGCGGCAGCAGGGCGTTTGCGCAAGGAAGGCAAGGATTACATCGTGAAGGAAGGCGACGTCTTGCACTTCCTGTTCAACGTTTGATCGCCGTCCAAAGCCAAGTGTGCGAGCCCCGCCCAAGCGGGGCTTTTCGTGCCGGCATGGCTGCCATGCATGCAGGTGATCGCGCGGTTATGTCTCATCAAAGACTACGGATGCGCCTCGCGCGTCGGATGATGCGCGCGCAGTGGAAGTGCTGATTCGCCGCGTGATGCGACACTGGGTGCTGCATGGTCAGTCACCCGAGGCTGGACAAATCCGCTTGCGCCTTGCTGCCAAGAAGTTTTTTCGTACAAATAAGGCAGGGCTGGCGCTTTTATCTGGGTTGCCTGGGCGATGCACTGGTCGGAGTGGCAGCCATGCGCCGCGTATTGTTATCCGGTCCGCTTCTTTTTTGTTGGCACCCTTTATCAGGGGCACGGCATGGCCCGGCAGCTTTGGCAACGCGCGCGATGCGGGATGCGATGCGACGTGCCGGTACGCGCCATTTCATGCTCAACGCCACATGTGGCGCCATGGCCTGCCTATCTGCCCCTGAGCTTTCGTGTGACGGTCTCCCGGATGCGTTCAGCCAGGGACCTGATAACGACTCCCATGCCCTTGGTGCTGCCAGCAAGCAAGCGGGCATAATGCGGAATCTCGGTTATGGATTAGTCCGTTGGAGCACGCATGTCCGGCCAGCAGCACGAAGTAACGTTCCGTTTTCTTGCGCAACCTACCGATGTCAATTTCGGCGGCAAGGTGCATGGCGGCATGGTAATGAAATGGATCGACCAGGCCGGCTACGCTTGCGCGGTTGGCTGGAGTGGCGCTTATTGCGTGACGGCGGCGGTCAGCGGCATCCAGTTTGTCAAGCCGATCCTGATCGGCGACCTGGTCAGCGTGCGTGCCAAGCTGATCCACACCGGTACGTCCAGCATGCAGATGGCTGTGGACGTCCTGGCGCGGGACCTGCGCAGCGGGGATGAGCGTCTGGCCACTAGCTGCGTGATGGTATTCGTCGCGCTGGACAAACCTGACGGCATGCCCACGCCCGTGCCGCCCTGGACGCCCCGCGACGACAACGAGCGTCGTTTGCAGGAAAAGGCGCTGCACCTGTTGGAGCTCTCCAAGAGCATGGAGCGACTGGTCGACACGCGCGGTGCTGGAAACGACTGAACAGGTATCCCGTGCAGTCGAAAAATCTCGGAAAAGCGCCCGTTTCAGGTCGTCAAGGTGTTGACACATCAGGCCTCGATCCACACAATAGCCGTTCTTTGTTGGAGGGATACCCAAGCGGCCAACGGGGGCAGACTGTAAATCTGCTGGCTTACGCCTTCGGTGGTTCGAATCCACCTCCCTCCACCAGCCGATTGCCACGGGTAACCGCGGTCTTGGCTGGGGATCGTGTCGTAGAGGCGGGTAACTGCGTCGCTACGGTTCGTCAGACGGGTTCCGCGCAGGGCGGGAGTAGTTCAATGGTAGAACCTCAGCCTTCCAAGCTGATGGTGCGGGTTCGATTCCCGTCTCCCGCTCCATTGATCTCGTCGCTGTGCATTTGTGCTCATGTAGCTCAGTCGGTAGAGCACTTCCTTGGTAAGGAAGAGGTCGCTGGTTCGATTCCAGTCATGAGCACCACCGCACGCGAATGTCGCGGTATCACCTGATCATTCATACGCAAATTTTCTTTCACTCATTGACTCCATCGGGATTTAGCGCTCATGGCAAAGGGTAAATTCGAACGGACGAAGCCGCACGTGAACGTGGGCACGATCGGCCACGTGGACCACGGGAAGACGACGCTGACGGCGGCGCTGACGAAGATCGGCGCAGAGCGCTTTGGTGGCGAATTCAAGGCATACGACCAGATCGACGCGGCGCCGGAAGAAAAGGCGCGCGGTATCACGATCTCGACGGCGCACGTGGAATACGAATCGCCGAACCGCCACTACGCCCACGTGGACTGCCCGGGCCACGCCGACTACGTGAAGAACATGATCACGGGTGCGGCGCAGATGGACGGCGCGATCCTGGTGTGCTCGGCCGCGGACGGCCCGATGCCGCAGACGCGCGAACACATCCTGCTCAGCCGCCAGGTAGGCGTGCCGTACATCGTGGTGTTCCTGAACAAGGCCGACATGGTGGACGACGCCGAGCTGCTGGAGCTGGTGGAAATGGAAGTGCGCGAGCTGCTCAGCAAGTACGACTTCCCGGGCGACGACACGCCGATCATCAAGGGTTCGGCGCTGAAGGCGCTGGAAGGCGNGAGCCGGTGCGTGCGCTGGACAAGGCCTTCCTGATGCCGGTGGAAGACGTGTTCTCGATCTCCGGTCGCGGCACGGTGGTCACCGGTCGCGTGGAGAGCGGCATCATCAAGGTGGGCGAGGAAATCGAGATCGTGGGTCTGAAGCCCACGGTCAAGACCACCGTGACGGGCGTGGAAATGTTCCGCAAGCTGCTGGACCAGGGCCAGGCGGGCGACAACGTGGGCCTGCTGCTGCGCGGCACGAAGCGTGAAGACGTGGAGCGCGGCCAGGTGCTGGCCAAGCCGGGCTCGATCACCCCGCACACCCAGTTCGAAGCCGAAGTGTACGTGCTGTCGAAGGAAGAGGGCGGTCGTCATACCCCGTTCTTCAAGGGCTATCGTCCGCAGTTCTACTTCCGCACGACCGACGTGACGGGTGCGTGCCAGCT